>NUMR01000047.1 GCA_002578045.1 Bacillus cereus
GGCTCATAATCAGTGGGGGTGGACAAAACCCCCACTGATTAAAGTTTCACTTTATTTTGTTTAAAATACTATAATTTTCCATTAATTGTTTAATATAATGAGAAAAAACATTTGGGGAGACGGAATGGCGTTATTGAAGTTGAAGCAATGAATGTAAATATTGAGTTGAAGCAAGGAGAAATTTTCGGATTCCTCGGACCGAGTGGATCTAGGAAAACGACAACAGTAAAAATTTTAACTTCTTAATTGCTTCATGGTGTTGGAACGGTAAAAGTATTAGGTAAAGATATTACAGGGCCAAGTAGCGTCGATTACAAACGAATTAGTATTTTAACAGACAATAGCGGTTTATATGAAAGATTTAGCATTTATGATAATTTACTATTATTTTGTGACTTATACGATTGTAAAAAAGAACGAATGGATGAAGTATTAGCGCAAGTGAATCTATTATATGACAAAAAACACTAGTAAAAAATTATCAAAAGGAATGAAGCAGCGCGTAACGTTAGCAAGAGCCATTCTTCATCTAAAATCGGCAAGGATATCTCCACATTAATCTTGTGAAGTGTAACCCAACGATAAGTAGGTGGGAGTTGACAAACCAGATATTCTTTTCTTAGATGAACCAACATCTGCACTCGATCCAGTAAACGTGCAAAATATTTATAAAATCTTAAAAGATTTAAGTATGGAGGCATTGAAAAAAGTTATAAAGGGAAAAGGATTTGTTGCGATTCAAGAACATCTTTTAAACAATATAATTTGCACTATATGTCTTATCATTCTTTGCATGATTGTTTACAAAAAGAAACAACTAGACTAAAAAACTGAGCCAAAAGCGGCCAGTTTTTTCTTTTTTCATCATTTCCTCGGAAATTCTGCGAATTATATACATATTTTTACATGTTTTGTCGAAAAGTAATTAGTTATACGTTGTATAGGATTTGTGAATATTGTTCAAAATGATTGCTGAGGTGATGATAGAATGCGAGGAAGGAATAATAAAAAGTCGCAAAAGGTAGTACATTTATTTCAAAAAAGATGGGTGTTTCCGGCACTATACATTGCTTGTGCAGCGGTAATCTTAATGGTTGCGCTATGGTTCCAAGCTAATCTGAAGAAGGCTCCGAACCAAGATCAAGCAACACCATATACACAACCGGAAAATCCAGCAGTACCAGTAACGAAATCTTCAGAAGTAGTGAAAATGCCAGCTGCCGCTAATGCGGAAGTAGTCGTACAGAAGAAATTCTATGAAGATGCAGCAACAGAGGCGGAACAAGAAAAAGCACTTGTCTTTTATAACAACACATATTCCCCGAATAAAGGAATCGACATTGTTGAGAAAAATGGAAAAGAATTCGATGTTACAGCTGCTTTAAGTGGTGTCGTAACGAAAGCTGAAAAAGATTCACTTCTTGGGTATGTTGTAACAGTAGATAGTGGAAATGGTGTAGCAACATCTTATCAAAGCTTAGGCAATGTGAAAGTAGAAAAAGGTGCAAGAGTTGCACAAGGTGAAGTGTTAGGAAAATCTGGTCTAAGTGCAATGAATAAAGAAGCAGGTTCTCACGTTCACTTTGAAGTACGTAAAGATAATGTAGCTGTGAACCCTGAGCGTTACTTAAATAAATCAGTAACAGAAATTAAAGCTGATGTAGGTGCTGCAAAGGCAACGAATGCTTCTGGCAAAAAAGATGATGACAATTCTCAAAAAGAAGAAAAGTCAACAAGCACGAAACCAGAAAGTAAAACAGAAGACAATTCTCAAAAAGAAGAGAAATCAACAAGTGGTAAAGAAGAAACGAAAAAAGAAGAAAAATCAACAAATGGTTCTTCTTCACAAGAATAAGAAAACGAAAAAATCAGTTCACGAAGAGAACTGATTTTTTTATTCCTATATAAAAATAATCAATTTCGAGAAAAAAGTTGCAATAACAAGGAAGAATGACGAGATTCTCGAATATATATTATAAAAAGGAGGGGATACTTTGTCATTTTTATTTGTTCTGTCGATTGCTATTATTTTATTGTTTGTTTTATTTACTTTATATTATTACATTGCCAGTAAGAAAGAAATTCCCCACCATCAATTGTTAGAGGAAGAATGCGAGCGGGAAGAGTGATGTCTTTCATATAAGGTGTCATTTTTTTCGCCATAATAGTCATTGTTAACGTATTTCTCACAAAAAAACGTAATTTTTCTTAACTTAGTCCGCAAAAATATTGAACATGTAGCATATATCAGTAGTGCGGGCAATACAATGGTATAAACCAAAGCAAAGAGAGTGTTTGAGGTGAGAAATCGTGAATCATTTCATTATAAATCCAAGAATGTTTAACGCTTACAAACAGCACTCACACTTACTTCTTAGTCGTATGCAGCGAGGCTCATTTCACACTTCTCACATCCAATTTAGGGAGGCGAGTGGTGTGCACGATTACATCAAAGAGAGAACTATCAAGATTGGTAAGTATATCGTGGAGACAAGAAAGACAGTGCGTGTCATTGCAAAGGAATTTGGGGTATCAAAGAGTACAGTCCATAAAGATTTAACAGAACGTTTGCCAGAAATTAATCCAGATCTTGCAAATGAAGTGAAAGAAATTCTTGATTATCATAAGTCTATTCGTCATTTAAGAGGTGGAGAGGCAACAAAACAAAAGTATAGAAGAGAAGATGTAGAAAAGCCTGTACGTCAATAAAGTGAAACTAATAATCAGGGGTCATGCCCCCTGATTATTAGTTTCCACCAATCGGGCGTTTACGGGCCGTTGATCTCCCGCCTAATTCTCCTTGATTCGTCGGATTTTGAGGTGAGGTTTTACTGGCCGTTAATGCGGGATAAATATACGATAGCAAACATTTCGCGTGCATTCGGTAATATTTTTCAGAAGAATTCCTTTTGTGAATATTACGTTTCTGTTAAATTTATGATAAAATCATAAATTAGGTGTAAAAGAATTCGGGTGTAACCTGATTTTGAATATCGAGGAGGAAAAAACGGGAATGTTTGCGCGAGATATCGGAATTGACCTAGGTACGGCTAACGTATTAATTCATGTTAAAGGTAAGGGTATTGTATTAAATGAGCCATCTGTTGTGGCAATTGATCGTAATACAGGTAAAGTATTAGCAGTAGGTGAAGAAGCAAGAAGTATGGTGGGACGTACGCCTGGTAATATTGTAGCAATTCGTCCACTTAAAGATGGTGTAATTGCAGACTTCGAAATTACAGAAGCGATGTTAAAGTATTTCGTTAACAAATTGGATGTAAAGAGCTTCTTTTCAAAACCACGCATTTTAATTTGTTGTCCAACAAATATTACATCTGTAGAGCAAAAAGCAATTCGTGAGGCTGCTGAGCGTTCAGGTGGTAAAACAGTATTTTTAGAAGAAGAACCAAAAGTAGCCGCAGTTGGTGCTGGCATGGAAATCTTCCAGCCAAGCGGAAACATGGTTGTTGATATTGGCGGAGGTACAACAGATATTGCCGTACTTTCTATGGGTGATATTGTTACCTCTTCCTCTATCAAAATGGCTGGCGATAAGTTTGATCTGGAGATCTTAAACTACATTAAACGTAAGTATAAGCTATTAATCGGGGAACGTACTTCAGAAAATATTAAAATTAAAGTTGGTACAGTATTCCCGGGTGCACGTAGCGAAGAACTTGAAATTCGCGGACGTGACATGGTAACAGGTTTACCACGTACAATTACAGTATGCTCTGAAGAAATTACAGAAGCATTAAAAGAAAATGCAGCTATCATTGTACAAGCTGCAAAAGGTGTACTAGAGCGCACACCACCAGAACTATCTGCGGACATTATCGACCGCGGTGTTATTCTAACGGGCGGAGGAGCTTTATTACACGGTATCGACATGCTTCTAGCAGAAGAACTAAAAGTACCAGTATTAATTGCTGAAAACCCAATGCAATGTGTTGCTGTTGGTACAGGTATTATGTTAGAGAATATTGATAAATTACCACGTCGTGCATTGAAATAAGGTGAAAAATTACAAAAAAAGCAGGGAGAAAATATTTTCTTCCTGCTTTTTTGTAATTAAAAAATGAAGATAAGCCCTACCACAATTAATAAGAAAATACTTTTTTCGACTAAATATGACAATAAATGGAATCATATTTGCGTAGTTTGTCAATAGAAATTATGCTATAATTTTTATTGTGAATTTCGTGTGAAGTAAATGTAAAATATATGTAAATTCATGGATTTACAGAGAGCTTTCGTTATTTTAATGATGCGGGGAAAGTTCGTTTTGATTTACTTTTTTTACCGATAGAGAAAAATCTTTTGTAGGGGGCGCTTAAGCATGAAAAAGGTAATCACATACGGTACTTTTGATTTATTGCATTGGGGACACATTAACTTATTAAAGAGAGCGAAAGACTTAGGCGATTATTTAATCGTGGCAGTTTCTTCAGATGAGTTTAATAAGTTAAAGAATAAAAAATCATATCATAGTTTTGAAAACCGCAAAATGATTTTAGAAGCGGTTCGTTATGTGGATAAAGTAATTCCTGAAAATCATTGGGAACAAAAAGTACGAGATGTACAAGAACATGATGTAGATGTTTTTGTAATGGGCGATGATTGGAAAGGTGAATTTGATTTTTTACAAGAACACTGTGAAGTTATATATTTACCACGTACAGCAGGGATTTCTACAACAAAAATCAAGAAAGAGCTATTGCAAGTTGCTAGATAACGCCTATGATAAGAGAAATAAAAATTGCTATATACCTCATAATATTTAAACTACTATTTAACATATTTAGAGTATTTTCAATTCAAAAAAAAGTCACCTTTATAATGTCATATGGAGAAAATGCACTTTCTATATATGAAAAAATGCAAGAGGAAAATTTGGACTTTGAGGTTGTATTTTTATATAAACCTACGTGTAAATATAAATTGAAAGATTACCCAAATCTAAAATCTTATCAATTTGAAACACTAAGTATAGTGAATATGATTGAAGCGATTTATCATTTAGCGACATCTAAATATACTATTATTGATAATTATTTTGGTTTTTTATCTGCGATTAAGTTCAGGAAAGGGACAGAGTGTATTCAGCTATGGCATGCAGCAGGTGCTATTAAAAATTTCGGATTGTTAGCTCCTGCTTTTAAAGAAAGGAGCAAACGAGCCCAGAAACGTTTCGTAAAAGTTTATAATAACTTTCACAGAATTATTGTGGGATCAGATGCGTTAGCAACTATTTATATGAATGCATTTGATTTAAGGCCAAATCAAATAATTAAGACTGGTATACCGCGTACAGATTTATTTTTTGATGAAGTGCGTCAAAAGAAAATTGTAGATAAATTGTTAGTTGAAAATCAAATTTTGAAACACAAAAAAATAATATTATATGCTCCTACGTTTAGGGATGAGGAGATTGAACGTTTTAATTTGCACTTAAACATAGAAGAAATGTACAAAGCATTACATCAAGACTATGTTCTTCTTATTAAGTTACATCCAGCTATTAGAGATAAGATTGGTAATATTAGTGAATATAGAGGTTTTATATTTGATTATTCCCTTTACCCAAATATTAATGAACTATTTTTAGTAACTGATTTTCTAATTACCGACTATTCTTCAATCCCATTTGAATTTTGTTTGTTAAATAAACCAATGATTTTTTATCCGTATGATTTGGAACAATATAAACAACAAAGGGGAATTATAGGAGAGTATCATTTTACTGTTCCTGGTCCAGTTATATATTCAACAAAAGAATTAATCGAAGTTATCCAAAATGATAATTTCAACATAAATAATATAAAAATATTTTCTAAGAAATGGAGTCAATATTCAGAAGGTAATTCTAGCAAAAAATTTGTGGATCAAATCTTTAAATAGAGATATAAATTTAATTTAGCTTTGAGAGGTGCAAAATGAATTTTTTTAGTTTTTTGTGGAAGCATAAAGAAAAAGTGGTGTGTTCTTTAAATTCAATAACTTGTGATAATAAGTTTAATATAAAAATAAGATTGGATTTCAATGATGAAAATAGTGAAGTTACGTACACTTCTAAATTAGTATTAATTCATAGAAAAACTAAAAAAAAATTGTCCTACTCTCTGAAGCAAGAACGTTCATCAAATGCTTTGGATTTAACGGGTGATATTAATATTAATAACTTATTTAAAACTGTTTCATATGGTATTTGGGATGCATATGTGTTATTGGAGAGTAAACAAAGTAAGAAAAAGTATAGAATAAGAAATTTAACTACAGAGTTCCCCGAATTAATTGGTTTTAATGGAGGGATTATTCGTCCTTATGCAACCGTTAAGGAGAATTTATCTTTTAAATGTGAAGTGGCGGATGGAGTTGCTAAAATAGAAACATGTCATTTTGATGAAGAGGGCCGATTATGTTTGGAAGGGTATGCATTTGTTTCAGGATTTGACATTATACCTAATGCACATACTAAAAAACGAATAGTGATACGTACAGAGGAGGATAACGAAGAATATTATTTGTCTTGTAAAAATGTAACGAGGAAAGATGTAACTCGAAAATATGGTATTTTAAACCAAAATTACAATGGTTCAGGTTTTTCAATCGCCATTGATTTATTAAAAAATTTAAAGTCAATAGAAAATCAAGCATTTAAAATCTTTATTGATTTAGAATTTAAAACAAATAAAGATGAAATAGTGAAGAAGTTAATTCCTATCAAGGGAGATAATGAAATAATAAATCATCCGAGTGATGGCGAATTTTTTAAAACGGATAAGGGCGTAAGAACATTTTCTTTAAAAAGTGAAGCTGACAGTAATGATTTATTAATGTACATTAATAATTTTGATGTACATGCAGAAGCGAAGGTAATATACGCAGAAAATAATCGAATAGATATACATGGGGAGGTAATCTTTAATGAGAATGATTATTCGAATTTAGACGGTAAACATTCTTTAATAATAAAAAAACGATTTGTAGATGTGTATTTACCGCTACCAATAGAAATCAAAGATTCAAAATTTGTTTGTTCAATAGACATAAAAAAGATGGCACTAGAAAATGAACTTAGAGAAGGAACTTGGGATTTATATGTTCGAATCAATCGTAAGAATTATCGTTTAGCAACCCGTTTGGATGGGATAAGCAATAAACAAAAGTGTATTGTATTTCCACAGCAGCTAGTAACAAATTCGATTAATAAGGCATTAGTAATTAAGCCATACTATACTCTTCATGATGAAGTATCCATTCTTATTCGAAATTATATTTTCTACAAAAATATACAAGATGTTTTTGTCAGTCCTAAAGAAATGAGATTAATTGGTAAAATAAACATTATGAAACCGAATAGTGAAGTGCCTAAGCATGCAAAAGGCAGAATACGTATAAAAGGTCCAAATGGAAATGTATATGAATTACCATTATTGTGTACTTTAAGAAAAACAGGAAAAAACCTTGTAGAGTTTGATTTTGAGGCTGTATCTGATTCGGCGTATAAACACTTGGCTCAAATTTATAAAGAGGTAGCTAAAAATATTCGTTTTGACTCTATTGAATGTCAAGTAGAGTTTGAAAATTATATTTCAAAGTTTGCATTGAATGTAAATCCTGAAAAAGTTCATGTAAACACAGCAGATTATTCAAACGGAAAATCATTTATGAAGAATCTTATTGAAAAAAATAAAGGGACATTTTATCGCGTATTAAACAAAGTTTTACCAGTTAATAAAAAAACAGTCGTGTTTCAAAGTTATTATGGTAACAGTTATGCATGTAATCCAAAAGCTATATATGAAGAAATGTTAAGTCAAAATAGAGATATGAAAGCTGTTTGGATTATTAAAAATTTAGAGACTGAAATCAAAGGAAATGCTATAAAAGTACAACCAGGCTCTATTAAGTATTATTACTATATGGCTATCGCGAAATATTTTGTAAATAATGGTAATTTCCCTGATTTTTATGAAAAACGAAATGGAACAATTCATTTACAGACTTGGCATGGGACTCCTTTGAAGAGATTAGGGTTAGATATAGATCCTAATTCGCCTGCGTATGCGGAGAATACTTCACCTGAATTAATAAGGCGGAATGAACGATGGGATTATTTGATTGGGTCAAATAATTATACGTCTCAAATATTGCAAAGAGCCTATAACTTTAAGAAAAGGGTATTAGAAGTGGGATACCCTCGTAATGATATGTTTTATAGTCAAAATACCACAGATCGAATTAACGAGATTAAAAAAATATTAAATATTAGTCCAAACAAAAAAGTAATCTTATATGCACCTACGTGGAGAGATTACGAAAAAAGACACGAACCATATACATTTAGGTTTGATTTAGATAAGTTTCAACAAGAATTTGGGGATGAGTATGTTTTATTATTGAGATTACATTATTTCGATGCAGCTAGAATGCATATCACAGGTTATGAAAAATTTGTTTATAATGTAACTTATTATAATGATATACAAGATTTATATTTAATATCTGATGTTCTAATAACAGATTATTCTTCAGTAATGTTTGATTATGCTAATTTAAATCGACCTATGATTTTCTTTACTTATGATTTATTAAGATATGGATCTCAAATTAGAGGATTTTATATAGATTTTAAAAACGAAGCGCCAGGACCATTAGTTCAAAACGAAAATCAATTATTCAAAGCCCTCCATCAAATAGATACTGTACAGGAAAAATATAAATTGAAGTATCAAAAGTTTAGAGAAAAGTTTTGTCATTTAGAAGATGGTAAGGCTGCTAAACGAACTATAGATGCTGTATTTAAGGAAATAACTTAAGATAGGAGGGGTTTAATGAAGATTCACTTTCTAGTTTTTGATATATTTGGGATGGGCGGAACAGGTCGTACGGTGTTGAATGTGGCTAATTACTTGGCACAAAATCAATATGATATCGAAATAATTAGTGTATTCAGACATCGTAATAAAGGTTTTTTTGAAATAGATCCACGGATAAAGGTTACAGTTTTACAAGACTTAGTTGAAAGAAATAAAGATAGAACAGATTTGAAAGCTAAATTTGCAAATAAATTATCAAGAATGAAAAGTCGTTTAATTCATCCGGATGATGAAGCGTATCATTTCTTTTCTTTATTGACTGATATTAAGATGTATAACTATATAAAAAGTATTGATTCAGGAATTCTTATTACAACTCGCCCTAGTTTTAATATTTTTGCTACGAAGTATGCTAATAAAGGTATTCCAATAGTAGGGCAAGAACATCTAAATTACCAAATATATCCAGATAGGTTAAAGGGCTCAATAATGGATAGCTATCCAAAGTTGGATTATTTAATCACTTTAACTAATGATGATACGGAAGATTATAGAAAATTATTTGAAGGGACGAAGGTTCAAATCAGAAAAATCACAAATTCAGTACCACCTTTAAATGGTAATCTTTCTAATTTAGAAGAAAAGGTAATCATGGCAGCAGGGAGGTTAGCGCCGCAAAAGGGGTTTGATTTATTAATTGAATCCTTTAGGAAGGTTGTAGTTAAACATCCAGATTGGAAATTGAAAATTTTTGGTTTTGGTCGAGAAAAGAATAACTTACAAGACTTAATTCATCGTTACGGATTATATAACAACGTAATTTTAATGGGGCCTACAAAAAACATAGATGTAGAACTTTCAAAGTCTTCTATTTATGCATTAAGTTCTCGTTTTGAAGGCTTCGGGATGGTTATTGTAGAGGCTATGCAATGTGGTGTTCCTGTTGTTAGTTTTGATTGTCCTAAGGGACCTGCAGAGATTATCAAAAATAACCAAGATGGTTTATTAATCGAGGATGGAGACGTAGATGCATTTTCAGAAGGATTAATAGACTTAATTGAAGATAAGGAAAAACGGAAAAATTTTGCAAAGCGTGGATTGAAGAATGTTAAAAGATATGAAATTCGGAATATAGGAAGACTTTGGGAAGACTTAATTAAAGAATTAAACGTAAAGTAAATTATATCATTCAGGAATATTTAAGGAGTAATCAATCGTTTTTGATTACTCTTTCTCATATAAATCTCACTTTTAATCAAATTTTGAATAAATAGGGGGACGTTATAGTGAACAAAATTACAGTAATCGGTGCTGGCAGTTGGGGAACAGCACTATCTATGGTTCTAGCAGACAATGGACATGAAGTAAGAATTTTTGGGAATAAAGCAGAACAAATCCATGAAATTAATGAGAAGCATACGAATGAAAGGTATTTACCTGGGATTCAACTTTCTAAAACAATAAAAGGATATGAGTCTCTAGGGGAGGCAATGAATGGGATAGATACGGTATTATTAGTTATCCCAACGAAAGCAATTCGTAGTGTAATGCAACAATTAAAGAATGTCATAAAACAACCACTAACAGTTATTCATGCGAGTAAAGGGATTGAACCAGGGTCATTTAAACGTATCTCAGAAATGATTGAAGAAGAGGTGCCAAAAGAATTAGTTGAGAGTATCGTTGTTCTTTCAGGGCCAAGCCATGCAGAAGAGGTGAGTCTTCGTCATCCCACTACTGTGACTGCTGCATCATATCATCTACACGCTGCTGAGAAAACGCAAAAGCTATTTATGAATACAAATTTCCGGGTTTACACAAATCGAGATGTAATCGGTGTTGAAGTAGGTGGAGCATTAAAAAATATTATTGCCCTTGGTGCAGGAATTTCAGATGGTTTGGGCTACGGAGATAATGCGAAGGCAGCCTTGATTTCCCGAGGACTAACTGAAATTACACGATTAGGGTGTGAGATGGGAGCAAACCCAATTACTTTTGCAGGCTTAACAGGTGTTGGAGATTTAATTGTGACTTGTACAAGTGTTCATAGCCGAAATTGGCGAGCTGGAAATTTATTTGGAAAGGGTCATAACTTAGAAGAAGTACTGGGGAATATGGGTATGGTAGTGGAAGGTGTTCGTACAGCTGAAGCAGCATATCACTTAGCGGAAAAGTTGAATATTGAAATGCCAATTACGAATGCGATATATAATGTTTTATTTAATGGGAAAAATGCAAAAGAAGAAATAGACACATTAATGGGAAGAGCGGGAAAAGACGAGGTTCTACATTAATATATTATAAGTATGGAATAACTGAATTAGAAGGTGTGTAAATAACATGAGTTTTATAAGAAGAATAAAAAATCATCGTATTGTAAAAAATATATGTAAGGCAGTATTTCTTTTCTGTAGTTGTTTGCCTCCCAAAAAGAAATTAATTTTATTTGAGAGTTATTCTGGAAAACAGTATAGTTGTAACCCACGAGCTATATATGAATATATGCTACAAAATGACATGGGTTTTCAAATGATTTGGAGTGTAAATAAAAACCATACAACGCAATTTGATACAGAAAATATTCCGTATGTAAGAAGATTTTCAATTCGTTGGTTTATTCTATTAGCACGTGCACAGTATTGGGTAACAAATAGTAGAATGCCTTTATGGTTACCTAAACCAAAACATACGGTATATATCCAAACTTGGCATGGTACGCCTCTTAAGAAACTAGCGGGTGATATGAAAGAAGTTCATATGCCAGGTACGACAACGGAAAAATATAAGCATAATTTTCATCTTGAAGCACAAAATTGGGATTATCTACTTTCACCTAATACCTATTCTACAGACGTCTTTAGAAGGGCATTTCAATTTCAAAAGGAAGTCGTAGAAGTTGGTTACCCACGTAATGATTTTTTATATCAGGGTAATAATTCTTCAGTAATAGAGTCTTTAAAGAAGAAGAATAACTTACCGATAGATAAAAAAATTATTTTATATGCACCAACATGGAGAGATGATCAATTTTATAGTAAGGGTATATATAAATTAGATTTACAATTAGATTTAAATCTTTTACAAAATAGATTAGGTTCAGATTATATCATTTTATTACGTATGCACTACTTAGTTGCAGAACAGTTTAATTTAGAAAAGTATAAAGGATTTGTATATGATTTTTCTAAGCACGTCGATATAAATGAGTTGTATTTACTATCTGATTTGTTAATTACAGATTATTCTTCAGTCTTTTTTGATTATGCAAATTTGAAAAGACCAATTATTTTTTATACGTATGATATGGATTCTTATCGTGATAAGTTAAGAGGCTTTTATTTTGATTTGGAAGCGGAAGCCCCTGGACCAGTTGTGATGAACACGGGAGAAGTGTTGAAAGAAATATTAAAGTTTGAAACGATAGATTTAGGTGAATTTGCAGAGAAATACAATAGCTTCTATAATAATTATTGTTATTTAGAAGATGGTTTTGCTTCTAAGCGAGTAGTGGAGAAAATATTCTTAGGAGAGGCATAATAAAGATGAATTCAATGGTTATGGTATTAAAGGAACAGGTAAACAGTCTATACCTGATTAAACGTTTATCTATTTATCAAGTAAAAAGTACAAATAATAATAATTACTTAGGACTTGTTTGGGAAGTTTTGAACCCTTTAATACAAATGAGTATTTATTGGTTTGTATTTGGTTTAGGAATCCGGGGTGGTCAGGGAGTAAATGGGATACCATTTATTTATTGGCTATCTGCAGGGCTTGTTGTATGGTTTTTTGTAAACCCGGCAATGCTACAAGCTTCTAAATCTATTTATACAAGATTAAATATGATTTCAAAGATGAATTTTCCAATGAGTGTTATACCAAGCTTTGTAATTATGTCTAATCTTTATCAACATTTGATACTTGTCGGCATTGTGACCATTTTATTTTTAGTAGCGGGTCAAGGTATTTCGATTCATTATATTCAGCTTGTTTATTATATGTTTGCTACCCTTATGTTAATCTTTTCTCTTTCTTTAATTACGTCAACGTTAGCAACAATTGTAAGAGATGTCCAAATGATTGTTCAATCGATTATGCGAATGTTGCTTTATTTAACACCTATATTGTGGACCCCTGAAAGATTACCATCTGTCCTTCAAAAAATTATGCAGTTAAATCCTTTTTGCTATATTGTGGATGGATATCGGGCTGCTTTATTAGGAACAAGCTGGTTTTATGAAGATCTAAGTTATGCATTATATTTTTGGCTTTTTGTCCTTGTTGCGTTGTTAATTGGTGCGGCGTTACATGTGAAATTTAGAAAACACTTTGCAGATTATCTATGATGAGGGTTGTAAAAATGAATGAATCAGTGAGGTTTCATAATGTAACAAAAAAATATAAGATGCATAGCAAAAACTCTGATAAATTAAAAGATATTATATATCCTAAAGGGTTTGGTGAAGACTTTTATGCATTAAGAAATTTAGAATTTGTAGCTCAGAAAGGTGATATAATTGGTATTGTTGGGGTAAACGGGTCAGGAAAATCGACGATGTCTAATTTAATCGCTGGAATTACACCGCCTACAAAAGGAAAAATTGATATTAAAGGAAAAGTTGCACTTATTGCTATTGCAGCTGGGTTGAACAATCAATTATCAGGCAAAGAAAATATTGAGCTTAAATGTTTAATGATGGGATTAAGTAAACAACAAATTGAAAAATTAACGCCTGAGATTA
Organism: Bacillus cereus; assembly: GCA_002578045.1. Classification (GTDB taxonomy): domain Bacteria; phylum Bacillota; class Bacilli; order Bacillales; family Bacillaceae_G; genus Bacillus_A; species Bacillus_A cereus_AK. The sequence goes on from NUMR01000047.1 coordinate 13,565, forward strand.
TTGATTTTGCTGATATAGGTAAGTTTATTGATATGCCAGTAAAAAAATATTCTAGCGGAATGAAATCACGCTTAGGATTTGCAATTTCAGTTAGTATTAATCCAGATGTACTTATCATTGATGAAGCTTTATCAGTAGGTGATCAAACATTTGCTGATAAATGCTTAAAACGTATGGAAGAATTTAAAAAACAAGGGAAAACAATCTTTTTTGTGAGTCATTCTTTAGGACAGGTGAAGAAATTCTGTACAAAGGCCCTATGGCTTGAATACGGTGAAATTAGAGATTATGGTCCTATTGAGGAAGTAATGCCAAAGTATGAAAGTTTCTTAAAAGAATACAAGGCGATGAGTAAAGAAGAACAGAAAAAATTCAAAAAAGGAGCAATGGAGAAGCAGGCAGGAAAAGGGTTAACAAAGGAAAACAATGTTTCGAAAGAGCCTTCAGCAGGGACGGTGGATTATGTCTCTATACTAAGAGGAAAGAATTCGCATCGGAAGAGAAATAAGATAAAGCCAACAAAATATAAGTATTTTATAGGTTTAATGAGCCTTATACTGCTTATAAGTGTTGGTGGAGTAACGTATTGGAAAAAAGATACTATCTTTCAGTCGTTACAGGCAAAAGATCTAAAAAAAGAACAGGAAAAAACAGTGAATCCTATTAAAAAAGTAGAAAATCCACTTTCCACTTTAGATGTTCGATATGTAAATTCTGCAAGGGCCCGTGTGAGGAGCAAACCAACGTTAGAAGGAAAAGTGGTTAATACTTTAGTGTTTGGTACACCATTTGTAGTAAAAGATCAGAAAAAAGAAGAAGTGTCTGGAGTTAATTGGTTGAAGCTAGTTTTTGATAATGGTGAAGAAGGATGGATCAGTGAAGAAATAGTAAAATCTATTCCATTTGAGAACGTTTTACCATTTGAGGAAATTGTCGGTAAATTAAAGAGGTTAGATGGGGTTCCTCAGGAGTTTGAGCAATTTATTACCTTTTTAGGGAAAAGTAGAGAAGGGATAACGGATATAATAGGTATTCCACAAGACCAACAAAAATTATCAGATGGGACGCTAACACAATATAAAGATATTGATGTTTTATATAATAATCAATCTGTTGCTAAGCAAATAAACATTAAAAATATAGGAATATCAAACTCAAAATTAATAGAACAAATAGGTGAGGGGCAATTAAAAGCTGAAGATAGTTCCGTATACATTTATCGTTCTAATAAATTTGATTTTAAATTTTCTTTAAATGGCTCAATAATAAATCAGATATCAATTTTGGATGTTTCAAAGTAAGGTGATTGTTATCTTTGTGTTATTATATAAATATATCATTTAGTAGTAGGGATATTTTTAGGAGGATTTGTATTGAAAAAGGTAAGAAAAGCTATCATTCCAGCCGCAGGATTAGGAACGCGTTTTCTACCTGCGACAAAAGCAATGCCGAAGGAAATGTTACCAATTGTTGATAAACCAACAATTCAATACATTGTAGAAGAAGCGATTGAATCTGGAATTGAAGATATTATTATTGTAACTGGAAAAGGAAAGCGTGCTATTGAAGATCACTTTGATCATTCTTTTGAGTTGGAACAGAACTTATTAGAAAAGGGGAAGTATGAGATCCTCGAGAAAGTGCAAGAGTCTTCCAAAATTAATATTCACTATATTCGTCAAAAAGAACCGAAAGGCTTAGGTCATGCTGTATGGTGTGCTCGTAAATTTATTGGTAATGAGCCATTCGCTGTTTTACTTGGTGATGATATTGTACAAGCCGAAACGCCATGCTTACGTCAATTAATGGATCAATATGAGGCAACACAATCATCGGTAATCGGTGTTCAAACCGTTCCAGAAACCGAAACGCATCGCTATGGTATTATTGATCCACTAGTACAAAAGGGTCGTGGTTATCAAGTAAGTAAGTTTGTAGAAAAGCCAGCAAAAGGAACAGCACCATCCAACTTAGCGATTATGGGAAGATATGTGTTAACGCCTGAAATCTTCATGTTCTTAGAAGACCAACAAACAGGAGCTGGAGGCGAGATTCAGTTGACGGATGCTATTCAGCGTTTAAATGAGATTCAAAGAGTGTTTGCTTATGATTTTGAAGGAAAGCGATATGATGTTGGAGAGAAGCTTGGATTCATTCAGACAACAATTGAAATGGCATTACAGCATGATGAGTTAAAGAATGAATTATTAGGTTATATGGAGAAGTTATTAAAAAAAGAAATGGTTCATAATTAACTTTCATACGAAACACCTCTAGGATTTATTGGTAAATGAATCCTAGAGGTGTTTTTTATAATTGTTTCATTAATTCATCTGCCATTTTTTTAGAAAGTTGCTTTGTCATTTTAGGAACAAATGGTTTTATTGCTCCGTTAAAAATGAAGGCTCCTGTACCAGTTGTTTTTATTTCTAACTGACTTGTTACCTTTGTAGTAGAGGGAGAGGTTGATTCAGCATGAAAAAAGCCGCTGCCAATTAACTTCTTGGTTGGAGAAGTCATTGTAAAGCTAATTTTATTAGGCATGTGCCATTCAATAATTTCAACATTTAGACTAACGTCTCGTTTAATAAATCCCAAATCACCGTGCAAACGCCAAGTTGAATGTTTATCATCAATAATCTTATGTTTAACATAGCCTGCAATTAGTGGAGCCCAATTATTTATATTACTAACAAAGCTCCAAATTTGATCTGGGGAGGCCGTTAATTCTATAGTATGTAAACCCTGTGCCATTTTTTACCCCTTTCTAAAAAGCCAATATATTTGAAGTTGAAGAGTTAAGTCGAAATTTTTATCCCACATTAACGTGCAGTAAGACTCTCACCTCCAAATTCGGCTGAGCAAAGAAGTTAGGTGGGAAATCAACTGCCCGTTAATGCCCGATTGGTTCAACTAATAATCAATCGGGGATGAACAAAACCCCCACTGATTAAAGTTTCACTTTATATTCATTTTATCATAATACCTAATATCTATGTTATAAGATGTTTTTATTTTTTTTTATTAAAATTTATATTTCTAAATATAACATTTAAGAGAATGGAAGGAAAATAGAGAAATATTAAGTAATATTAGGGAATTAATACGAAAAAGGTCGAAAATTAGGTTTTAATTTCTTATTTTTGTCATATATAATAAATCATGAATACGACATTAAGGCTTAATATATCTGATATAATTTGCCTTTCCCTAACTTGGTATATACTCTTTTCAACCTCCGTGTCAATGATAATATATATTGAAAAGAGTGTATACATTTTTTTATTTGCAAGAAGAATTTTGAAATCTGTTTTTATAATGACAAATAAGAGTTAAAATGGGATAATAATAGCATAACTTCTGGTGGTATGACCAATATTTTGTAAGGAGAGAAGAGTATGCTAGATATTCAACAAATTAAAGAAATAATTCCTCACCGCTATCCATTTCTACTGGTGGATAAAGTTTTAGAAGTAGAAGAAGGAAAGCGTGCTGTTGGAATAAAGAATGTGACAGCTAATGAGGAGTTTTTTAATGGGCATTTTCCAAACTATCCTGTAATGCCTGGTGTTTTAATTGTAGAAGCTTTAGCACAAGTTGGTGCTGTGGCGATGCTAAAAAAGGAAGAAAATCGTGGTCGTTTGGCATTTTTTGCTGGTATTGATAACTGCCGTTTCAAACGCCAGGTTCGCCCAGGAGATCAGCTTCGTTTAGAAGTTGAAATGACACGTGTAAGAGGGGCAATTGGAAAAGGAAAAGCAATTGCAACTATAGATGGTGAAATTGCTTGTGAGACAGAAATTACTTTTGCGCTTGGTGACAAGAAAGAATAAATATATTAAGATATATAGTAGACAAATAACGATAAATAATTGTTGTTTGTCTATTTTTTGTGGATGGATATATAATTTAGTTTTATTAAATTGTTTTATGGTATGTATAATAGGATGTATATGTATTGTAGGTTAGGTCAACGATAGGTTTAAGAAGGAAGGTTTGTATGATGAAAAAGAAAATTTTATTTTGGGTACTTGGTATTATTGGAGTACTAATTATAGGTGGAGGCATTTATGCCTATAATGTATATTCTTCTGTGTCAAAAACATTAGAGGAAGTTCATAAACCTCTAAAGCGTGATCAAAACAATAATAAGGTTGGAGAAAAAATTAATAACTCTGAGCCTGTGTCAATTTTATTATTAGGAGCAGATGAACGTGGTGAGGATAAAGGGCGTTCAGATTCTTTAATGGTAATTACGTTAAACCCTAAAAATAATTCAATGAAAACAGTAAGTATCCCTCGTGATACGTATACAGAAATCGTTGGAAAAGGGAAAAGTGATAAAATTAACCATGCTTATGCCTTTGGTGGCGTAGATATGTCCGTTGCAACTGTAGAAAAGTTCTTAAATGTTCCTATTAACTATTATATTGAGGTAAATATGGAAGGTTTTAAAGATATCGTTGATGCAGTAGGCGGCGTAGAAGTAACTAATGATTTAGAATTTACGCAGGATGGACATCATTTTGCGAAAGGGAATATTCATTTAACAGGTGACCAAGCCCTAGCATTCACACGTATGCGTAAACAAGACCCACGTGGCGACTTCGGGCGTCAAATGCGTCAGCGCCAAGTGATGCAGGCTGTTATTAAAAAAGGTGCGAGCTTCTCTTCTTTAACAAGTTATGGGGATGTACTAACAGCAATTCAAAAGAATGTGAAGACAAACTTAACGCAAGGTCAAATGTTTGATATGCAAAAGAACTATAAAGATTGCTTGAAAAATAGTGAAGAGATTCAAATCCCAGGAGACGGTCATAAAGCCGCTGATGGTATTTGGTACTACTATGTTCCAGATGCAGCAAAACAAGATTTAACGAATAAATTAAAAGCACATCTTGAATTGACAAAGTAATGTTTAATGAACTCAGCTTCTTTGTAAGGAGTTGGGTTTGTTTTTTTATGGTTTGTTGCTTTGATAGTGTACCGTAAATTGTACCTGAATAAGAATGTTGTGAATGTAACCAGACAAGTAAGTGAAGTAACAAAAGTAAAGGTTAGTTTACCTTACTTACAAGAAGAGTTCGGTTTCCCAAGTGAAAAAGGGCATGAAGTTTGGGCACAATATGTAACGGATTATTTTGTAGCTAAGTAATGGAAGGTACACAAAAGGTATACGAGCAATCGTATACCTTTTATAATAAGAAAGTGAGTGGAAAATCCTAATATATGTAGGAGGAAAACAATGAATTCAATTCTAATCTGTGGTGGAGCTGGCTACATCGGTTCTCACGCTGTGAAAAAATTAGTAGATGAAGGTTCATCTGTAGTAGTGGTAGATAACTTACAAACTGGTCATGAAGATGCAATTACGGAAGGTGCGAAGTTTTATAATGGTGACCTTCGTGATAAAGCATTTTTAAGAGATGTTTTTAAACAAGAAAATATTGAGGCGGTTATGCATTTCGCAGCTGATTCTTTAGTTGGGGTTAGTATGGAGAAGCCCCTTCAATATTATAATAACAATGTGTATGGTGCACTTTGCTTATTAGAGGTAATGGATGAGTTTAAGGTAGATAAGTTCATTTTCTCTTCTACTGCAGCAACGTATGGTGAGGTAGATGTTAATCTTATTACTGAGGAAACGATGACAAATCCAACGAATACGTATGGAGAAACGAAGTTAGCAATCGAGAAGATGCTTCATTGGTATAGCCAAGCGTCTAACTTAAAATATAAGATTTTCAGATACTTTAACGTGGCTGGTGCAACTCCAACAGGTATGATTGGGGAAGATCATCGTCCAGAGACGCATTTGATTCCTCTTGTTTTACAAGTAGCATTAGGCCAACGTGAGAAGATTATGATGTTTGGTGATGATTATAATACACCAGATGGTACTTGTATCCGTGATTATATTCATGTTGAAGATTTAGTGGCGGCTCATTACTTAGGACTTAAGGACCTACAAAACGGCGGAGAGAGCGATTTCTATAATTTAGGAAATGGTAATGGTTTCAGTGTAAAAGAAATCGTTGATGCAGTTCGTGAAGTTACAAATCATGAAATTCCTGCTGAGGTAGCACCGCGCCGTGCGGGAGATCCAGCACGTTTAGTTGCTTCTTCTCAGAAGGCAAAAGAGAAGTTAGGATGGGATCCCAGGTATGTAAATGTGAAGACAATCATTGGGCATGCTTGGAATTGGCATCAAAAACAACCGAATGGATATACTAAATAAATATAATAAGTGAAAGAGAGGGTATCGTCGACAAAATATGTTCGACAATATCCTCTCTTTTTTTTATTATTTTTGCTAAACTGTACTATAATACGAAATGAAAGGAGACGGCGTATGAAAATACTTGTAGTTGATGATGAATCGAGTATTCGTAATTTGATTCGGATGCAGTTGGAGATGGAAGGATATGAAGTGTTGACAGCGGCTGATGGGGAAGAGGCTTTAGAGAAGTGGAATGAAGGGCCTCATGTATTGATTTTAGATGTGATGCTTCCGGATACAGGTGGATATGAATTACTTCGTTTGTTCCGTGAGAAGGATAGGGATATTCCAGTACTCATGTTAACTGCAAAGAGTCAGATGAATGATAAATTGCTTGGCTTACAGCTTGGTGCGGATGATTATGTGACAAAGCCTTTTAATTATGCGGAGCTTATTCTCCGGGTTAAGAATATGACGCGGCGTGTGAAGGAGACAGAGGTAACGATAAGCCACGAAGTTATCGGAGCAGGAGAGATAACGATGTATCCTAAGGAAAGAAAAGTACATGTTAGTGGACAAGCAATTCAGTTAACGTACCGAGAGTTTAATTTATGTCAATTGTTTGTTTCGCATCCGCAGCGTGTATTTATGAGGGATGAGTTGCTTGAGAAAGTATGGGGTTTTGAGTATATCGGAAATACGAGAGCGGTAGATATTATGGTACAGAGACTTCGAAAGAAGCTTGGTACGAGCGGTGAGTATATTAAGACAATTTATGGCGTTGGCTATAAGCTGGATTGTTAAGTGGTGATGATATGTCGTTAAAACGAAATATGGTATTTGGAATAGTTGGATTGTTAATTCCAATTCTTTTTCTTTTGTATATGGTTGTTTATATTTCATTAGAGAAGAATATGTATTATAATGCAGCAAACTCTCTTGAAAAGTTAAGTGTAGAGGCGCAAATTTATATGATGAATCATTTAGAGAAAGAAGCAGAAGTCAAGACGCTAGATTCGAATTCGCTTTTAAGTGCTTCGTACTTAGCGAAGCGGATGGGTGTCCGTGTACAGATGATTGGAAAGAATGGAGATGTTGTTGCAGATACACAAAAAGGAGCGTTACTTTATCGAAATATTGATATTAAGAGTTCTTTAAAGGGTAAGAAAGCTTATGTTTTTGCGGAAGGAGAGCAAGCACCAATTCTTTTATTTTCAAGTCCGGTTTATTATGGAAACGATGTCATTGGGAGCATTCGTTTTATAAATGAGTTAACGGATGAGAAGGAAGTTTTAACAAATGTGAACTGGACGTTTTTAATGACATCACTTTGCTTAGTGACTGCATGTATTTTCTTTGCGGTTCGTTTAGCGAAGTCTCTTCATAAGCCGATTGATCAGTTGAGACAAATGGCACAACGGCTTGCGAATGGAGATTATGAAAGTAAGATTGAGCTAAATGAGTATGTGGAAATTGCGCAGCTATCAGCATCTTTTAATGCGATGGCTGATGGAATAGAGCTGCATATTAAGCAGTTGAAGGAAGAGAAAGAGAAACAGAAAGATTTTTTAGATCGAATTACGCATGAGCTGAAAACACCGCTAACAGCGATTATCGGTTATGTGGATTTAATTCCAAAGTTACAATCTAAGGAAGATGTACAGGAGAGTCTTCATTATGTAGCTGTAGAAAGTGAGCGTTTATTATCACTTGTAGAAGAGCTGCTTAAGTCTTCAAAATATGGGACGAGCACATTTGAAGTGTCACCTACAGTTGTAAATATAAAGGAGTTGGCAGAAGAAGCAGTTTCAATTGTGAAACCGCGCCTGCAGCAGTTTGAGATTGAAGTTATAAATGAGTTAACAGATGTACATGTCGTTGCTGATTTCGATAAGACGAAGCAAATTTTTCTAAACGTGCTTGATAATGTGATTAAATATAGTGATGCTACGCAAATTCTAATGAATGTAATTGTAAATGAGCATGAGGCAAAGGTTTTTGTTCATGACGATGGTATCGGTATAGATGAGGGCGTGCTTGCGGAGTGGAATGAGTCTCCAGGAGGTAAAATACTTTCTTCTAGTTATGGGAACGGTTATGGTTTGTATATTTGTCAGGAGATTATGAATAAGCAAGGCGGAAGTATGCGAATGGAGAGTAGTGAAGAGATTGGGACTACGATATTTATTACATTTTTACTTCCGAGACGGATGGAAGATATAAAAAACTTGAGAGTGGTTAAATGATACATTTATGAAACAATTATGCGATATTTTCGAAACAACGTTTTTTTATCTTGGAGGTAGGCAGAAATGAAAAGGCTATCATTTCAAATTGCTATGTTTGTCCTTTGTATGATTGTTTCTCTTATTTTGTTTTATGTTATGGAGAAGCAAATATATAATCGAATCACAATTGTGAATGACAAACAAACTGTTTTACAAAGAGTGAATGAATCCCTGCCTACTGAAATGAAAATAAGGCATGAAAAGTGGGGAGAAATTGTTATAACGGATGAAGTGCGTTTGCATACAATTGTTTCATTCTTTGATCGAATTCGAATAGAACCGAGAAAAGCGAAGAATCAAGAACAAGTATTTACTGGAGAAGTAACGTACTTGAATGGACATAAATGTACTTTTGCAGTAGGTGACTTGTTCCAGTATGAGAATCATGTGTACGGAAAAGAGGGTGCTGATCCTATGATTGCAGCATTTCAAACGTATTTGTTAAGCCTGTATTACACGCCAGAACGTATTAGTGATTTTTTAGCATCAGCAAAGGATGTTATAGTACGGCAAGGGGATAAAGTGCGTATTATAAACGTTACACACATACTTGATTCTATTCGGTACGCAAAGCAAATTACAGATTACAGAGAAATTCAGAAACTATTACAATCGCAGAATGAATCGATTGCTTATATTACCGCTTATAAAACAGGTAAGCGTGTAAGGAATGAGCGTGAAGATATTCTTGCGATTTCTGTGTACCCATCGTACTTTGTTGTACAATATCTCGGGGATAATAACGGGAATGTCATGTATATGAAAGGCTCTCTGGCAGAGCTATCCCGCATTAACGGGTAGTAAAACTCCTACCTGAAAATTTGCCGTAAATGCCCGATTGGTCCCGCTAAGTATAGTTTCACTTTATTCGTAAAGGAGAATGTGTCATGAGAAAGATAGCCTTTTTCTTCTTTTTGCTAGTAATGGGAGGAGCGATGTCTAGTTGCTCTCGAGATATAGCCTCTATTAAATATAATAAAAGTGGTCTCCCTATTTTGGATGATCGTCATCTTGTTGCGTATGTAGCGGCTCGCGAGGAAGTTGGTGAAGCTTTGCTTTCGTCATTTTGTAAACCACGCGGATGTACGTATGAATTTATTCGCCTATCGACAAAAGAACTTCTTCGGAGAGTAGAAGGGGAAGCTGAAAACCCGAAGGCAGATATTATTATTGGCGGTACAGTAGATGCGCATCAAATGATGAAGCAAAAGAATCTTTCTATTCCTGTGAAAAGTCAACATGTGAATCGTATTTCAAAAACTATTAAAGATAAAGACGGTTATTGGTACGGTTATGAAGTGGAGAAACTGGCAATTGCAATTAATAAAGAGCGATGGGATGAAGAAATAGCACCGCTTGGTATTCCATATCCATCAAAGTGGCAAGATTTATTAGATCCAGTATATAGGGGGAAGATTGTCATGCCCGATCCAAATGTTTCAGGTACAGCATATACGTTTTTTCAATCACTTATTGATACTTTAGGTGAAGAGGAAGCGAAGGCGTATGTGAAGTATTTTGCAGGACAAGTTGGAGAAGTAACAGTGAATGGTTATATACCAGCAGAACTTGTTGCGAGTGGTGAATATATGATAGGCATCAATTTTATGGGAGATCAGAGAATGCTTCAAAAACAAGGTTTTCCTATTTTAAGTAACGAACCGGAACAAACAGGAGTATCTGTTAATGCGATTTCGAAACTAAAACGTGCACCTAGTGGTATTATTGCAGATTTATTTATTGATTATTGTTTATCAGAAGAAGCGGGTCACATGTTAGAAAAAGTTTCGTTTGGTGTGCCAACGATGTTTGCGAAGAATGCGAAAGAAATAGAAGGACAGCCAGTTAGAAGGACAAACAATAATATATCAAATAGTAGAATAATCGAGATATGGAATAGGCAACGTCTCTCTCAGAAGTGAGAAAAGGAGACGAAAATATATGTTTAAATGGCTTAAGCCAGCACCTGCAATTGAGAGATTGCCAGCGAATATGATTGATCAAGTATATCGATTACTACGTATTCGTGTGTTAATCGGGATTTCAGTTGGGTATGCTGCTTATTATTTAGTTCGTAGTAATTTTAATTTATCTACTACGTATTTAGTAGACGAGTACGGATTTAGCACGACACAAATTGGATTATTAGGCGCAGTAATGGCTGTTGTTTATGGACTTAGTAAATTCTTTATGGGAAATTTATCGGATAAGGCATTTGCTCAACGATTTATTGCAGTAGGTTTATTTTTATCTGGGCTTGTTAATATTTGTTTCGGCTATGCATCTTCCTTTGGGATGATTTTAACATTACTCGTTCTAAACGGTATTGTACAAGGTATGGGAGCACCACCTTGTAGTATTGTTATGACAAAATGGTTTTCAAAGAAAGAACGTGGTACGAAAACAGGCCTTTGGAATATTTCACATAACGTTGGTGGATTACTTGTTCCGCCATTCATTGGAATTGGTGTAGGTATTTTTGGTGAAAGTCATTGGCAAGGTGGCGTATTTATTTTCCCAGCAATTATCGCTATGGTAATTGCAGTTCTAGTATGGATTAATGCGAAGGATACACCAGAATCTGAAGGTCTTCCACCAATTGATGAATATCGTAATGATTATGAAAATCTTGAAAAAGCAGATAATGCTAACAAGATGTCACCAAAAGAAATTTTAATAAAATATGTAGTGAAAAATAAATTTGTTTGGTTCTTATGTATTGCCAATGCATTTGTTTACTTAATTCGCTTCGGTGTAATTAACTGGGTACCAATTTACTTAACAACAGTTAAAGGTTTTACAAAAACAGAAGCGCATGCAGCGTATTCAATATTTGAGGCAGCAGCGATTCCAAGTTCTTTAATTGTCGGCTTTTTAAGCGATAAATTATTCAAAGGAAAACGTATGCCGTTATGTGTTATTAGTATGGCTGGGGTTGTTGTTGGAACAATCGTATATTGGCAAGCAACTAATGTTCTTGTTGTGAGTATTGCAGTTTCTATTATCGGTTGTTTAATTTATGTACCACAGTTTTTAATTGGTTTAAGTGCAATGGAATTAGTACCGAAATTTGCAGTAGGTACAACAGTTGGTATGTGTGGTTTGTTTGGTTATGTTGGAGGAAGCTTCGTAGCAAACGCAGCAATTGGTATTATTGTTGATCGTTCTGGCTGGGATGGTTGTTTCATGTTACTGTTAGCAGGCGGTATTTTATCAACAATTTTCTTACTGATTGTTCAAATGGGACATGAGAGAAAAGGTTCTAAAGTAGCGTAATTGTTTATTAGGAAAGCTATCCAATTATCATTTTGGATAGCTTTTTCTGTATAATATAATATTTCCTTAAAACTATCTTAAAAGATAAGATGTCATATTTCTAACCATTGGAATTTTTGTTACAATATAAATGAATGTGTAAAACTTTGTAAAAAGAATGCAATAATACGTAATTCATTTTCAGAAGGTTTTATACAATTCAAGTGTTTATTAAACTATTAAGTTATAAAAGGAGAGAGAATATGTTACCAAATACGGTTCGTACTCCAAACAAGAAGAAGAAATGGATTATTATCGGGGTTATTGCACTAATTGTTATTGTGGCAGCAATTAATATTTTTGTTATGCAAGGGAAGAAGAAGGGTGCAGCGAATACGGATGCTGTGAGTTTTGAGAAAGTGACAGAGCGTAAGCTGAATAATACGAAGTTAATTTCTGGTCAGGTGAAGCCTGGGAATATTGAAAGTTTCTATGCGGATTCGAGTAAAGGAAAAGTGAAAGATATTGCGGTAAAAGAAGGGCAAGAGGTAGAAAAGGGAACGAAGTTATTCTCTTATGATAATGAAGAAATTAATTTGCAAATGAAACAAGCTGAGCTTGATCAGAAGATGGCGGACATGCGTTATGAGCAAGGGAAAAAGAAGATTGATTCGTTGAAGAAAGAAATTAAGAAGGCGAAAGATAGCGGAGCTGGGAAAGAAGTAACAGATCCGATGGACGAGCAAGTAAGTGAGTTAGAGATGACACAAAAGACAACTGACCTTGAGAGAGAGAAAGGGAAGTTACAGAAAGAAGAGTTAAATAAAAAGCAGAAAGAATTTACGATTTATAGTAATTTTGCTGGTGTTGTTCAAAAGTTAGATAAAGATGCGGCGCAAAGTTCATCTCAAGCGTTGGGTGGTCAAGGAAAGGCGTTTTTACAAGTTGCTTCTAAAGATCCGTTCCAAGTTCAAGGTACGTTAACTGAGCTTCAGAAGTCACAAATTCAAAAGGATCAAACATTCACTGTAACTGCGAAAGCGAATAATAAGAAGAAGTGGACAGGTAAGATTACAGAGGTAAGTGAGTTCCCAACGAGCGCGGAGATGGCGCAGGCTGGTAGTATGGGTGAAGCGACTCAAAATATGTCTCAATATACATATAAAGCAAGTCTTGATAGTCAAGACGGTTTATCTCCAGGTTATCACGTTTCGCTACAAGTAAATTTAGAGAATAAGACGATGATTGCTGTTCCAAGTAAGAGCATTGTTGAAAAAGGCGAAGATGCATTTGTTTATATTGAAGAGAAAGGAAAACTTCGTAAACAAAATGTGAAAAAAGGTGCTACTGATGGAGATTGGACAGAGATTACTGAAGGCGTAACAGTGGGGCAAAAGGTGGTTAAAAATCCTTCCGACAATGTATATGACGGAATGGAAGTGAAAGAGAAATGATTACGTTAAATAATATTGCTAAGACGTATTATCAAGGAAAGCTTGCAGTACCGATTTTGCATGGTATTAGTTTAACGATTCAGAGTGGTGAGTTTGTTTCCATTATGGGACCGTCTGGTTCTGGTAAGTCAACGCTTATGAATATTATTGGTTGTTTAGATCGTCCGACAGAAGGCGAATATATGTTGAATGATGTGAATATCTTAACAGCAGATGAGTCAAAACTTGCTTTAATTCGTAATGAATATATCGGCTTTGTGTTCCAGCATTTTAATTTACTGCCTCGTCTTTCTGCGGTGGAAAATGTTGAGCTTCCGCTCATATATAGTGGCGTGAAGAAAGCGGAGCGCCGCAGACGTGCGCTTGAGGCACTCGGTAAAGTAGGTTTAGCAGACCGCGTGCATCATTTACCGAATGAGTTATCAGGTGGACAGAAGCAGCGTGTAGCGATTGCAAGAGCGATTGCGAATAATCCAACGTTCATTATGGCCGATGAGCCTACAGGGGCGCTTGATACGAAGTCTGGTAAGCAAGTTATGGATATTTTCACAAAGCTAAATGCAGAAGGTACAACGATTGTTATGGTTACACATGAAGAAGAGGTAGCGGCTTATTCATCTCGCCGGATTATACTGCGAGATGGAGAGATTACAGAAGATAGAAGGTGTGCAGTATGAGTTTACTAGATAGTATAAAGATTGCCTTATCTTCTATTTTAGCTCATAAACTGCGATCTGCTCTTACAATGCTCGGTATTATTATCGGTGTTGGTTCTATTATTACTGTCGTTGCGATTGGGCAAGGCGGGGAAGCGATGCTAAAGTCAAAAATCGCTGGTTCTGGTAATAACCTTATGCCAATTCAATTTAAACCAGATATTAATGATGAGTTTAGTATGGGGGGGCATCAAGTCCCGAAATTAACAGAAGAAGATATTATGGAAGTAAAGCAAATTAAAGATGTTTCTCATGTTATTACGACGAATAATACGATGGAAACAATGGATATTAATGATAAAAAGTCAATGATTAATGTTACTGGACTTGATAGTGAGTATTTTGAAGTAAATAAAGTGAAGATGGTCAAAGGTCGTTCATTAAATGAATCTGATATTTCACAAGGAAATAACGCTGTTATGATTAGTACGAAAACAGAAGAGACGTTATTTAAAGATGAAAATCCAGTAGGAAAAATTATTGAAATGAAAGGACAACCGATGCAAATTATCGGTGTCTATAAATCAGATAATGAATTTATGGGATTTGAGGCTGAGGAAATGTTAATTCCTCTCACTTTATGGCCTGTTTTATACGGAACAGATGAAATTCAAAGTATCGCAATTCAATCTAAAAACGTAGACAATTTAGAAACAGCGGGGAAGAAAGCTGTTGATGTATTAAATAGTCGTAAGCCAAGCGATATTCCAGGTAAATATGAATTGGTGAATTTAAAAGAGTTCCAAGAAGGTGTTTCTAAAGTAACTGGTATTATGACGATGATTATAGGCGGTATCGCTGGTATTTCACTAGTCGTTGGTGGTATTGGTGTTATGAACATTATGCTCGTATCTGTAACGGAGCGTACGCGCGAAATTGGGATACGTAAAGCGCTTGGTGCAACGCGTAGTAAAATTTTATTACAGTTTTTAATTGAAGCCGTTATGTTAACGCTTCTAGGTGGGTTAATCGGAATTGGTCTTGGATATGGCGGGGCATATATTGTTTCCACATTCGCGAAGTGGCCACCGCTCGTTTCATGGGAAGTTGTTGTAGGAGGCGTGCTGTTCTCGATGACACTTGGTATTATTTTCGGATTAATTCCAGCAAATAAAGCTGCGAAATTAGATCCAATCGAAGCATTACGTTATGAGTAATGTACAAGTGTAGTAGAGAGGAAAGGTATTCTCGGCTACATATTACCGTTCTAGTGGGCGGTTCGTAGCCTCGAGCTAAGAGGATGTGAACCGCCCGTTAGAACGGGTTATATAAATAGAAGGAGGCGTTATAATGGAAGCGAATATTAATACGCAAGATGTAGGTTCGAAAAAGCCATCATTACTTGGAATGATTACATCTCCAGGTGTGCAGTTTGAGAGAATGAAGAATAGTAATGCGGTTTGGGGTGCATTTTGGCTACTTTCTTTATTATCAGGGGTTACTGGAGGACTTGGTACGTATGTATACTCTCTAACACCTGAGTCAATCAAGCTTAATCAAGAATTAGGGATTAATGTTTCACCTGCCATGACTTTTGGCACTGGTTTTGCATTTGGTGTTATCGGTATGGTAATCGGTTTCTTCATTATTGCTGCCGTATATAAAGTGTTAATGATGTTAATGAGCAATGATACTTCTTATAAGAAATTATTAACAATTAGCGTGTACTCTAGCATTATTTCCTCACTTGGTCTATTAATAAATATTGTATTAGCACTTGCTTTAGGTGGGTCAGGAAAAGAAATGTACACGAGTTTAGGTCCAATCTTTACTTCAAGTAGCGGTGTTGTACAAGGTATCGCACATAGCATTGAAGTATTCACAATTTGGGGATTTGTTATTACATGGTTAGGTCTTCAAATTACAGCTGGTTTAAGTAAAAAGAAAGCAACAATTCTTATGGTTATCTTCTTTATCTTAACAATCGGCTTTGGAGCGGTAAAAGGAATGATGGAATAATAGTGATGTTTTATGTCACTAGAAAGAAAAGCTGCAATTATAAAAAAAGTAATTGCAGCTTTTTTATTGGCCTCCTAATGTAGGGGGAACTTTTTTATTTGCACCCCTATTTCAAATACCCCTAGTAGAATTTCAAATTTTGCCTAGTAGAATTTCAAATTCCGGCAGTAGTATTTGAAATTACCCACAATGAAATTTTCTTTCTCTTTTTATATTGTAGAGATACCGCGGAATAATAAAGAGGTATACCTTTTAGAAAAGGGTACTGTGTGAAGCCAGCGACTTTTAAAGAGACAGTTGTTTTGTATGAAGGAATGATTGTAAATCAAATAAAGAGGTTAAATATTTATCAAGACTATGAAGAGTATTATCAATGCGGTTTAATTGGTCTTTGGTATGCATATGAAAGATATGAGGAGGAGAAAGGAAGTTTTCCTGCGTATGCTACCGTAACGGTACGTGGTTATATATTGGAAAGATTGAAGAAGGAATGTGCGGTGCAAGAGAGATATGTATATGTCGGAGAGTATGATGAACGATTTGAGTTTGAAGATATAGGAACGAAGGCAAAGGATTTTATGAGCGTATTAGATGAAAGGGAGAAGCATATCATTTCAGAGCGATTCTTTACAGGGAAGAAAATGGGTGAGATAGCTTCTGAAATGGGAATGACATACTATCAAACGAGATGGATATACCGGCAAGCGCTCGAAAAAATGAGGGGTAGTGTAAGGGGGTAACGAAAATACTGGAAGGTAGATGAAATCTTTCCCTTCCAGTATTTTTTTATTTTAATCAGGGAGTAATTGGTTGTTTAAGAGATAGAGTGTATTTTTTGTTTCTTTAAATTTTGGTGAATCTTGCATGTTCATTTGTGATAATAAATGTCCAGCTTTCCATAATTGTTGTAGCATTTGGTGATAACTAATAACGACGAGTACCGTAGTACCATTATAGAAATGGATTTTAGCTTTTTTATGATTAATAGAGAATTCTACTTTATAGATATGATTATAGAATAGCCAAATGCAGTCTAGGGATGAAGGAGATTTTGTTGGAATTGCGCAAATATATTCTTTATGATTAATAGGAATGGGAACGTTTTGTTTGAAGTTAAAGCTCGTTTGAATTGCATCCCGCCTACCTTGATAAGTAGAATGAACATATGTTATACAGGCTTCTTTTATAAGTTCCATAGCTGATTGAGTCGAGTACTTAATATTTCCATTGCTTTCTGTAATCATTGTACGATAAACAAGATCTGCATAAGGTTCGATCATCATTGTAGAATTAGTAATAATAGAACAAATACCATATATTGGCATAATTGACCCTCCTTAAAGTTTTTTATTCCGAATATAATTATATAAGAATTAAGTAAATTAACTGTTAATCTTTTGTTTTGTATTGTAAATTTTGGTTGTTTGTTTACAATCAATACGTGATAGTCTTTCTAATTTGCATCACTTGTACATATATATGAAAATAGAAAAGAGTAGGCGGTGAAATAGTATGAAGAAAAGGTATATTATTATAGCTCTAGCTGTTGTTTTCCTAGTGTATTTAGCAAATAGTAATCCGAGTAAAGGAGAATATACGGATTGGGCAGCAAAGCAGTTTATGAAACGTAATGATGTGAATAAGAAGCTAGACGAGGTGGAACAAGAAAACAAAGAAGGACTTCTAGGCGACTTAGCATCGGCAGGTAAGAAGTTGGCCAAAAAGTATGTTGAGCCACAAGTTGGATTATTAATCGACCATTATACAAAGCGAAATGATTATATTTTCTTCTCAACATATACGACCGAGTTTGATTTAGGTGGGGAAAATTATAAATATGTATGCGTCGGTTTTTCAAAGATTTTTATTCCGATTGAAATGCCGAAGAAAAAAGACGAATCTGCAAAATGATGCAGATTCGTCTTTTTCATTTATAGCGTAATTGGAACATCGGATACATTTTTTTCTATGAGGCGTGCTCCTTTTTTTCGGGTATTTTCATCAATTGATGAAAATACAGATGAGGAAAGAATTGTATCCATTACTTGATTTACGACTTGTGCATTGATGGGTGTAATGGGCTTATCGATAGAAAAAACAACAGTTTTTCCATCTTCTTTCGCAAAAATCAATTCTAGTACTTGCATGCTTTATTCCCTCCCTATTATTTATAAGTTAGCAAGATCTGACGTGCTTACAAGTTGTACAGCGTGAAGTGATGATTCTTGTAAAGAAGCAAGGGCACGAGCTACATTGTGTATTTGCTCTAAGTTTGCGTTCGTTTTAACGCGTTTGAATTGTTTGTTCTTGAAAGCTGTTTTTCCGTTCTTATCCAATCCATTGTTTAATACAAGACGTAAAGTTAAGTCCATTACGATTGTTTCAACCGCCATGTTTATCACCCCCTTTCACTTTATAAATAGGATGCAAATGTCATGTTTTGGCGTGAAATTTTTTCTTTTTTTTGATACTCTTATAAGAATAAGAGAGGAGCTTTCGGAGAATGAATCGTAAATGGTTATTTTGGATTCCTGTATTGTTATGGATGGGGCTTATTTTCTATTCTTCAGCACAGCCATATAAAAAGCAGGATATGCGTTCGGATATTGAACAATATGTAAATGTTGAGTTTGTGAAAGAGCATTTTTCATGGGTATCTATCGATTATGGTGGAGGTACACCTGTTAGTATTGCAAATAAAGGTGTAGGTGGATTTATTGAGTTTTTCCTTCGTAAAGGTGCTCATTTTATGGTGTTCTTTATGCTCGGTTCATTGATATATTATGCTTTTTATCGATCGGGTTATTCGAGAAAAAGATGCTTTATATATGCCCTCTTTTTCGTTGCGGGATATGCAACATTTGATGAAATCCATCAATGGTTTACGGGAGACCGTACACCGATGTGGCAAGATTCATTGCTTGATACGTGCGGCGGATTGACGGGGATTATTATAAGTAATTGGTTTTGGAATAGAAAAAGGAGCTAATCTCATTTCGAGATTTGCTCCTTTTGTTTATGGTTATCCTGCTATTCGCGGGCAGTAAAACTCTGACCTCAAAATTCGGCAAATGCGAGAAAGTTAGATGGGAGTTAACTATCCGTAAATGCCCGATTGGTGAAGGCTAATAATCAGTTGGGGATGGACACCCCCCTCTGATTAAAGTTTCACTTTATACACCAAGTAATTCTTTTAATTCGTCTGTTGATAGTTCAGTCATCCAACTATCACTTGTAATGACGGCGTTGTTTAGTGATTGTTTTCGTTCTAACATTTCATCAATTTTCTCTTCTAATGTTCCTGTTGTAATAAGTTTATGAACATGAACAAATCGTTTTTGACCGATGCGATATGCGCGGTCTGTTGCTTGATTTTCTACCGCTGGATTCCACCAACGATCATAGTGAATGACATGGTTGGCAGCAGTTAAGTTTAATCCTGTTCCGCCAGCTTTTAATGATAAGATGAAAATGTCATACGTTCCGTTTTGGAACTGCTCAATCATCTTGTCCCGCTCTTTTTTCAGTACACTACCGTTTAAGAAGAGGACGCGCTGACCGAAGGTTTCTTCTAGCACGCTTTTTAGCATATTCCCCATGTCGATGTATTGAGTAAAGATTAAACAGCTTTCGTTTTGATCTTTTATATTTTGGATAAGTTCCATTAACGTTTTTGTTTTCATAGACCGTTCAACGATGTTTTTCGGTTCTGTTTCTTTCAAATAAAGAGCAGGGTGATTGCAAATTTGTTTTAGTTTATTCAACATTAGTAATATAAACCCGCGACGTTCAATCCCGCTTAATTCTTCTACATTGTGTAATGTATCTTGAACAAGCTGTTCGTATAAGGAAGCCTGTTCACCAGTAAGTGGGCAGTAAGCTTTCTGTTCCTGTTTATCTGGTAGGTTTAATGCGACTGTTTGATCTTTCTTCGTTCGACGTAGTAAAAATGGTGAGATGAAACGTTGAACTTGTTGGATTTTCCCTTCATCACGGCTTTTTTCAATCGGTGTCACGAAGCGACGCTGGAATTTTCCTAAGCTGCCGAGATATCCATGATTAATAAAATCGAAAATAGACCAAAGCTCGGCAAGTCGGTTTTCCATCGGTGTGCCGGTTAAAGCGATTTTGTGATTTGCCTGTAAGTTTCGTACTGCTTTCGACTGTTTCGTATGTGGGTTTTTAATATTTTGTGCTTCATCCAAAATAACAGCGTCCCAGCATAACGAAGTAAGTTCTTCCTCATCAAGCTGAGCTAATGCATAAGATGTTAATACAACATCTGCCGATTGAAGGAAGTCTTTAAATGTTTTTCCCTTACTACGGTTGCTTCCGTAATGTAATTGGACACGTAAATTTGGTGCGAAACGCTCAAATTCTTTTTGCCAATTTCCAAGGACGGATGTCGGTGCCACAATTAATGCAGGGCCTGTTTTGAGATTGTTTTCTTTTACATATAGTAAGTAAGTAATCGTTTGAATACTTTTCCCAAGTCCCATATCGTCGGCTAATAATGCCCCAAATCCAAGTTGTCGTAAATATAATAACCACTCAATCCCATGTTGTTGATACGGACGAAGTGTTGCGTCTAGTGAAGAAGGGACATTTACTTTTGGAATATCTCCAATGTGGAGTAGCTTTTGGAATAGCTCTTCATAATATCCGTCTAGTTCGATTTCAATATCAGTAAACGGATTATCCTCTTCTATAATTTCTGTTTCAGCCGTATTTGATAAATGTTGTTGGAGGACATCTTTCATTTCTAGTCCGTATTTATCGGCACGGTTCATTAGCTTTCTTACTTCTTCAATAAAGGCTGGATCCAGTCTCATCCATTGACCATTTATGTTGAATAGACGTTTGTTTTGTTCAACGAGTTCGAAAAATTCGCTTTCTGATAAATCAATTCCGTTTGTTGAAATGCGCCAGTCAAAATTAACGAGTGTATTCATGCCGAAGAAAGATTGCGTTTGTGCTACCTTTTGCTTCAGCTGTACGCGTAGTTTCGGTTTTGTTGCTTTTAAATTTTGCCACCATGATGGTAATAAAATTGTAATACCTGCTGCGAGTAACTCGTTACTTGCTTCTGTTAAGAAGCTCCACGCTTCTGTTTCAAAGAGTTCATTTCGGAACGTATCACCTTCTTTTAACCACGGTACAATCTTACTAAAGCCTTCTTGCGTTTCCTTAATACGTTCTTCGTAATCATGCCATCTTTTCGGTAAGGAATCGATGTTTTCATATACATATATGCGATGTGCCCCGCGCTTTGGTGTTACAATCGTTTCAAGCTTCCACATTTCAAATTCTTCTTGTGGCTCTTGCAGTCTTAGGCCGATTGTAAATGGAAGGTCATCTTCAATGTAACCAATTTTTCGAAGCCAATCTTCTTCATGTAGCGCTGTTTGTAGCTGCCTTTTCGTAAAGTTGTAATGTTCATATAGTCTCTTTGCATCCTCCCATCCGTCATTTGATCGGTTATCTTGTAATATACTTTCATTTACCGCGGCGGAGAAAAGAGCTGCTAATGTGTCATCTTCAATTGGTGTATTTTGAACTTTCCAAGATGGTTGCTGAGACCAACGTTCCATATTAGGTACGAAGCTACCATTTACGAAGGCATCCCATAATTCATTGGCATCTTTTGTAAGTGCTGTAATGGGACCGTTCATTTGAATATGTGCAAAGGAGTTCACCGGTTTGTTTGCGATGTATTCAAATGCTTGTGCGTTTGTTAGCATAACACCTTGTTTCCCTTCAAAGGTTGCTTCTTTTAGAAACGTGCCGTAGAAGGAAGTGGAGTGCCATGTAAATGCATTTCGTTTCCAACTTGTTACGGATAATGGAGTACCGCTGTCATCTTCTCCCCAAAGGAACCAACCTTGACTAACATGCTGGAGCCTAATTGTTACTTCAGTTTGATTGATCATCGATTAATTTTCCTTTCCGTAATTCCTCTTGTAGTGCACGCAGACGTGAATGCAGATTGGCGATGTGAATAATGAAAGCATCCCATTCATCGGTGCGCTTTAATCGTTTATATAATGTCCGTAATTTCTTTAAGTAGCGAACTGCACGTCTATATGATTTACGATTTCGTTCTTCAATTGCTTGGGCAGCAGCAAGATGATAGAGAGGAAGTGCCGCTTCTGGCGCTTTTTTTTCAATATCTTTCAGTGGCTCTTTCAACAGTTCAATTGCTTCAAATCCATATAAGAGATGAAGTTCTGCCCATGTGCGATACTGTTTTTTCGCAAGTACGTATTGTTCGTAGTTTGCGAAACTATATGGTAATAGTTCTTGCAAAATCATTTCGAATCCGGCTTGTTCATTTGTATGCGTTGCATATGTTTCGTACATGGTTACAAATAACCGAACGATATCTTTTATGAAGAATAGATTTTCATGCTCATGTATCGTTTGCTTTACTTGTTTATACGTAAAGGAAAGCCAGTTTTTCGCACGATCCCACTGCATGGCGCCTAGTAGCTCTTCTAACCAATAGAAGTAAAGACTTGCAACAGAAGCATGCTGTTTTTTTAGCAAGTCCATTGCTAATAGGTCTTCGTCATTTAAAAAGAGTAGATGAGAAGATGCTAATGCTTTGGAAAGTGGATTGATTTTCGTATCGATTCGTTTTTCTTCTTCTTCTTGCATTTGCTTTTTATTGTTTAAGAGTTCACTCCATATGTGACGATAAATGAAAAATCGCTCTTGTGTATAGGTGTCGGTGGTGAAGAATACTTCGTGAACGAGACGAGCTGTTTCTTGTAAAGTCTGCTCAGACTCTGAAGGGATTGCTTCTGCTTGTAAATCCCGAACGATTGCTTCAATTTTATCTACAAATAGGCGAACGACGTTAACCGGTTGGTGATAAGAATACGTTTTGTTTACTTCGAATGCTTGAATTTCTTCTAATAATTTTTGAAAGCAATAAAGTACCGCATGTAGTCTAAATAATTCATGTATCGCAATAACACGAGGGGCTTTCCGCTCGAGTTTTGTATAGAAGTCCGTAAAGATACTCATAAGAAAATACATTTGTTTATAAGTAAGCCGAGCTTGTTCTTTTTTAAATGAATCATATTCTTTTTCAAAATACGACTGCCAACTTTTATAATCTGTTTCTTCAAAAGCTGATGATTGTAATACTTGTCTTGCAGTTCGAATAGGAGGAAGGGAAGGTTTCGTATTATTTTTAAATAAAGTTAATACATCTCCTACTTGCCCGAAACTAGACGCTGCAGATAATAATACAGCGAGCATATGCTCACATTGCGTTGGTGCAAAGCAATCACAATAGCTTTCAGCGACATTACGAATCGGGATATGAACGCTATATACGCTGCCTTCCGCATCTACAGTTCCAGATAGCGTATAGCCATCAAAATCAACGTTATAAACAACACCACTACGATATAGGTGCCGAGCTGTAGCAACATGTTCCTGATCAGCTACTTGCTGTGGATCTAGTCCTTGAACGAACTCATTCGCAATCATCATAATTTCATCTTTCGTAATTGAGTGTTGCAGCATAATATTCCTCCGTACACATATTTCTTTCCTTTACCATTATAAACAAAAAATGCTCAAAACAGAAAAAATGAAGTTTAGATTACATACAGTATGTACACAAAAAAGGAATTACAGAAGATTTATCCCGCTATTTACGGGTAGTAAGACTCTCACCTCAAAATTCGGCAAATGCGGGGAAGTTAGGTAGGAGATAACTTCCCGTAAAAGCCCGATTGGTGTGGGCTCATAATTAGTGGGGGATGGACAAAACCCCACTGATTAAAGTTTCACTTTATTAACGATGGAAATTCGTAATGTAGAGCGTCAAAGTGATACGAAATATAAAGTAACAACATATGAAGAGTACCACATTCGTTACGGTGATGGCTCGGTGAAGTTCAAAAACTTTCATAACGAACATATTGTAACTGTGAATGGAAATGGAAAGATGTTGTATCATTCTCTTGGTACAAATAATACGTTGAAATCAGAGGATGTATCTGGTTTGACTCGCTAATACAAAAACACAATTTCTATAATGGAGATAGTCTTTTTTCGATTAGAAGCGCGTTTCCTTTAATATTGCTTGTACATATGGATCATGTAGTATTTGTTCAATAATTGGTAACATGTCTTGTTCAAATGGAATGTCGATAGGAAATGGCTTTTGGGATCCTGGTTTTATCCCATACTGTACAATTTTGTAATGTGTATTTCCTTCAGAGTTGAGCATAATTAATTTATAGCGATTGTCATCGTTTGCGAGTGAAAAGTCAATGGAAGTAGCGTCATATGTTACTTCATTTTTGTATATGTACGGTTTGGGTGTACCAATCCAGTCTACTTTTTCATGTACATTCATGGGCATATCCTCCTTATAAGCTATTATAAAAAAATAAAAGCCAGCTCTCAACAAAGAGAACTAGCTTGTCATTTAGCAGTCATTGGTTATTTTAAAATTTTTACTTTAACAGTTTTGCGTCCCCATTTTTGAGCAGCGCTATCTGATCCAAGTAGAACGTCGATACGGTTACCTTTAATTGCACCACCAGTATCTCCAGCGATGGCTTCTCCGTAACCTTCTACCGATACTTTAGATCCTAATGGGATTACTTTCGGGTCCACAGCGATCATTTTCATGTTTGGGTTCGCTGTTAGGTCATGACCCATTGCAGTTAGTACACGGCCGCCATATGTGATACCGTTTTCGCTCGGGTGAGCTGTATATGCTGTAGCTACAACAGTTAACTCACGACCATCAGATGGTTCGCTAGTTTCAGCAGCTTTCACAGCAGGTTTTGCTTGTGCTACAGGTGTTTGAGCCTTAGCTGGTGCTTCAGCAGGAGCAGCTGTTTCTTGTTTTTCAATAACAGGTGCTGTACCTGTTAAGAAAGGAACGTGAACGTAAGCTGTTTTCCCATTATATTCAAATTGTAACCACTCATTTTGTACTTGGTTCGTTGTTTCAATCATATCGTCTTTCTTCAGCGTTCCAAGAATTTCTGAGTTTGTGTTCGCTTCAGCACGTACGTTTAATACGTTTGCTGTTACGTAGTAGATGCTTTTTGTAAAATCTGTACTTACGAATGCTTCTTTACCATCTAAATTGATTTTTGACCATCCGTTTTCTGTATTTAGGACATCTATTTTATTCCCGTTTAGTAATTTATCGACAACTTTTGATTCAGTAGTAGGGTTTTCTCGTACATTTAGTACGTCTGTTGTTACAACAGTTTCTGCATTAGCAGATGATGTGAAAATCCCAAGACCAAAAACTGCTGCTGTTGCTATACCAATTAATTTTTTCATGATAGCCTCCATTGCGGTTGTTTTCGTGTCCATTATAGCAACAGATTTTTTCGGATTTGGGGAAAACACACAATTACAAACCATTCGTAATAAGTCGTTAACACTTTGTAATATAGTCAAAAATATAGGAAAGCGTTTTTCATCCTATATGATTAGTAGGTTTTTAGTTATATTCAAAATATTTAATGCAACATGTTTTTTTCGTTGTAAATAAAATCATTACGAGAATGTTACATAATTTTTACTATAAAGTTACATTCCTTGAGTATTTTACTGTTTTGTGGGTAAAATAGTTATATAAACATAAACATTTTGTTTGTAAAACTCTAAACACGTGCTATATACTAGCAAAAAAACCGCATAATTGTTACAAGAAGAAAGGGTTGTAATGAAGAAAATTGTCCTTTTTTACATCTGTAACACATCCTTTTTTTTAGGGAAATACATTCTCATCCGCATTTTTCTCGCACAATTTGATAGCAGTATTTCTACCTTATAGCCTTTGCAGAGTGAAAAGGTTATACGGAAAGTAAGGCTGTCCATAAGAATTCTAATTGATGAAGGTGAAAGAAAATCACCGCAAAAATTATAGTTTTCTATTCGATTTAACATATCGGAATTTATGTTATTTACAACAATGAAATGTACGAAGGGGGATTTGATGAGGAAACTGACGAAAACATTTATTGTCTCATTAACATTATGTATTGCATTTACAATTTGGGGGATTATTCCTGAATCTATAATTGGAAAAGGTAGCCTAGGAAATGTAACAACTGCAATTCAAACTGCATTAGTTAGTAAGTTTGGATGGTTTTATATTATTTCTGTTTCTATCATTTTAGGTGTAACTATTTTTTTAATTGTTTCGAAATACGGTTCTATTCGTTTAGGTGAGGATGATGACGAACCTGATTATAGTTATATGACATGGTTTGCTATGTTATTTAGTGCCGGCATGGGTATCGGTTTAGTTTTCTGGGGCGTTGCGGAACCATTAAATCATTTATACGCACCTCCATTTGGAGAGGGTGCAACTGAGGAAAGTGCACGCCTTGCATTGCGTTTTTCATTTTTCCATTGGGGATTACATCCGTGGGGACTATATGCGTTTGTAGCGTTATGTATTGCTTATTTTACCTTTAGAAAAGGAAAAGCAAGTACGATTAGTGCGACAGTAGGTCCATTATTTAAGGGTGGGGACCATGGGCGTGTTGCTCATTTATTTGATGTATTAGCTGTATTTGCAACCGTGTTTGGTGTTGCGACGTCATTAGGTCTTGGGGCGAAACAAATTGCAGGTGGTGTTAGTTATTTAACATCTATCCCGAACTCTTTAACGACACAGTTAATTATTATCGCAATCGTAACAGTTCTTTTCATGTTATCTGCGCAGACAGGCCTTGATAAGGGAATTAAATATTTAAGTAATACGAACATTATTTTTGCATTTGCACTTATGGTAATTGTATTGTTTGCAGGTCCAACAAACTTTATTATGAATTATTTCACTTCAACGATTGGTTCTTATATTCAGGAATTGCCAAGTATGAGTTTCCGATTAAGTCCATTAGATGAAGGCGGAAATCAATGGATTCAGTCATGGACAATTTTCTATTGGGCATGGTGGATTGCATGGTCACCATTCGTAGGTACATTTATTGCTCGTGTTTCACGAGGACGTACGATTCGTGAGTTTATTATTGGTGTGTTACTCGTACCAACTGTAATTGGTGCACTTTGGTTCTCTGTTTTCGGTGGAACAGGTATTTATATGGAGTTGTTTGGTGATGCACACCTCTTTGACAAAGTGAAAGAGATGGGAACAGAAGTAGGATTATTTGCTATGTTTGATCAGATGGGTAGCTTTGGATCAGTTTTCTCTGTTTTAGCTATTCTTCTTATTTCTACATTCTTTATTACATCAGCAGATTCTGCAACATTCGTTCTAGGAATGTTAACAACACATGGTAATTTAAATCCACCAAATCGTATTAAATTGGTTTGGGGTCTTGTATTAGCTGCGTTAGCTTCTATCCTATTATACGTTGGTGGATTAGAAGCATTACAAACAGCAGCTATCATTGCGGCATTCCCGTTTGTATTTGTTATTTTTTTTATGATGGCAGCATTATTTAAAGAGTTACAAAAAGAAGGGCGTATGAAGCAACATAAGTAATAGAAGGAAAAGGGCTGATTTTATATTAGCTCTTTTTTATATGGAAGTTTTTTTAATATACATAAGGGAAATAAGATGCATTACTATGTAAGTAGTATGCCTTTTATACAAAACAAAGGATAATCGATAAATTCCGATATTTTGCAAATTCTATTCATATTTTTTACAAAAAATTGTTGGAAATGTGTTGTCACTTTTCTTTATATGTGCTATATTATTTCCTGTAAGCGATTTCAAATAGTTTTAAAGCGCATTCAAGGGGGACATCTAGAATAATGAAACGTTACGAAAGAAAGTGGAAGCATATTTGTTTGAAACGTGTGGCACATCGCAATGTCCAAGAAAGCACGGAACCTAAGACTGAAACGCGCAAAGAACAGCAAGAGAAGCAATTGGTTCTACAAAAATAGCAATCACTTTTTCGTATATAAATGAAGGTCGCTCGTTCGTTGGGGGATGGACGTGAAATTACTTTCAGCTAAGGGGTATTTTTTGATATATAATTTATACGGTAAAAAATAAGCACAGAGCTTACGGCGCTCTGTGCTTATTTTTTTTCTTTTTTGAATCGAACTGTTTTATCCCGCTATTTGTGGGAGTCTTACTGCCCGTAAAAGCCTGATTGGTGTGGGCTCATAATCAGTGGGGATGGACAAAACCTCCACTGATTAAAGTTTCACTTTATAGTATGCACAATTATTAAGAAATGGATCATGTAACTAGGATTGTTTTTGAAGAATATAGTGTATGAAATGGAAGAATAGATGCATTGTTTTTTTTAGAGAGAAGACAGGTAAAAGGGAGTAATGTGTTGAATGCGTAACAAAAAGCCTTCTAGTAAATAAACTAGAAGGCTTTGAAACTATTAATTAAGGTGCTTTCGTGTACCCTAAGAAATGGCTCTTCCAATAAGAGTTGCTTAATGAAGCGATTGCGACACCGTTATCTCCAGCTTGGATAAATGATCCGCCCCCAAGGTAAATACCTATGTGAGAAGGGCCTGCTTTATAAGTGTTTTGGAAGTAAATTAGGTCACCTGGTTGTGGATTTGAAGTTTGTGGTAGGCTGCTCCAATATCCTGCAACACTTTGACGACTAATGTTATGACCAAATTTATTAAATACGTGGTAGATGTAACCACTGCAGTCAACACCGTTAGCTGAAGTGCCGCCCCAAACGTATGGTACATCTTGCATTGATTTTGCATATGCAAGTAGAGAAGAATTATCACCGTTGTTATTTGTATTATTATTGTTGTTTTGATTATTATTGTTGTCAGGCTTGTTATCTACTGCACCACCAACTGGTGTTTTAGATAGGTAACGTGTTCCGATATAACCAGTTTGACCATTGTAGTTAATTTTACTCCATCCAGAGTTTTCAGAGATTACTTGAACCTTCTGCCCTTGTGGAAGTGCGCCTATGATTCTATAATTCGTACCTTCACCGCTACGTACATTTAATGCAGAAGCATTAACGTAGTAGTCGCCAATTGCGCCTTGGTTAGGTTGTTCAGGTTGTTCAGGAGTAGTAGTGCCACCTTTCACGAATTTCACGAATTCACTACTAACGTAGCCTGTTTTTCCTTGATAATTAACTTTAAACCAACTACCTTCAGATCCAATTACGTTTAATGTTGTACCATTTAATACGCCACCAATTACGCTATGGTAAGTAGCAGGGCCTGTACGAACACGTAGAGATGTTGCGTTAACAACGTAAGTACCACCAGTTTGAACAGTTACATTATTGTTTTGTTCTGGTTTGTTATCTTCGTTGTTGCCTTGTGTAACGTTTTCGTTAGAACCGCCTTTTGTTACGTAGTCTTTGCTTACGTAAGCAGTTTGTCCTGCATAATTGATTTTGAACCAATCTTGAACTTCGCCAACAACTTGTACTACTTGTCCTTTTGTAACAGAACCTATAGTTGTATGAGAAGTACTAGGACCTGTACGAACACGAAGGGAAGATACATTTACTGTATAGTTTCCGCTTGCTGGTTTTACAGTTTCTTGGTTGTTAGCATTGTTGTTTGAAGAACCTGCATCTGAAGAAACACCGGATACAAATTCGCTACTTACATAACCTACTTGTCCATTATGGTTGATTTTCACCCAACCATTTTCTTGACTAATAACGTTTAACGTTTGTCCTTCATATACACGTCCTGCAATAGAACTAGAAGTGTTAGGGGCTGTACGTACACGTAATACATCAGCAGTAACTTTATTGTTTCCACCTGTACTTACATCGTTGTTCGATGCTCCGTTTTTTGATACAAATTCGCCACTAACAAAACCTGTTTGTCCATTATGATTGATTTTGAACCAACCATTTTCTTCGCCAATTACGTTTAATGATTGACCGCTATAAACACGAGAGATGATGTCGTGAGAAGTACTTGATCCTGAACGAACATGTAATACGCTAGCATTGACCGTATAAGATGAGCTGTTTGATGCAGAAGCTTGGACAGTTTGTGTAGCAGCTTTTTGTGTATTTTGTTCCGGGGCAGCTTGAACACTATCAAGTGTAGGGGCTGCTCCTCCTGCTACAGACACTGCCGCAAGACCGGCAAGATATTTTTTCATAATTTGTCGATTCCTTTCTGTCTGTAATGTAGTGAAGTGAAGAAATATTTACCAACTATTAAAAATTCTAAAAGGCATGTCGATTGCTGTCAAGACTTATGCGGAAAACTGAATGTGACAAAAAGATTACAAGCAAAAATCAAGGCATGAATTCACACCTTGATTTTGATTTAAATACATATATTAACTTTAGAAAAATAGTGATTATTCGTATTTAAGAAGACGGTGTGTTGGATTTTAAAAGGCTCTGAGAAAAGGATTTTTGCAGTGTTTTTGTGATAGGGCCAACTTGACCATCTTGAATCGCAGCTCCATCAAGGTGAGTCATCGGTAAGATTTCGATTGTTGTTCCTGTAAAGAAACATTCATCTGCTTGGTAAACGTCCCGAATGCTAAAAAGTTCTTCTTGTACAGGAATGTGAAGAGTGTTAGCTAAAGAAAGGACATATTGACGAATAATCCCGTTTAAAATAAGATGATTGGCTGGATGTGTGAAGAGTGTTCCATTTTTGATTAGAAAGAAGTTAGAACGGCTACCTTCAGTTATAATCCCATTTCGTACGAGAAGAGCTTCTTTACAACCTTTGCGTTCAGCTTTCGTAGCAGCTAATACATTTGGTAGTAAATTTAATGATTTAATGTCACAGCGAAGCCAGCGAGTATCCGGTTCTGATATAGCACGTACACCATATTCAATCCATAAAGTCGGTCTTTCCTTCTTTGTAATATAGGCATAGATTGTCGGAGGAATGTCATATGAGAATGCATGCGTGCGAGCTTGTACACCGCGAGATACTTGCAAATAAATGGTTCCATCTTCGTGGAAATTATTACTTTCAATGAGTTTGTAAAGCAAGGTGATGAGTTCCGCCTTTGAGAAAGGGAGCGATAATTCTATTTCTTCCATGGAGCGATATAGTCTTGTTATGTGCGGATCTAATAAGTGAAAATTTCCATTATAGAGCCGCATTACCTCGTAGACACCATCCCCAAATTGCAAGCATCTTTCTTCAAGTTCTATGTATGTTTTTTGTTTCGTTGTGTCAATAACTGCATCATTCCAAAGTACAAATCTTTCGTATGCCAATTTCCGTCCCATCCTTTCGTAAGTACTGAAGTAAAGTGAAATTTTAATTCGTCGGGCTTTTATGTGCAGTGGAGCTCCTGCCTATGTCTTTGCTCCATCCGAATTTTGAAGGGGGGAGTCCTGCTACCCGTTAACGCGGAATAAAATCACTATAGTCATTTTTATGTAAGTAATTCCCTACATATGACGTATATGTATTTGTAAGTGATAGAGAAGCAGTAGTGATTTATAGCATTTTGTATATACAAATTCGAAAATAAGAAATAAGAATCCTGCTTTTAAATAAAAAAAAGCAACATTCATATGGAATGCTGCACAAGGAGGGTAACTATCTTTCGTAGGGACATCGTCTCATTAACTGTTTTGTGTATGGAAACAAAACAGTTAATGAGACAAGTATAAGAAAGTAGAAAATAAACGATTCGCATATTTCTTTAAGAAATCTTATTGAAGGCGGGAGATAAGAAATATGTAGAACCCCGTTTACATATTTTATTGTAGAGATGTTTCGTTAATGTGGTGTAAATATTTGGTGAAGGTTATGTAATTTTAAAGTTAATGTATAGAAGAAGTTGTGGAGAGAAAAATAAAGTGAATGTTGCTCATAAATAGCGGGAGAAAAAAAGAGGCTGAGATTACTCAGCGCTCTTCTTTTCTTCTTTAATAGCTGTTTTTACTTCACCAGTTTTGATCTTATTACTTTCAGAAAAACGAAGTAAGTCGCCTTCAATGATTTTGTCTGACATGTTTAATTCATTTTGGGCATGATCAATGAGTGGTTGAGATTCTTCTTTCGGTAATTGTACAACTTCACCAGTGTTACGGTCGTAGAATATATTGTTTGTGTACATGTACTTATCTGTAACAAAGCTACCATCGCGAAGAACAACGAATCCTTTATTATCAGGTGAGAATACGTCATGACCGAATCGAACGTCATTTGTAGAATCTACGCCAAGTAAGTTTAGAATAGTTGGTTTAATGTCAATTTCACCAGTTGGTTTTGAAATTGTTTTACCTTCTTTTTGACCTGGAACGTGAATAAACATCGGTGTTTTTTGTAAGTTCATATGGTCAAATGCAGTAATTTCTTCTTTGCCTAAAAACTGTGCCATTGCACGGTTATGGTTTTCAGAAATACCATAGTGGTCACCGTAGAATACGATAACTGAGTTGTCGTAAATGCCCTCTGCTTTTAGACGCTCAATAAAGTGTTTCATTGCTTCGTCTAAATAACGAGCAGTTACCATGTAACGGTCAAATACGCCATCACCAGAATTGTATTCGTCGATTAATTTCGTATTGTCATCATAAGTGAATGGGTAATGGTTTGTTAAAGTAAGGAAGCGAGTATAGAATGGTTGCTTCACTTGTTTTAACATATCGACAGATTGATCGAAGTATTCGATATCTTTTAATCCCCAGTTTAATTTTGTTTCTGGTGTAATCTTATAGTCAAGCTCGTTGTAGTAACGATCATAACCAAGTGCCGGATACATAATGTTACGGTTCCAGAATGTTGCGTTGTTTGCGTGGAATACTGCAGTATAGTATCCTTGCTGACGTAAAATTTCTGGAGTTGCTGTGTATTCGTTGTTACCGTGTGTGAAGAATACAGCACCACGGTCTAGTGGATATAAAGAAGTATCTACTAGGAATTCAGCATCAGATGTTTTACCTTGACCAGTTTGATGGAAGAAGTTATCAAAGTAATAACTTTCTTTCATAAATTGGTTTAAGAATGGTGTAACTTCTTGTCCGTTAACTGTTGCACCAATTAAGAATGTTTGTAATGACTCAAGAGAAACAACAATTACGTTTTTCCCTTTTGCAGTACCGAACATATTTGGATCTGGTTTACTTTGTGTTGTTTTCACGTAATTCTCTGTTTCCTGCAATTTACTACCGTCAGCAAATGCTTTTTGTGAACTTGATTTAGCTTGTAAGCCAAGGTCATATACTTGGTGTACATATAACCCTAAGTTTTTAACAAGCATAACGCGGTCAAATGAACGTGTTAATAGTTCTGGACGCTCAGCTTCTGCAAGTCCTAAGTTTGTGAAGAAAATAGCAACTGTTGACACGAAGTATAGGGAACGCATTGGACGTGCTACACGCTCTGTCGGTGCAAAATCTTTCTTCTTCTTCAATAGAATGAAGAATACGATAATATCCGCAAATGCAAGGATAATTTTGTAGTTAAACAATTCTTTCACACTAGAACCTAAACTTCCGAAGTTAGATGTTTGTCCTAGTACTGGTAAAGTAACGAAGTCATTGTAGAATCCGTAGAACATTACGTTACCAACAAGAACGATTGTTAAAACAAAATTAATTCCAAGTGCTATATAGTTACGTTTTTTCCCTTTTGCAAATAATGCAAGACCAACAAGCAGTAATGATGCTGCTAATGGGCTAAGGAATAAAATGAATTCTTGCATGAAAGATTCAAGTTTTAAATCAAAGCTTGTGCGTGTAATAAGGTAGGTTTTTAGCCATATGGCCAAAGCCACGAATAAAGTGAAACGTACGTTTTGAAATTGTGATTTTAAGGTTTCTTTCATTCATTTCCACCCTTTCTCTATCAGGATTGGTCCATTTTGGAGCGAAAAATGTTAAAATAAAAAATACATAGTTTTCTTGGCCATAATTAGAGGTTCTATATTCACCCATATACGACTATAACTATGCATACTCTTTTGGTTTCTTTTGTTGCTCATAAGCATAACGTCATTTCTGTATTATACAACAAAATTCATTTCTGAGAAACACTATATTTTTTTACATTTTTTGTATGTGGTTTGTCACTACTAGAGAAAACTTTAACATTCGTTTATATGTCCGTCAACTAGAAAATATAACAAAGATAGAGCGGAATGTTAAGTGAAAGTGAAATTTTCCATGGTTGAGAAATAAGAAATGAAGATGTATAAGTGGTTGTCTAGAAATCTATTATATGAAAGAAAGTGTGCGAAAATTAACGAACACTTGTTCTTTTTAGCTTTGTTTGTTACAATAAAAATTCATTGATAGATTATGTGTAATTTTGATGAACTTTTACTGATAACATATTGGAGCTTATTTCTTTTAAAAAATAGGGAGGCTTTTACATGAAACAAAAATTTTCAGTTGAAGCGTTTTGGAAGAAGGTAAAACATGTGGCAAAGCATGCAGGACAGTCGGTCATTTATGCAAGTTTATTACTGTTTTACGTTTTGCAAAGACCCGATGTTCCAAAACGAGTGAAAATTATTGTAATTGGAGCACTTGTTTATTTTATTGCACCGATTGATGCAATCCCAGATGTTATTGCTGGAATTGGTTATACGGATGATTTAGGGGCATTAACGGCCGCACTCATACAAGCGTCGTTATACGTCAATGAAGATGTGAAAGATAAGGCGCGAGTGAAGTTGGCAGAATGGTTTGATTCGGATGTTGACACATCATTTATCGATCAGCAATTAGATCAATAGGTGAGGAAGTGCATTATGCCATCAGGAAGAACGCATACGAAAATAAACTTAATATCCCTTCCGGTTGTTTTGTTTCTGCTCTTTTCGTATGGATTAACAAATTTTGATTTTTTATTAACTTTTGCAATTGGCTTTTTAGTAGGTACATCATTTTTAACACCGGATTTAGATACGTACAGTCATGCGTATAATAAATGGGGGTTCCTGCGTATATTTTGGTATCCGTATAAGAGGGTAATGCCGCATCGCTCCTTTTTTACACATACGATTATAATTGGTGATGTGATTCGTATTGCATATATGTTAATCGTGTTTTCTCCGTTTTTAGTCCTATTAAATGTAATCGAATTGGACGGGAATTTAATAGAAATCGTGAAGGAACATGAGGTTGAAATTGTAACGTTTGTAATAGGGATTGTCGTGGCAAGTACGCTCCACATTATAGCGGATAAAGTGAATACGCGCCGAAAGAAAATGATGAGAAAAAAGAAGAAACGCAGAAGATAAAGGACACTTGCAAATTTGCGCGTGTCCTTTTTTAATTAAACGTTTGTTTAATATTAAGCTTTCAGTACTTTAATACCTTTTACGATGTTCCAAATGAAGTAGTATAAGCTAATGATTCCGCAAATACATAAAACGATGATTGATCCAATTCCAAGTGTTACATCTGGTTGCTCAGATCCAATTCCCATGATTCCTAAAATCATTACGCCAATGAATGTAGCGATACTTGGAATAATGTGTGTCCATAGGGCACGTTTTGCATGTGGTTTTGTTTCAGCATCGCCTACAATCCAAACGATAATAGGGAATAAGATAGGCGCAAATAGTACACTAAAGTATGATAAAGCAGCTAGTATTTTGTTTCCGTTCATATGTATCCCCCCATGAATAATGTCTGTTGTTATACTTTTATTATGCGTTAATTTTGATGAGTTTACTATCGATAAACATTACAAGAACATGACGTTTTCGTAAGATTTTTATATTAAAT
The DNA here is from genome assembly GCA_002578045.1 of Bacillus cereus. GTDB lineage: Bacteria > Bacillota > Bacilli > Bacillales > Bacillaceae_G > Bacillus_A > Bacillus_A cereus_AK. The sequence goes on from NUMR01000047.1 coordinate 49,111, forward strand.
AATAAAATTTTCAAAAAAATCTTTTGTAAGGGAAATGGTTGTGATAAAGTATAAATGAAAGTTATTGAAAACGTTTTCTTAAACGTTTTTTATTTTTAGACTTAAAGGTATGATGACCTGATAGTCTATTGATAAGGTCATATTTATTTAAAAGGGGATTCTTTAGGGGGAGAGAACAATGAACACATGGACACAAGTTTACGATCCGTTCGGTAATATTTGGATTTCGGCAGCAGTCGCACTTATTCCGATCATCTTTTTTTTCTTAGCTTTAGCAGTTTTCCGCATGAAGGGGTATGTGGCAGGATTTATTACAGTTGTACTTACAGTTTTAGTAGCGTTATTCGCTTATAAAATGCCATTCACGATGGTAATGACGGCAACCGGATACGGTTTCTTATACGGATTATGGCCAATTACTTGGATTATCATTATGTCGGTATTTTTATATAAAATTTCTGTGAAAACAGGTCAATTCGATGTGATTCGTGCATCTGTATTATCTATTACAAACGATCATCGTTTACTCGTTATTTTAATTGGATTTTCATTCGGAGCGTTTTTAGAGGGGGCAGCAGGATTTGGTGCACCAGTAGCGATTACGGCAGCGCTTCTTGCAGGTCTTGGGTTAAATCCTTTATATGCAGCTGGTCTTTGTTTAATCGCAAATACTGCACCGGTAGCGTTCGGAGCGATGGGAATTCCAATTACAGTTGCTGGACAAGTAACAGGTATTGATCCACATAAAATTGGACAAATGGCTGGACATCAATTGCCGTTCTTATCATTATTTGTTCCGTTCTTTATCGTATTTTTAATGGATGGATGTAAAGGGGTAAGACAAACGTGGCCTGCTTTACTTGTTGCGGGTAGTTCATTTGCAATTACACAGTTCATTACAGCGACATTTTTAGGACCAGAACTTCCGGATATTACATCAGCGCTTGTAAGTTTAGTAAGTTTAGCGCTGTTCTTAAAAGTATGGCAGCCGAAAGAAATTTATCAATCTAAACAAGCAAACAGCGAAGTAGCCGCTACAACGACGGCGACATCCATACCGAAATTAACATTCGGAAAAGTAGTAAAGGCATGGTCGCCATTTATCGTATTAACGGTTATGGTAGTCATTTGGAGCCAAAATTTCTTTAAAGCATTATTCGCTCCAGGAGGCGCTTTAGAAAGTCTCGTATTTAAGTTTGAAATCCCAGGCTTACACAATTTAGTCATGAAAGCAGAGCCGATTGTAAATAAGCCAACGCCTTATGAAGCGGTCCTGAAGTTAGATATTTTATCGGCGACTGGAACAGCAATTTTAATTGCGTGTATCATTTCTATCTTTATTTTGAAAATGAGTGCAAAAGATGCAGTAGTGACATTTAAAGAAACGTTAAGCGAATTAAAAATGCCAATTTTATCAATTGGATTCGTATTAGGATTCGCATTTATCGCAAACTATTCTGGTCTATCTTCTACATTAGCGTTAGCATTAGCAGGAACTGGCGGGCTATTCCCGTTCTTCTCACCATTCCTAGGTTGGATTGGCGTATTCTTAACTGGATCTGATACATCAGCGAACGCATTGTTCTCAAATTTACAAGCAATTACAGCACAGCAAGTTGGTGTATCTGAAGTACTTCTCGTTGCGGCAAATACAACGGGCGGTGTAACAGGTAAAATGATTTCACCGCAATCGATTGCGATTGCTTGTGCGGCAGTTGGTCTTGCTGGAAGAGAATCAGACTTGTTCCGTTTTACAGTGAAGCACAGTTTATTTTTCGTTATTATTGTTGGGATTATGACGTATGTGCAGGCTTATTATTTGACTTGGATGATTCCGTGATAAAAGAAATAGCCTTTCCATTTTTTAGATTATCGTGTATGATGGGAAAGTATTGAAAATTAAATTAGTGATAAACTAGGGGTGCCTAACGTATGCGTAGGCTGAGAGAGAAGCGCGTGAACTTCTTAACCCTTTGGACCTGATCTGGCTCGTACCAGCGTAGGGAAGTTAACGGCTTTACATAATGATGTCTTTATGAGCCAGGTCCTTATTGTTCTATGGACCTGGCTCTTTTTATTTTGGCATGCGCTGGCCATATCTTGTCCTTGTCACGAACAGGGGAGGCAACAAAGGTTATGAAGCAGTCTGTTTCAGCTGAGCAAATCGAATTGAAGTCGAGTTTACCAGGGAGTAAGAAAGTGTATGTGGATGGACCACATGAAGGTATGAAAGTGCCGATGCGCGAGATTGAACAAAGTGATACGAACGGTGTCCCGAACCCGCCAATCCGTGTGTATGATACGAGCGGTCCTTATACGGATTCTGCGTATAAAGTGGAGCTGGAAAAGGGGATTCCAACGCCGCGTCACTCTTGGATCGTTGAGCGCGGAGATGTAGAAGCATACGAGGGGCGCGAAGTGAAACCAGAGGATGACGGTGTAAAGGCGGTTTCAAAACATACACCTGTTTTCCCGCAAATGGATCGTAAGCCGCTTAGAGCGAAGCAGGGTGCAAACGTTACACAAATGCATTATGCACGTAGCGGTATGATTACGTCTGAGATGGAATATGTTGCGATTCGTGAAGGGGTAGATCCTGAGTTTGTTCGTAAGGAAATTGCGGAAGGTCGCGCTATTTTACCAGCGAATATTAACCATCCAGAGGCAGAACCGATGATTATCGGACGTAACTTCCACGTGAAGGTAAATGCAAATATCGGAAACTCTGCTGTATCCTCTTCTATTGCAGAAGAAGTAGAGAAGATGACGTGGGCAACGCGCTGGGGTGCAGATACGATTATGGATTTATCGACAGGTAAAAATATTCATACAACACGTGAGTGGATCATTCGTAACGCACCAGTACCAGTTGGAACAGTACCGATTTATCAAGCACTTGAAAAGGTAAACGGAATTGCAGAAGATTTAACGTGGGAAGTATATCGTGATACGTTAATTGAACAAGCGGAGCAAGGCGTTGATTATTTTACCATTCACGCTGGTGTGTTACTTCGTTACATTCCAATTACGGCAAAGCGTACGACAGGTATCGTTTCCCGTGGTGGTTCTATTATGGCGCAGTGGTGTTTATACCATCATAAAGAAAACTTCCTGTATACTCATTTTGAAGAGATTTGTGAAATTATGAAACAGTACGATGTATCGTTCTCTCTTGGAGATGGATTACGTCCAGGTTCCATTGCAGATGCAAATGATGAAGCACAGTTCTCTGAGCTTGAGACACTTGGCGAATTGACGAAAGTTGCTTGGAAACATGATGTGCAAGTTATGATTGAAGGACCTGGACATGTACCGATGCACTTAATTAAAGAGAATATGGAGAAAGAATTTGATATTTGTCAGGGCGCGCCGTTCTATACACTTGGCCCGCTAACGACAGATATTGCACCAGGTTATGACCATATTACATCCGCAATTGGGGCTGCGATGATTGGCTGGTTTGGAACTGCAATGCTTTGTTATGTAACACCAAAAGAACATTTAGGTTTGCCAAATAAAGAGGATGTTCGCGAAGGTGTTATTACGTACAAGATTGCAGCGCATGCAGCCGATCTTGCGAAAGGTCATAAAACGGCTCATCAGCGTGATGATGCACTTTCAAAAGCGCGATTTGAATTCCGTTGGCGCGATCAATTTAATTTATCGTTAGATCCTGAACGCGCGATGGAGTATCATGATGAAACGTTACCAGCGGAAGGGGCGAAAACAGCTCATTTCTGTTCCATGTGTGGACCGAAGTTTTGTAGTATGAGAATTTCACATGATATTCGCGAATATGCGAAAGAAAATGATTTGGAAACGACAGAAGCAATTGAAAAAGGCATGAAAGAGAAAGCGGAAGAATTTAAAGAAACAGGTAGTCGTTTATACCAATAATACGTTACACCTCTTTACTTGATTGATCACACTGTAGTACCTAGCTTAAATATAGAAGAAGTCCCCTTTGTTAAGACGGTAGCAAAGGGGTTTCTGTCGTCTATAAGGAGAAGAAGAGATGTACCCAGTAGAATAAGAGGAATAATGTAACGACTGTTGTGAGCGGGATAATGATAAGAGGTACACTTAAATAATCTTTCCATTTCACTTTAATTTTGTTTTGCTTTAGAATATACATCCAAATGAGGGAAGCGAGACCGATTGGTAATAATAGTGAACCGATATCACTACCAATTAAGTTTACGATATTACTTACACCAATTGGTGCACTAGATGCAGTAGCGATTAAAGCGCCACTTAATAAATAAGAGAAGCCTATCCAAAATGTCTTCTGGAATAGACTTCCCACCATATTATTTTTCCTTCAAAAAAGTTCGATCCTTCAAGAATAAATTCCAGAAGAAAATAAATCCAGGCAGTAAAATTGCGATTCCAATTGCATATAGAATTAGTAGCGCATAAAATGTTTCGGGCGTCGTAAAGCTTGTAAATACAGTTACGTCAGGATAAATAATATATGGTAAATGTGCGACACCGTAAGCGTAACTTGCAAATGCATATTGAGCGATGACAGCTAAAACGGCAATACGAGGATATCCTAGTGTGCTGTACTTTTTGTTTGTCCACCAAAGAGAAGAGTATCCGATAATGAATAAAACGATAGAAACTGTAAACCATGGGAATTGCTTTATTAGCCCTTGCATAAGCCAGTGTGTTTCTGGATCCATTACAACGAGGGCGATAATCGCAGTAACGAGGGTTGCAGGACCAAGGATGATGGCATTTTTTCTATAAATTCTATACGTATCTTCTGAATTTTGTTCTCTAGCAAAATCAGCAAGGAAGAGAGATGATAGAAAGAGTTCCGAAGTTAGTCCAAAAAGCATATAACAATAGATAACGGGGCTAGAAAGCAGCTTTCCGTAAAGGAGGACTTCTTTTCCTTCAGACATTGTAATATAGGCCCCCTCTGTAACAGGTAAAACGGTAATTAATAGGGCTGGAATTAAGAGTCCCGTAATACCTGAAATAATCTGTAGGAGGTGCTGGTACTTTGGTAGAGAGTAAGCAAATACCATAAATGTACTACGTACGGCAATGAGTACTAAGATTAACATAACTGGTACGAACATTACTGTTGCTAGGGTAAAAGTAGCTTTCGGAAAGAAGCCGAGAAAAGCGACAACGACAAAGACAAGAAACGTATTTGTTACTTCCCAAGTTGGTGATAAGTATCGATTAGCAAGCTTGGCAGCGAGTGTCGGATGTTTCGCGTATACCATACCCCAAAAACCCGCTCCAAAATCAATGGACCCTAATATACTGTATACGAAAATAAGGGCCCATAAGATGATGATTGCAATACTTTCTTCATGCACGAGAATCGCCTCCTTGGTGATGTAAATCATTCTTTAATGGATGCCTTTTAAAGAATGTCCGTAGTACAAAGACTGTTAAAATCGCGAGTCCGATATATAAAATGATGAATAGAATAAATAAAGGGCCAACGAAATCAGCGCGTGTAGAAGCATCGACTGTACGTTGCATACCATAAATGGTCCACGGCTGACGACCGCTACAGCTGAAAATCCATCCGAATTCAATACCGAGCAACATAACTGGTCCGCATGCGGCAGCGCTCCAAAGAAGCCACTTCGGTAACCCTGCTCCTTTTTTTCGATAAACAAAGTACCAATATAAGAGAGCGATGGTTGCAACTACAAAGGTAAAAGCAGCGGTGCCGACCATTAAGTTGAATAGTGTATGTGTATAAAATGGTGGCCATGTTTCTTGTGGGAATTCCTTTAGCCCTTTTACGACGGTGCTAGGGTCTAGCCCCACTAATAAGCTAAGCATGTTCGGGATTTCAAGTGCGTAGTTTAGTTCAAGTGTATTAGGATCCACAACTCCGCCAATTGATAACGGTGCGTGTGATGTCGTTTCAAATAAAGCTTCAGCAGATGCAAGTTTTTCAGGTGAGTGCTTATGTAAGGCAATCGCCGATTCGTGTCCTGAAAGCCACATTGTAGCACCTGTAATAAATGTAACGACAAGCCCTAATAGCAATCCTTTTTTATGGTAAGCAATTTCACGTGCACTTACATTTTTTTTTAATAATTTAAATCCAGCGATAGAGGCAATGACAGCTGCTCCAGTTGCATAGGCTGTAATAACAACGTGGAATGCACTTGTACCAAAGCTTGGATTAAAGAAAGCTTTCCACGGATCAACGTTAAAAACTGATCCATCTGGCCCCATTGAAAAGCCTGCGGGTGTATTCATCCACGTATTTGCTGACGTAATAAGCACGGCGGATGCCGTGGCACCAATCATAACGAAAAAAAGCGAGACTAATCTCATAAATGGAGGTAGTTTATCAGCTGCATATACGTAAATAGACATGAATAAAGCCTCTAAAAAGAAGGCGAAAATCTCAATTTGAAAGGGAACAGAAATAACTTGCCCAACAATTTTGGCGAAACCAGGCCAAAGAAGTGAGATTTGCACACCAACAATTGTTCCAGTTGGAATTGCTACGCCGAGAAGGATGGCAAATGCCTTTGTCCATCTTTTCGCCATAATGGCATAGTCGGAATCTTTCTTCCAGTGATAAAGTATTTCACTTATAAAAATCATCAACGAAAGCCCGACACCAAGTGTTGCAAAGATAATGTGGAATGCTAACGAAGAGCCAAAAAATGCTCTTGCTAATGTTACGGTATCCATATGTATACTCCTCTTCTTTTTTTGCCATTATTTTCTGATTGAATTGGAAAATTTATTCAATAAACTGCCAAAAATATATGTGTATTTAAGAGTGAATATTTTAAAGAGAAAGAAATAAATATTTAATAATATTTTGTTTGTTTTTTAGCAAGGAATCTTTAATAATTTTATATACGAACATAAGTTCTTGTTAGGCGTCTTACGTTTATAAAATGAAGAAGTTTATGTGAAATGGAGAGGGTGTTTTATGTATCCTGAAGTCATTAAAAAGATGGCATTTTCAAAAGATCATAGGGATTTATTATTACAGCTATATAATAAAGAAATTACGCGTCGTGAATATGATCGACTTGTGGAATCGCTATATAGACCTTCTAAAGAGGCTTGTGAAGGATAAGATGGGAGAGGCAATCTAATAGATTGTCTTTTTTTAATTTACGTATGTTCTGGTAAATTTAAGGTTAGCCTTACTAGGGAGGCGAAAAGATTGCGGAAACGTTTCTATATAGGGATTGGAGTTATTCTCTTAATCGCTTTAGGTGGAATTGTATTTTGGTCAGTCCTACAAGGAAACCGTACGGAGCATTTTATCCCGCAAAAGTCCGATTGGTGTGGGCTCATAATCAGTGAGGGATGAACAAAGCCCCCCTACTGATTAACGTTTCACTTTATTTTCGCTCCATTACCGCAAAGTAATTATTTTCATTATCAGCAAAGTTGAATGCTCTACCAGTAGGTAAATTTACAATTTGTCCAACTGTGACGTTTTTCTCAGAAAGATCTTTATATAAACGGTCTAAGTCATTTGAGAAGAACATAAGTGAAGGGGTGTTAAGGTTTAGTTCAGGTTGTATCTTCGCAATTAGCGCTTTATCGTGAAGGACGATGCTTGTTCCAGCTTCTTTCGTTGGAGCGATTTCAATCCAGCGAAATCCTTGTTCGTTATTTTCTTCCGCAATGGTTTGGAATCCTACTGTCTCTGTCCAAAATTGTACTGACTTATCTTGGTTATTTACATATAACATAATTTGTCCAACTTGATTAATCATAGATGCCTCCTGCTTTCTTTTCTTATATAGAATATCATTATATCAAAAATATGGTTTGAATAGTTTTTCATGATTTTTCCGAAGTGCAATCTTTGCCCATTTCAGGATTGTTGTAGGCGAAGGCCCTGTAATCCACTTATGAAATGGTAGTGTGTTGCAAAGGACCATTATTGAAATAGAAAGGGCAGCTGTTAACACAAATAGTAATAGGCTATATAGTATAGTATTTTCTTGCAGTGTAAATAAGGAAAGAAGTTTTGTACATAGTTGCAAGAAGAAAAAATGTGCTAAATAAGCGCCATACGTGTAATTCCCGATAAATCGCAAAGCTTTATATAAGAAACCGCGTCGCTGTACAATTGTAATAGATAACACGTACAGTATGATAATTTCGCATACGATATATAAAAACATAGACGGTTTTAAATAGGTAGAAACGGTTAAATGAATAGAATTTGCTCCGTAAAAGCTAAATAACTCATAATTAATGAATAAAAATAAGATGAAAAATAATATTGTGATAAGCGGGATATGTTTCATAACGAATAGACGCCAAGTTTTTAATGCTACAGCAGCTATTCCTCCCATAACGAAATAGAATGAGTAGAATAAAAAGGATCGATCTGTATAATGTAAAATGGTCGAACTTGTTAATTTTTCTCCATTAAAAATATAGTGAGAAGAGAACCACATTAAAAGGAAATATAGACACGAAAACATGGACATATATGTATATATGTCTTTTTTATTTTCTGTTCGTTTTTGAAACCAATAAAATAGTGTACATAGTAACGGGAACAATAAATGAATTTGGAACATCATAATCACGTACCAAAGATGAGGTGCGGCTGTTCCGAGTAGTAAACTTTTTATTCCGCCTTGTAGTGTAATCATGTCGTTTGTTGTTAATAAGTAAAGAATAGACCAAAAGAAATAAGGAATGAGTAAGTGTATGGCTTTTTCAGAAATATATTCTTTGTATACTATTTGCTTTGTATAGTGACGAATTAAGTGAAATCCAACGATAAATATGAATGCAGGTGCTGAAAATTTTGCAAGATTAAATAACATCCCCATAATGAGGGATTGTTCAAGTAAGACATTTCCTTGATTCATTGTATATAATAAGGAACTTTGCAAAACGACAGCAAGACATGCAATGCTTTGCAAAACTTTAAATTCTGGTGCGCTTTGTGTCATTGTTTTCATCTCCTTTTCCATACATGATTATAGTACGGAGAATGAATGAGAGGTGTGGAATATTTGTGAAGATTTTAACAAATTTGTGGCGAAATGAATGATAATAGCAATTTTTTCAATATATCAATTTACCAATTGATAACGACAAAAAAAGGATGCTCAAAACGAGCATCCTTTTTCTATCTATTCAGCAAATTTGTTCTTGATCCAGTTCTTACCTTCTACAAGACGAGCTGTCATTACGGCACAAGCGTTATCTGCTGTTACGTTTAACATCGTTGCAGGAGGATCAATGATTGTACTAATTGCTGCGATAATTGGCAATGCTTCTGGCGGGAAGCCGTATAGAGAAATGATTAACATTTCACCAATCATACCTCCGCCTGGAATAGCGCCCATTACTGTTCCTACTAATAGGGAAACAACAAGTGCAATCGCTAATGTTTTTGGGCCTTGAAATTCCATGTTGAAAATACCGAATAAGAAAGAAATTTTTAATACGCCACCTAACACAGAGCCGTCTTTATGAAGTGTAGATCCAAGAAGGACAACTGTTTCACGAATGTCTGAAGAAATCCTCATTTTCTTTGTCGCTTCTAGGTTCGCTGGAATACTTGCGGCACTACTACAAGTTGCAAGTGATGTAACTGTAGGAGAGACCATGTTCTTCCAAAACACTTGTACACCTTGCTTGCGACCTGCAAGGTATGCATAGAACGTGAAGAATACAAAGAAGTAAATAAGTGAAGCTGGATAGTATACCATTGCTGCTCGGAAGTAAGTTCCAAGAAGTTGTGGTCCGAATTCACCAACTAATGCTGCGAAGTAAGCAGCAAGTCCAATTGGAGCGTAGTACATAATGAAAGATACGACTTTCATTGAAATCTCTGCACCAGCTTGTAAAAACGTAGCGAATGGTTTTCCTTTTTCACCAACTGCTGAAGTTGCAATCCCCATTAAAATTGAGAAGAAAATAAGAGCTAACATATTTTCACGGGATAGTAACTTTGAGAAGTCAGATACTGTTAGGATACCAACAATTTGATCTGCAACACTAACAGCTTTGTCAGCTTTGTCAGGTTGTGTTAGTTCTAGTACAACGCCTTGTGCTGGTGGGAATATTTTCACGACAATGATCATAAAAATAGCAGCTAAAATACTTGTAAATAAGAAAGTCCCAGCCATGCTAGACATAATTTTACCGAAACGTTTTAATCCATCCATATTAGCAATAGATGACGCGATGCTAAAGAACACTAATGGTACAACAATCGTAAACATTAAGTTTAAGAAAATGTCACCAAGCGGCTTTAAAACAACTGCATCGGCACCCATGAAATAACCAATGAAACCACCAATTAGGATAGAAGATAATAAAATAAGTGGAAAGCGATATGCTTTCATAAATATACCCTCCTATCGATTATAAAAAAATGATACGGAATTATTATAGCGATTTAGAGCCCTCTTTACTAGGAAAAAACTGATAAGTGGAATAGCGCGAAAATCGAGAAATTTTTGTTTTTAAGCTCGGCATACAGTTAGAAATCTATACATATATATTTGTAACCTAGTGGTGGCAAGGGGTACACCATAACTTAGGTTTAGAAAAAAGGGGAGGGAAGAGGGATGAATATTTTGCTTTGCTGTGCGGCGGGAATGTCTTCCAGTTTGATTGTTACAAAAATGGAGAAAGCAGCAGAGACGAGAGGGATAGAGGTAAAGATTTGGGCGGTATCAGCCTCTGAAGTGAATAGTCACATTGATGAAGCCGATGTACTTTTACTTGGGCCACAAGTACGTTATTTATTACCGAAAATGAAAGAATTATGTAAGGAAAAAGGAATCCCTGTTGATGTTATTCAATCCGTTCATTACGGACTTTGTAATGGGGAGGCTATCTTGCAAGTAGCTTTGTCAATGCAACCATGAGGAGAGTGAGATAGATGATAAGGTTTTTAGAGAAATATGTGATGCCAGTAGCAGGGAAGGCTGCAGAGTTGAGGCATTTGCAAGCAATTCGCGATGGAATTATTTTAACGATGCCTTTCTTAATTATTGGATCGTTTTTCCTCATTATTAGTGCGCTTCTGATACCAGGATATAACGAGTTGATGGCAGGTTTGTTTGGTGAGAATTGGCAGAAAGCTTTGGGGTATCCAGTTAGTGCAACTTTTAATATAATGTCTTTAATAGCTGTTTTTGGAATCGCTTACAGACTTGGAGAATATTATAAAGTGGATGCTTTAGCATCCGGGGCATTGTCACTTGTGACTTTTTTACTTGTGGCTCCATTTTAAGTTGCATATATTATACCGAGTACAAAAGAGAGTGTACTTGTAGAAGGAGCTATCCCAGCTGCATTAATGGGAAGCCAAGGATTATTTGTAGCAATGATTATTGCACTTATATCTACTGAACTTTATAGGTTTATTGTACAAAAAAAGATGATTATAAAGATGCCAGGGACAGTTCCACCAGCTGTAACACGTTCATTTTCGGCACTTGTTCCAGGATTTATCCCGCTATTTGTGGGCAGTAAGACCTCTACCTCAAAATTCAGCGAAAGCAAAGAAGTTAGGTGGGGGATCAACTGCCCGTAAAAGCCCGATTGGTGAGGGCTAATAATCAGTGGGGGATGAAGAAAACCTCCACTGATTAAAGTTTCACTTTATTGTTGTAACGGTTATTTGGATTTTGCGCTTGATTATAGAAAATACTTCTTTCGGAAGTATTCATAATATTGTGGGGCAAATTGAACCGCTTAGTGTACTTGGTGCTAGTCTTTGGGGCGCAAAAATAGCAGTTATTCTCGTCCATGTCCTTTGGTCGTGTGGAATTCATGGTGCTACGATTGTTGGCGGTGTAATGAGTCCCGTTTGGTTGTCGTTAATGGATCAGAACCGAGTTGCTTTCCAAGCAGGGCAAGATGTACCGAATACAATTACAGCACAGTTTTTTGATTTATGGATCTATATGGGCGGGTCTGGTGCAACATTAGCTTTAGTTGTAGGAATGTTATTATTTGCGAAAAGCCAGCAATTAAAAAGTTTAGGGAGATTGTCAATTGCGCCTAGTATATTTAATATTAATAAGATGGTAACTTTTGGTATACCGATTGTAATGAACCCAATTTTACTTATTCCATTTATATTGGTCCCAGTTGTGTTAACGGTTGTTTCTTACTTTGCAATGGAATGGGGATGGGTTGCACGTCCGAGTGGAGCCGCTGTACCTTGGACTACCCCTATTTTTTTAGTGGATATTTAAGATCAGGCGGGAACATTTCAGGTGTTGTTTTACAACTTGTTAACTTTGCACTTGCATTCTGTATGTACTTGCCGTTCTTGAAAATATGGGATAAACAAAAAGTAGCGGAAGAAAAGGGGGAGTAGAAAGTTAAAATGGAGACAAAAGCGTTTCATTTAATTTTGCATGGAGGTAATGCAAGAAGTTGTTCAATGGAAGCAATTGATTGCGCAAAGCGTGGAGACTTTGATGGAGCTGAGGAAAAGCTGCAAGAAGCTCTACATGAATTGAAAGAGGCACACCGTGTACAAACGGAGCTCATACAGAAAGAAGCTGGTGGTGAGAAGATAGCAGTTACCCTTCTGATGGTGCACGCGCAAGATCATTTAATGAATGCAATTACAGTAAAGGAATTAGCGAGTGAATTTGTAGAATTATACAGGAAGATGCCAGTAGCTGAATGAACCTTGCGTATGCAAGGTTTTTTTTAGTTCATTAAATAGAGGGTGAAAATAATGAATTATTTTTCACTGGAAAAAGTTTTTTTAATGTTTTTTGTTTTAAATACAACTAGACAACTAAACACTAATCTATTTTCATACAGTTATGTGTTAAAAGTGTGTTGTTTTATAACACACTGTGTGTGTTTTGAGCGACACACTAATTGAAAGCGTTAACACACAAAGAAAATGATCGAAAAAGCGCTGATTTTAGTGGTTTTAAAAAGTTGGCACGCTAATTGCATTAATAAATAGCGTAAAGAAAAATAAATAAACATAAATTTTTTATACTACAAAAGGGGGATTTTCAAATGAATATTTTATTATGTTGCTCAGCAGGGATGTCTACAAGTTTACTAGTTACAAAAATGGAAGCAGCTGCAAAAGCTCGCGGCTTAGAAGGAAAGATTTGGGCTGTATCTGGGGATGCAGTAAAAACGAATATCGATCAAGCGGATGTATTATTACTAGGACCACAAGTTCGTTACATGCTTTCTTCAATGAAAACGCTTGCTGATGAGAAAAACGTTGGAATCGATGTTATCAATCCAATGCACTACGGCATGATGAATGGAGAAGCAGTTTTAGATCACGCGTTAACACTTAAAAAATAATTAGGGGGGAAGCGAAATGCAAAAGTTTATTGCATTTATGGAGAAATATATTGTTCCTGTCGCTGGTAAAATCGGATCGCAACGTCACTTAGCTGCGATCCGTGATGGATTTATTGCAGTTATGCCACTTATTTTAGTTGGTGCACTGGCATCACTAATTAATGGTTTTCCGTCTGAAGCTTTCCAAGATTTCATGAAGGGTTTGTTTGGTGAAACATGGAAACAAGTTGGCGGTGGAATGTGGACTGGTTCTTTCGCGATTCTAGCACTAATCATTGCATTTACAACAAGTTATAACTTAGCAAAATCTTACGGCGTTGATGGTTTGTCAGCAGGTATTATTTCATTTGGTGCGTTAATTATTCTTACGCCAACAACACCGAAAGAAGGCGGATTGAACTTAGCTTGGACAGGTGCACAAGGGTTATTCGTAGCAATTATTGTGGCACTCCTTGTTACTGAGGTATTCCGTTTCTTTGTACAAAGAAACATTACTTTTAAAATGCCTGATGGAGTACCACCAGCAGTTTTAAGATCTTTCGCAGCTATAGTTCCAGCATTTGTTATCTTAACAGTAGTTGCAGGTATTCAATTAGCAGTGAAATTAGCTGGTACAAGTGTTCATGAATTTATCTTTAATACGATTCAATCACCACTGCAAAGTTTAGCAGGGACATTACCAAGTGCAATTGTCATTGTACTCCTTGTTCATCTTCTTTGGTTCTTCGGTTTACATGGCCCGAATATCGTTGGTGGTATTATTGAGCCACTATACTTACCGGCATTAGAGAAAAATATGAAGTTATTCCAAGGTGGTACATCTGCATTTGATGTTCCAAACATTATTACAAAACCATTCTTTGATACTTTCGTATATCTTGGTGGTTCTGGTGCAACATTAGCATTCTTAGTAGTGGTATTACTTGTAGCAAAAAGTGCACAATTACGTGGTGTATCTCGCTTATCAATTGGACCAGGTGCATTCAACATTAACGAACCGGTAATATTTGGTACGCCAATTATTTTAAATCCAGTTTTATTCTTACCGTTTATCATAACACCAATTGTATTAGTAATTACTTCTTATACAGCTATATCTATTGGCTGGGTACCAAAAACAGTAGCGATGATTCCATGGGCAACACCACCAATTATTAGTGGTTATCTTGTAACAGGTGGACATCTTTCAGGTGCAATTCTACAGTTATTCAACTTTGTAATTGCGATGGTAATCTACTATCCATTCGTTGTATTGTGTGACCGTTCTGTTGTTCGTACTGAAAAAGCAGCAGCACAAGGAAATAACAACTCTGTACCTATGTAACATAGTAATTGTTCTCACAGATAACATAATCTGTGAGAACAATTACCTTTATATCATGTTCCAAAAGATGAAATACATCTACGAGAACACCAAACTATCATTCATAAAATAATAATTTAATAAACATGTTCAAACTGAAGGGGTATTTCAATCGGTTGAACTGTATAGAGAGGACGGTAATTATGATGACTACAGCAGAACAAATTCCATTTCAATTGATTTTAAATAGTGGTAATGCACGAAGCTTTGCAATGGAGGCACTTCAATTTGCCAAACAGGGGAAAATGGCAGAAGCTGATGAGGCAATAGTAAAGGCGAAAGAAGCGATTAATGAAGCGCATCAATTCCAAACAGAGCTCATACAATCAGAAGCAAGAGGAGAAAAAACAGAGATTAGTATTCTTTTAATTCACGCACAAGATCATTTAATGAATGCGATTACAGTAAAAGAGTTAGCAGCAGAATTTATCGATCTTTATAAAAAATTTGAAGAGAAAGGGGAATAAAACATGACTGGAATTAAAATTGCTACAATCGGCGGTGGATCTAGTTATACACCAGAGTTAATTGAAGGATTTATTAAACGTTATGATGAGCTTCCTGTTCGTGAAATTTGGTTAGTAGATATTGAGGCAGGAAAAGAAAAGTTAGAAATCGTTGGTAACTTAGCGAAACGTATGGTGAAAAAATCTGGTTTACCAATCGAGGTACATTTAACGCTTGATCGCCGTGAAGCATTAAAAGATGCTGATTTCGTAACAACGCAGCTTCGCGTAGGTTTATTAGAAGCTCGTGCAAAAGATGAAGCAATCCCATTAAAATATGATGTAATTGGTCAGGAAACGAATGGTCCTGGTGGTTTATTCAAAGCGCTGAGAACGATTCCTGTTATTTTAGATATTTGTAAGGATATGGATGAGCTTTGTCCGAATGCATGGTTAATTAACTTTGCGAACCCAGCTGGTATGGTAACAGAAGCTGTCCTTCGTTATACAAATATTCAAAGAGTAGTGGGTCTATGTAACGTTCCAATCGGAATTCGCATGGGTCTTGCAAGATTACTTGAAGTAGATGCAAGTCGTGTCCACGTTGATTTCGCAGGTTTAAATCATATGGTATACGGACTAGATGTATATTTAGATGGCGTAAGTGTAATGGATCGTGTGTTAGAGCTTGTAACAGATCCGGAAAAGCAAATTACGATGGAAAATATTGCAGCGCTTAACTGGGAGCCAGACTTTATTCGCGGCCTTCGTGCAATTCCATGTCCGTATCATCGTTACTACTACAAAACACGTGAAATGTTAGAAGAAGAGAAAGAAGCTTCAATTGAAAAAGGTACACGTGCAGAAGTAGTAAAACAATTAGAAGATGATTTATTCGAGTTATATAAAGACCCGAATTTAGATATTAAACCACCACAATTAGAAAAACGTGGCGGCGCTTATTATAGTGATGCAGCATGTAGCTTAATTACGTCTATTTATAATAATAAAGGTGATATCCAGCCTGTTAATACACGAAACAACGGTGCAATTGCAAGCTTACCACATGATTCTGCTGTTGAGGTGAACTGTATTATTACGAAAGAAGGTCCAAAACCAATTGCAGTTGGAGATCTTCCAGTACCAGTTCGCGGTTTAGTACAACAAATTAAATCATTTGAGCGCACAACAATTGAAGCTGCTGTTACAGGTGATTATCATAAGGCGCTGCTTGCTATGACAATTAATCCGCTTGTACCATCAGATAAAGTTGCAAAACAAATTTTAGATGAAATGTTGGAAGCACATAAAGAACATCTTCCACAATTTTTTAAAAAGGTAGAGAAATAAAGTGAAACTTTAATCAGTGGGAGGCTTCATCCCCCGCTGATCATTAGCCCGCACCCATTGGGCTTTTACAGGCAGTTGATCTCCCACCTATCTGCTTTTCTCGTATTCGTCGAGTTTTGAGGTGGGGGTCTTACTGCCTGTTAACGCGGGATAAAGCGGCGCTATTTAGCACGCTTTTTTTCTTATATTAGTAGGAGGGATACAAGTGATTCAATTAATTGTAAATGCAGATGATTTCGGTCTTACAGAAGGTACAAATTACGGCATTGTTGATGGACATATAAATGGACTTGTAAACTCAACGACGATGATGATGAATATGCCAGGGACAGAGCATGCGGTACGTTTAGCTAAGAAGTATACAACGTTGGGAGTAGGGGTACATCTTGTACTAACAGCGGGAGAACCACTTCTTGGGGATGTACCGTCACTTGTGAGTAGCGATGGATTGTTTCATAAACAAAGCGTCGTACGGGAAGGGAATATAAATCCAGAAGAAGTTGAGAGAGAATGGACTGCTCAAATTGAGAAATTTTTGTCTTACGGATTAACGCCCACTCATTTAGATAGTCATCATCACGTGCATGGGTTACCGCTTTTACAAGATGTGCTTGAGAGGTTAGCAAGTAAATATAATGTCCCAATTCGCCGTTGTGAGGAAGAGAGAGCGGTGCACCCATTTTCCGATGTGTTTTACAGTGATTTTTACGCTGATGGTGTGATGGAAGATTACTTTAAAAAGTTAGGAAATCGCGTGAAAGACGGGCAATCAGTAGAAATTATGGTTCATCCAGCTTATATTGATCCAGAGCTCGTGAAGCGTTCCTCTTACGTAATGGATCGTGTGAAAGAATTGCGTATTTTAATTGAGAGTGAGTTACCTGAAGGAATTGAGCTTGTGAAGTTTTAATAGGAAAACGACGGCTAAAGAGGGCCGTCGTTTTTTGAATTACAAAATGGATAGAACATATACGCCAAAGGCTCCGAGTGTAACGATAATCCAAGGTGGTGTTTTCCAAAAAGCGAGTAAGCAAAATAGAAGAGAAGCAAAAACGAAATCTATAGAATTCATAATTGTGCTCGTCCAAATTGCATTATACAAGAGGTTATCGAACAAAAGAAACGATTTTAATGTAAAGATTGTGTGAATCTTTTCTTCGTAATTAAAAATTGAAAAAGTCATAAATGATTATGTATAAACCATAAAGTAGTAGAAGTAGTGCTGGGAAATTTATATAAGGAGAATGCCTGTATGACAACACACTTTTTTGCTAGGTTAACGGGAAAGAGGGAAGTACCTCCTGTCAATACAGAGGCTTATGGTGTAACAGAGTTCATTTTTAGTAAGGATTTAACGAAATTACATTATAGAGTTATATTAAAAAATATAAAAAAGATTACATCATGCCAAATTCATTTAGGAAAAAAAGAGCAAATTGGTCCAGTTGTTTTAAATTTGTTTGGTCCGTTAAAGCAAGGAATTAGTGTGAATGAAGGAGTCGTTATTGGTATAGCAAATGCGGAGGATTTTGCAGGTCCGTTACAAGGGAGATCATTTGATAGTTTACTTCAAGAAATTATTCAGGCGAATGTATATGTAAATGTTTATACGCAGTCTAATAAAAAGGGAGAAATACGAGGGAGAATAAGGGAAGTGAAGAAGTAAACGAAAAGGCTGTCCAAAAATATTTTGGAACAGCCTTTTCTACTTATATAGGGTGCTGCAACTATTGCTAGCAAATCGATCTAAACAAGAAGATGCGATTATCTTCTCGTTTCATTTTTTTAAGGCTGATTTTTAATGAAGAAGTCCATGACATAAAATACTTCATCATCTGGTATTTGTATTTTAAATGTATTTTCAATCGGTTGCAATGCTTTTTTCACTTTCATATACATCCAGTACTCATCTTGTCTTCTTTTCTCTTTATCTGGATGAGGGAGAAGGCTTTCTCCTTTTTGAAGACGGTCAATCATACAGCTCATGTGCAAAATGACTCCCATTAAGCTATCCGGAGTTAACTGTAAGGAGATTAGTTCTTGAATTGTATTTAATGTGTAACGAATGGTTTTAATTAGTAATGTCCCATCATTACGCTGCATTTGTTGTTCAAGAATATCAGCCATTTTCACATATGTTTCTTCATGCGTAATTAGTTCTTGAATTGGTTGGATTGCTGTGTAGTTCACAATATTTTGGAAATGATAGGTTAAGCATGGTACTTTCACATCGAAATTCGTGACGATACAAATGATGTTACGCTCTTTTTTTATGTTCTCAATCATTTTCGTTAAATCTTTTTCATGGACGATACTAATCGGAATAATTTCAATTAAGTCTTTGTCAAAACGTAAATAGTTCTCTAACATTTTTTGAATAGCTAAAGCACTTCCTTCGCCGGTTAAACAAGCTGTTAAAATAACAGATTTCATTGGAGAGAGTGGCTTTTTCTTTTCTTCTTGTACGTTTAAGTAAAATGGTGTTAAATTCTTCACTGTTTCATATAGTGTGTCTAATGAATAACCGAGCTGAGCTTTTCGAGCTGCTTCTAGTGCATGTGGTGTGCTTGTCATCGAGAGAACACGTACAGGAATTTTGAACTCCGTTTCTAATATGTCACCGATATAAGCAAGTGAACCCATATCAACGAGTAAGAGAAGCCCGTTTACATTTTGAAGTGTTTTCATATATACTTTCACACGCTCTAAGAAATCTTTCGGTGATTCGTGTAGCGGCATATCAATGCCGGTCACTTCATCAATACCGAGAAGTTCGTTTGTCACGTTTGCCATTTCTGTTGCGATGCCATTACCGTGCGCTAATAGTAATACTTTTACTTCTGCTTGTGAGGCAGGAATTGGATCAACAACGAAGAACATTGTTAAAAAGCCTGCTTCATCAATAGGCATTGTTATTTGTAATTCTTCCTCCAGTAGTTGAATGCATTGCATAGCTACGGAAAAAGCTTCTTTATATTTCGTACGAATTTGATTTAATTGTGGGTGATGAATTCGTTTCCCGCCTTGCAAACGTTGTAGAGTTGTCTGTACATGTAAACTTAAAGCGAGAAATACTTTTTCATCAAACGTTTTAGATAAATGCTTTTCAGCAAGTTCCGCAATTTTTTCACATACGGAAACGATATTACGATCAACAATTTTAAAAACATTTTCATGACTTGTCTTTTTGGACATTTTGTTAAAATATTGTACGAAAAAGCTTTGAATATCATTTTCTATTAGTAATTCTAATTCTTCTTCTTCAATACCTCGTGCTTGAAGTTCTTTATATTTATAATCAATATAGTCGTAAATAGAAGAACGTTTTTCATCTTCTATTTTATGCATACTCCAACCTTCATCTCCCGTAAATACAAATGTTTCATTTGATATTTGGTATAGATGGCGGCTTTTTCTTTCAATAAACAGTCCTTCTTTCATATACCAAGGTAAATCTGTACTTGAAACATAGACAGAATCACGTTTCTTTGTCACAAAATCAGAATAAGCTTTCGCACAAGCAATTTGTACATCCGTTTTTAATTGACCGATATTATTGGGGCAATTGTAAAAGACGAAAGCACGCATTGCATTTGGGCTAACATGAATTTCTTTTCGGAGACGAATTGCTTCATTTGTGAAAAATAGTTGTAATAAAGCAAAGCGTTCTTTATGTGTACGCTCACGAAGTGGTGGAAGCGTGATAGTCATCGGTATACGTCTTGTGAATGTTTTTAATAAAAATGAATTTGGTTCTTCTGTTGTTGCAGTAATGATTAATACTTGTGCTTTACGCTCGTTTTCTGTTTCTCCAAGGCGGCGGTATACCCCGCGGTCAATAAAGGTGAAAAGCATTTCTTGTCCCTCTGGAGGAAGGCGATGCACTTCATCTAAGAAAAGGATTCCTTCATGCGCTTTTTCAATTAATCCTTTTTGATCATTTGCGCCTGTGTAAGCTCCTTTTTTTATCCCAAATAACTGTCCAAGTAGTAGTTGTGGATTGTTTGCATAATCAGCACAGTTAAAGACGATAAATGGTGCATCTTTTGGAAGCTGTTCAACTTCAATTGCGTATTCGTGCATTAAAGAAGCGAACATAGATTTTCCGACACCTGTTTCTCCTAGAAGTAAAGTATGCATACCGTTTGGAGGATAGAGAATGGAAGCTTTTGCTTTTTCAATTGCGATTTTCAGACTGGTATTTTCAATTGCAAATGTATCTAATGAAGTAACGTCTTTTGAACGCGTTTCCAATGAAGTGTTCGTTTCTATATAAAAACGAACAGGGCGCGTATTTGTTTTTAATAAACGTTTATCTTTTACAAGTTTGTTTAAGTCGCTACTTACATTGGCACGATCTAGTTGTAGCAGGATAGCAAGTTCTGATGCGGTTATACCTTCTGTATAATGTCCTTCTTGTATTGCGTTAAAAATGAGATCTATTCGTTTCATTTCTATTCACCTCTATTCACCTCGAAACTTTATCACTATTTAAAATTTTACACAAAAACGGGAAGGGTGGGAAGAGAAAAATAAAACAGCTTTAGCATATAAGTACTAAAGCTGCTATAATCTTGTGTCTTTCCAAAAATTCACTTCGAGATGGAAAGATGGATTATAGGAAAGAAGCTTGTATCCTTGTGACTGTAAATAATCAATTACTTGTGGGAGTATTTGCACTGTGACACTGGAATCATGCATTAAAATAACTTCTACTTGTTCATCACTTTGATTACGTATTCTTTCTAGTACGACAGAAGGATTATCATAGCTTTTCCAGTCATATGTATCAATTGTCCAATCCCACATTTTATACTGGACTGATACAAGTGCGTCACGGTAATTCTTTTTTAAGTAAGGCATACTACCGTATGGGACACGAACGAGATGTGTATTTAATTTTGTAACTTGCTCGACAATGTTTTGCGCTTGTTCCATTTCTGTAATTAAAGTGGAAGGATCGCCAGTATAAAGACGTTTTACATCGTGTGACATACTGTGAAGCCCGATATAATGTCCCTCATTAATTAATCGTTGCATTGTCTTTTTGTAATGTGGTACCTTCCCGCCAATAACAAAGAAAGTTGCTTTTCCGTTCTTTTCTTTTAAAATGTCTAAAATTTGCGTAGTATATTTGTTTGGTCCGTCATCAAATGTTAAGTACGCAATCTTTTGTGAAGGAGAGCTGGTTTCCGTATTTGGATGATGTTCAGCAGGAATAACTGTTGTTGCTTCGATATTAGATGATGCGTACATAGTAATTGTTAAAAATAAAATGATGCACTGAAATACTCGCTTGATCATAACATTCACCCTCAGTTTGACAATCAAGATGTAAAAAAGAAAATTTAATACTTTTCTTAGTATGTATATCTTTCTCTAATAGAGGAACTCTCAAACAATCTATATTTTGGAAATGTCAAATGAGGAGTAAAAAATAAAAATAGCATCCTCTTGGAAGAAAGAGGATGCTATTTGAATATTTCATAATTGTAAAGGCTATACTGCAATTAGTCTTCGCGTTTTTTCACTTTTTTATAAAAGGAAATAAGTGGTTTGTAACGCTCGTGTACAAGCCCGATTATTTCAGCAATGATTTCTGTGAAGAAAATTAAAGCGAAAAGAAGAATAATGGATAACCATAATGTTGCACTAGTGAAAATAATGGCATTTACACTAAAGAAGATACCGAATGCGTATATAATTAGTACCGTTTTACGATGGGAGAATCCCATTGCAAGTAAGCGGTGATGTAAATGCGATTTATCTGGTGCTGAAATAGGTTTTTTATTTACGATACGACGGATAATTGCAAATGTCGTATCAAATACAGGTACACCTAAAATGATAATTGGAACGATAAAACTGAATAGCGTAACGCTTTTGTATAATCCAAGTAACGATATAACAGAAATACAGTATCCTAAAAATAGTGCTCCTGTATCTCCCATGAAAATTTTTGCTGGATGGAAGTTGTAGAATAAAAATCCGATTGTACTTGCTAATGTAATTAATGCTAATGGTAAGATAATAGCCGCTCCAGTACCCCATGGGCTAGTGAAGGCCATATATGCCAGCGTTGCAAGTACGATAGATGAAATTCCAGCAGATAATCCATCTAAACCATCAATTAAGTTGATGGCATTTGTAATACCTACAATCCAAAATACTGTAATTGGATAAGCGAGCCATCCAAGCTCAGTATCCCCAAGGATTGGAATATATAATACTTGCACTAATAATCCACTTTTTACAATCATAACTGCAACTAATAGTTGTCCACCGAATTTAACTCTCGCAGATAATTCGTACATATCATCTAAAATTCCAATAATAACAATGATGATAGCACCTAGCGTTATCGTTAACATTCTTTGTTCATATAAGCCACCAACAACAAATCCTACAGCCACACCGATAAAAATTGCTAACCCGCCAAGACGAGGCATAATTTTTTGATGCACTTTACGTGCGTTCGGTTTATCAGTTGCTCCTATTTTAAAAGCTAATTTAATAACTAAAGGAGTAACGACGAGTACAGTGATGAAAGATGCCAAAATGGCATAAATCACTTGTGAGTCCATTAATACCCCACCTTTTTATAGTCTAACATAATTTTTTAATGTATTTATCTGAAAATTATGATGTTCATTTACAGGCTCATAACATATGGTATCACAAAAAGATTAGAATTCAATCTTTTTTTCTTTTTGCAGTAAGTGGAAGTGAACGGAATATATGACAATTGTATACGGAATGTTGGATCATTTGAGAAGGTTGCTTGTGTTGGTATTTATAATAGACCATTTTTTGTTCTCTCCTGTAGTGAGTACTTTTATTTCAGTATTATAAGTGTTACACGTAGAAATGAGTAAGTTTCGTGTTAAAATATGGGAATTTATATTATCTCAGTGCATTATGTATACAAACCTATATTACAGATATTAAAAGTGCAGAGATGATTAAATATGCGTCTAATGCATTCTTGGCTACAAAAATTAGCTTTATTAATGAAATTTCGAATATATGTGAAAAGGTAGGAGCAAATGTAGTAGATGTAGCAAAAGGGATGGGGATGGATAAGAGAATTGGTACCCACTTTTTACAGGCAGGCATTGGATACGGGGGATCATGCTTTCTGAAAGATACGAAAGCACTTGTACAAATTGCAGGAAATGTTTCTCATGATTTTCGTTTGTTAAAAGCGGTCATTGAAGTGAATAATAAGCAGCAGTTGTTATTAGTTGAAAAAGCGAAAAAAGTAATAAATATGAATAAGAAGCGGGTTGCAGTTCTTGGAGCCGCATTCAAACCAAATACGGACGATATTAGAGAAGCACCATCTCTTATTATTATACAGGAATTAATTAATATAGGTGCAGATGTAATTGTATACGATCCGAAAGCAATTCAGCATGTACAACAAATATTTGGGAAGACGATACAATATGCTGAATGTATAGATGAATCGATTAGAGATGCGAGTGCAGTTTTTATCGTAACGGAATGGGAAGCTATTCGAACGTATCCGTTAGAAAAGTATGTACAACTTATGGAGGAGCCTATTCTATTTGATGGGAGAAATTGTTATACTATTGAGGATGCTAAGAAGCAGGGGATAGATTACTACTCAGTAGGACGAAAGAATGTTTGTCCTAATCATGTGGCTACTATGCATTAAAAAGAGATGTACCCTGTCTATTCTTATATGTCATAATAGAAGTTGTAACTAGTGAAAGAAAAGAGGAAATAATATGACTGAACGTTTAAAAGTAATGACAATTTTCGGGACACGTCCAGAAGCAATTAAAATGGCACCTCTTGTATTAGAGTTGCAAAAGCATCCAGAAAAAATTGAGTCGATTGTGACTGTAACAGCACAACATCGCCAAATGTTAGATCAAGTATTAAGTATATTTGGAATTACGCCAGATTTCGATTTAAATATTATGAAAGACCGTCAAACTTTAATTGATATTACAACGCGTGGTTTAGAAGGTTTGGATAAAGTAATGAAAGAAGCAAAGCCGGATATTGTACTTGTACATGGTGATACAACGACAACATTTATTGCTAGTTTAGCTGCTTTTTATAATCAAATTCCAGTAGGGCATGTTGAGGCAGGACTTCGTACATGGGATAAATATTCTCCATATCCAGAAGAGATGAATCGTCAATTAACAGGTGTAATGGCGGATCTTCATTTCTCACCTACAGCAAAATCAGCAACGAACTTACAGAAAGAAAACAAAGATGAGTCACGCATTTTCATCACAGGAAATACAGCGATTGACGCACTGAAAACGACTGTAAAAGAAACATATAGCCATCCTGTACTAGAGAAGCTTGGAAATGATCGTCTTGTACTGATGACAGCGCATCGACGTGAAAACTTAGGTGAACCAATGCGTAATATGTTCTGCGCGATTAAGCGCCTTGTTGATAAGTATGAAGATGTACAAGTTGTGTACCCTGTTCATATGAACCCTGTTGTTCGTGAAACAGCGAATGATATTTTAGGTGAACATAGTCGTATTCATTTAATTGAGCCGCTAGATGTAATTGATTTCCATAACGTTGCAGCTCGTTCATACTTAATGTTAACGGATTCTGGCGGTGTACAAGAAGAAGCTCCGTCATTAGGTGTACCAGTTCTTGTTCTTCGTGATACAACAGAGCGCCCAGAAGGTATTGAAGCAGGTACGCTGAAATTAGCCGGAACAGACGAAGAGACAATCTTTAATCTTGCTGATGAGTTACTATCCGATAAAGAAGCTCATGATAAGATGGCGAAAGCATCTAACCCTTACGGTGATGGCCGTGCATCAGAGCGTATTGTAGAAGCGATTGTACAACACTTCAATAAATAAATAAATAAATAAATAAATAAAAAAGAGCCAAATCGCATATGATTTGGCTCTTTTTGTTATTGCTGATTTCTCATAATCCACTCTGCATGAGCATTTGTAGAAGGAGGCGACTCAGTTGGTGTTTTGTTCTGACGCGTTTCTTTCTTTTCTTTTTCTTTTTCGTTAGAGTTAGAATTTGCATCAGGATTTGATTTGGTTGTTGTAGTTGGATCTGTTGGAGTTTTTACCTTTTCTCCTATCTCTTTTTTAATTTCGTTACGTACCGTCTCTACACTGATTGGATCTGGAAGGAAGTAATAAATACCGCCTATTTTTCTATCTTCTCCTTCAAGCTTTAACGTTTGTATTGTAGAAGGATCAAATCCAGAGAGTTTATTGTAAAGAGCAAGTCCTTCTGAAATAGGAATGTCGGTTTTTATATATTTTCCAACGGCAGTCGTTAAATCTTTCATTTTAAATACAGTAGAGGCGGAATTTAGTTTTTGAGCAACAGCGGCTAGTAATTGTCTTTGTCTAGCAGCTCGACCATAATCGCCGTTTGGATCCTGCTTTCGCATACGGACGTAAGCGAGTGCTTCTTCACCGTTTAAGTGTTGTTGCCCTTGCTTAAATTGGATTTTTTTGTAGTAATCCACGTCAGAACGCTCCCAGAAATCGAAGGGGACATCAACGGTAACACCGTCAACAGCATCAACGATACCTTTAAAGCCATGGAAATCAATTTTAATATAATGGTCTACAGGAACTTTTAGAAAACTTTCGACAGTTTCGATTGCCATTTTTTCTCCACCGTAAGCATGTGCAGCGTTAATTTTGTCCTCTTTATCTTTTCCGATAATTGGAACAAGGCTGTCACGAGGAATACTCATAAGCGAAATCTTTTGGGTTTTTGGATTGACTGTCGCAAATATTAATGAGTCTGTACGACCATTTTGACCGTCTGTTGCATAATCTTCTATACCCATAATGAGAATTGTGAAAGGTTCCTTTGTAATTTCTACATCTTTGGTTCTCAAATCCGATTTTTCACGAGTAAAACCACTATACATCCCCATGAGAGAAGAATAGGAATTTAACATATAAACTCCTACACTGCCAAATAAAAATGCGAAAATAAGGAAGAAGAAAAACTTTCTTCTGCGTTTCTTTTTTATTCTGCTATTTTGGAGATGATAATAACGTTCTTCCATATATAATCTCCTTAGTTCATTTGTAGGGAAGTAATTCACTACATTAATCTTTAAAGGTGATAATTTAGTTATTCTTAGATAACATCTTGTTCTAAGTACAACATATCCCCTTCTGTAATTGTACATTTTCCACTTGTTAATTCAATCATCCAATCTGTGAATGCTTGTTTTCCGTCTTCTTTTACATACGTATTAAATGTGACATTTTCTAGATAATGTATATCTTTAATGCCATATTTCGAATTACGTAATTCATTTTCAACTTTGCCAAGTAATGTGTAATCAATTTCGGTCTGCATAATACGCATTAGTTTTCGTTCGACAACACCGACATGATTAATACCTTCGCTTGTACATTTTCCATATGCACGAATTAATCCACCCGCACCAAGTTTAATGCCGCCAAAATAACGTGTAACGACAACGACGGTATCTTTTAAACCGCGTTTTTTTAGTACCTCTAACATAGGTACGCCAGCAGTACCGCTAGGCTCGCCATCATCATTTGCTTTTTGGATTTGATCTTGTTCGCCAATTAAATACGCGGAACAATTATGTGTTGCATTCCAATTTTGTTTTTTTATTTTTTGTATAAATTCTTGAGCTTCTTCTTCGGTTGTAGCTCGGCTAACATAACAGATAAATCTTGATTTTTGAATGATAATTTCGTGTTCGCCGTAGTCTTTGATTGTTAAATATTGTAATAGCACTCGTATACGCCCCTATCTATCAAAACGACTAGTACTTTCCATTTTAAAAGCGAGCGTTTTTATATTCAAACATTTTTTATAAAAAAATTGAAATTTTTGGTGGGTATTTCATCTTTTTGTTGTAATTTGTCGAGATGGTGAGTATAATTTTCAATCGGTATTTTCATGTATTGATGCACCATTTTTAGTTTTCGTGTAAAATTAGGAAATAAAAACTTTTTTATAAGGCAGGTACGCAAATGAAAACAGCTATTGTTACTGATAGTACAGCATATATACCGAAGCATATTCGTGATGAACTCAATATATATATGATTCCATTAAATGTTGCATTTGGAACAGAATCTTATCAAGAAGAAGCTGAAATTTCAGCAGATGATTTTTATGTGAAAGTACGTGAGCAAGAAGAACTTCCGAAAACTTCTCAGCCAGCAATCGGAAAGTTTGTTGAACTATATGAAGAATTATCTAAGGATTATGATACGGTTATTAGCGTTCATCTTTCAAGTGGAATTAGTGGTACATATCAAACGGCAACGACAGCTGGACAGATGGTAGAGGGTATTGATGTATATACGTACGACTCCGAAATTAGTTGTGAAGTACAAGGATTTTATGTGCGTGAAGGTGCAAAGCTAGCAAGTGAGGGAAAGGATCCAAAAGAGATTATCGCCCGTTTTGATGAAATGAAGCAAACAGCTGACGCTTATTTTGTAGTGGATGATTTACATCATTTACAACGTGGTGGAAGATTAAATAGTGCGCAAGCTTTTATCGGTAGCTTACTACAAGTGAAGCCAGTTTTATATTTTAGAGATAAAGTCATTATTCCGTTTGAAAAGATTCGTACGCGTAAAAAAGCGTTAAAACGCATCATTGAAATTTTTGATGAGCAAGCAGGTAAAGGTATACCTATGGAAGCAGTTATTATTCATGCGCAACGCGAGGAGGAAGCGAATGAATGGAAGAAAGAATTAGAAGAGAAATATCCTCATGTCACAATCCATACAGGTTATTTTGGTGCTGTAATTGGTACACATTTAGGTGAAGGTGCACTAGGTCTTGGATGGTATACGAAGTAATAAAGATATAAAAGGCTCTCTTTTTGAAGAGGTTTTTTACAGATATTTTACGCTTAGTTGACAGGTTAATATTTGGAAATGGTAAAATGTACGTAAAATAAAATGATGAGGAAAGTTTTATAACTTACTTTTTACAAGAAGCTATATTATAATGGAAGAGAGGTGAAACATATGGAGCATAATTCTTGTTTATGTCCAAAGTTTGAGTCAGCTTTTACTTTGCTTAGTAAAAAATGGACTGGCTTAATTATTAAATCTTTGTTGGAAGAGTCGAAACGTTTTAGAGAAATCGCAGACATTATACCGAATATGAGCGATCGTATGTTGTCAGAGCGTTTAAAGGAATTAGAAGGCGAAGGCATTGTAGTTCGAAACGTTTATCCAGAAGTACCAGTTCGAATCGAGTATGGCTTAACTGAAAAAGGAAAAGCGTTAGAAAGTGTTATGGATGAAGTCCAAAATTGGGCTGAGAAATGGATGGAATAGCGTTTCCATTTGTATTCGTATATTTAACAGAACGTAAGGGACACCTTACGTTTTTCTTTGTCTATCCCGCTATTTGTGGGCAGTAAGACTTCCACCTCAAAATTCGGCTGGAGAAAAGGAGTTAGGTGGGAGTCGGGCTGCCCGTAAACGCCCGATTNNGCTCATAATTAGTGGGGGATAACAAACCCCTACTGATTAAAGTTTCACTTTATAAAAATGGTAAGGCTTTTAAACTTCTACACATACATACAAAATTATACGTATTTTGCGCTAAAGGCACATAAAATATTACATTTGTTTTACAAAAACGTAACATTAGCAAAAAAAATCCCGAATTATGATATAAAATTTATAGGCTATATACGGAAAAAGAAAAAAGAAAGCGGTGTAAAAAATAAAATGAAAAAGCTAAAAATGGCGTCTTGCGCATTAGTTGCAGGGTTAATGTTTTCAGGGTTAACACCAAATGCATTTGCAGAAGATAGTATTTCTGATGTGAAATCACAAATTAACACACAAAATGACACTTTACATAAACAACAACAAGAGCGTGATGAATTACAAAAACAAATGAATGACTTAAACAAAACAATTCAAGGTTTAGATAAGTCTGTTCAAGAGAATGCTGCAAAACTTGATGAAACAACGAAAAAAGTTGCTGATACAGAGCAATTAATCGAAAAAAAAAATAAAGACATTGCAGAGCTACAAACAAAAATTGCAAAACGTGAAGAGTTATTAAGAAAACGTTTAGTTGCACTTCAAGAACAACCGAACACGAACATTGTAACAGAAGTTCTTGTAAATTCTAAAAACGTTGCAGATTTAGTTGATCGTTTAACTTCTGTGTCTAAAATTTTTGAGTCTGATGAAGATATCATGAAAACACAACAAGAAGATCAAGCGAACGTGAAAAAAGATGTTGAAACGGTAAAAGAAAAACAAAAAGAATTAAAAGAAGCACAAGCTCAAATTGAAACTGCTAAGAAAGAACTTGACGCTGAAAAAGCGAAAAAAGAAACAGCGGTAAATGATTTAAGCGGTAAAATGGAAACAGTTGTAAATACGATGACAAGTACGGAAAGCCAGTTAAAAGATCTTGAACAACAAGCATTAAGATTACAACAGATTGCTGAAAAAGAAGCGCAGGAAAAAGCTGCACAAGAAGCTGCTGTTCAAAAACAAGTAGAGCAAGCTGCACAAGCAAACAACGGTGGACAAGCTCAAAAAGATGAGCCTAAGAAAAAAGAAGAGAAAAAACCAGCTCCAACTCCAGTATCGGGTAATGAAGGTGGCGGGAGACAGGATGTTGTTGAAAAAGCTAGAGGTTTAGTAGGTTTAAAATATGTATGGGGTAGTGCATCAATTTCAAACGGTGGATTTGACTGCAGTGGTTTAATCTCTTACGTTTACGGTTTAGGTCGTCAAGATACTAGAGGTCTGTGGAGTTCTGTACAAAAGATTAGCCCATCTGAAGCGAAACCAGGAGATCTTATCTTTTTACAAGGTACTTACAGAGCTGGCGTATCACATGTTGGAATTTACATTGGTGGCGGTCAAATGATTCATGCTGCTGATGAATCAACCGGTGTTGCTTACGGTAGCGTAAATAGCTCTTACAACCAAACACATTTCTTAGGTTACGGAAGATTATAGGTTTATAATTCAATAAAAAACGTGTATAAAGTCGATAGCTTACTATTTTATAAGTAGGTTATCGGCTTTTTTGAGTTTTTACGAGATTATGATAAAGGTTTATAGTAGTGTTGGAGGTGATTGCTGATGCTAGCTGGAAAACAGTTATTATTAGAAGAACTTTCTTCAGATTTACGGGATAAATTAAATGATTTGAAAAAGAAGGGAGAGATTGTATGTGTACAAGGTGTAAAAAAGGAAGCTTCTAAATATATATGTCAGCGCTGCGGAAATATGGAGCAGCGGCTATTTGCATCGTTTTTATGTAAAAGGTGCAACAAAGTATGCACATATTGCCGGAAGTGCATAACGATGGGGAGAGTCAGTGAGTGTGCGGTACTTGTTCGCGGAATCGCTGAAAGAAAAAGAGAAAAGGATTTAAACCCGTTACAGTGGAAGGGAGTTTTGTCTGCCGGTCAGGAGTTGGCCGCACAAGGGGTTATAGAAGCTGTTAAGAGGAAAGAATCGTTTTTCATTTGGGCTGTGTGCGGCGCAGGAAAGACAGAAATGTTATTTTACGGTATGAAAGAGGCACTTCAAAAAGGAGAAAGGGTTTGTATCGCAACACCGAGGATGGATGTTGTACTGGAATTAGCACCGAGATTGCAAGAAGTGTTTCCATATACAAATGTATCTGCTTTATATGGAGGGAGTATAGATAAGGAAAAAGATGCAATGTTAGTCGTTGCAACCACCCATCAGTTATTACGTTATTATAGAGCGTTCCATGTCATGATTGTAGATGAGGTAGATGCTTTTCCGTATCATGCGGATAAGATGCTACAGTATGCAGTAAAGCAAGCGATGAAAGAGAACGCAGCACATATTTACTTAACTGCGACTCCAGATGAAAAGTGGAAACGAAAATTGCGAAATCGTAAGCAAAAGGGTGTCATTATTTCAGGGCGTTATCATCGTCATCCTTTGCCCGTTCCAGAATTTCGGTGGTGCGGTAATTGGGAAAAATCCCTCATGCGTAAAAGAATCCCACGTGTTTTACTACAATGGCTAAAAATGTACTTAGATAAACAATATCCCATTTTTCTATTTGTTCCCCACGTACGATACGTAGAAGAAATCAGTTTGTTATTAAAATCATTAAACAATCGAATCGACGGTGTACATGCAGAAGATCCAGTGAGAAAAGAGAAAGTGGCTGCTTTCAGAAGGGGAGAAATTCCTTTGCTAGTTACAACGACGATTTTGGAGCGAGGTGTAACGGTGAAGAATTTACAAGTCGCAGTTTTAGGAGCGGAAGAAAAAATATTTTCAGAAAGTGCACTCGTACAAATTGCAGGTCGGGCAGGTCGTAGTTTTGAGGAACCGCATGGCGAGGTCGTTTATTTTCATTATGGTAAGACAGGGGCGATGGTACGGGCGAAAAAACATATTCAAAGTATGAACAAAAATGCTAAAGAACAAGGATTGATCGATTAATGCATTGCTTACTTTGTGATGAGGGTATTTCGTGCGCGATTAGTTGGTACACCTTTTTTGTTGCGGTTCAAAAAAAGTATATATGTGATAGGTGTGAGCAAAAGATTTCTTATATTATAGGAGAGATTTGTAGAGAGTGTGGTCGACCTTTAGATTCCTTGCCTGCCAAATATAAAGAAAGTGACATTTGCATGGATTGTGTAAGGTGGATGAATAAGGAGAGCTATCCATCTTTTAAAAATCGTTCGTTATATATGTACGATGATGAGATGAAGGGAATACTAGCGCAGTTTAAGTTTCGTGGCGATGCTGAGTTAGTTCATATGTTTTATCAACCTTTTCGCAGTCTTTTTCAAAAGTACTTTACACATGTTTCAGTTGTTATGGCTGTTCCGCTTAGTAGGGAACGGGAGTACGAGCGTGGTTTTAATCAAGCAGAGTTATTGGCAGCTTGTTTACCTCTTAGCGTGTCTCATACATCATTAAGCAGAATAGAGACAGAAAAGCAAAGTAAGAAAACACGTGAAGAAAGAGTGTCAGGAAGTAATCCTTTTTATTTTCAGGGAGAAGAGATGTTTCATGGACAACATATTTTACTTGTTGATGATGTGTATACGACAGGTATTACAGTTAGGCAAATTGGAAGTCTTTTATACGAAAGAGGAGCAAGAGAGGTTTCTAGTTTGACGCTTTGTAGAAGTTAAAATGGAAATGTCGAAAGAGATAATAAAAAGGCGATAAGTCTTCTTTGACTTCGTATGTTGTCATTCGTTATAGTCAAATTATGGGGCGAATGTCCTGATTTTTAGAGTGAAGGGAATGGAATGAACATGCAAGGAAGAGTGAAATGGTTCAATGCAGAGAAGGGATTTGGGTTTATTGAGCGTGAAGATGGTGATGATGTGTTTGTCCATTTTTCTGCAATTCAACAAGATGGGTATAAGTCATTAGAAGAAGGGCAACAAGTAGAGTTTGACATTGTAGATGGAGCACGTGGACCACAAGCGGCTAACGTTGTAAAGCTATAGGGATATTGTTTTTAGGAAGAAAGAGCTACGTTTGTGGCAACGTTATATATATGTAGTAGAACCTCTTGTTTTTTTGCAAGGGGTTTTTTGTTATGGGTTGAGTTGTCAAAAAGTTGTTTTTTTTCTGTAACGAATTGTCCACAGTTATATTCGTTATTCACGATGTTAATAGGATAAAATAAATGTAGAAACGATGCATCTTTTCATTTCAACAAAAAACGATAAAAAAATCGCAATTCCACTAATTTTTTTAAAAAAGTTAGAAGGAGTTTTTAAGCTGATGTCGAAATTCAAGTACATAGGCTTGAAAGGGGGAATTCATCTTATGAAATTCAACATTCGTGGTGAAAATATTGAAGTAACTCCAGCATTAAAGGAATATGTAGAGAAAAAACTAAGTAAGTTAGAGCGTTATTTTGATACATTCCCAGAGGTTAAAGTTAATTTAAAAGTGTACTCTGACAAGCGACGTGTCGAAGTAACAATTCCGTTTCCTGATTTATTACTTCGTGCAGAAGAAACTAATAGTGATATGTACGCTGCAATTGATTTAGTAGTTGATAAAATTGAGCGACAAATTCGTAAACATAAAACAAAAGTAAATCGTAAATTACGTGAGAAAGGTTCTGTGAAAACGAACTTGATTCTTCCAGAAACAACAGCTGTTATGGATGGGGTAGAAGAGGATGAATTAGAACTTGTACGTACAAAACGATTCGATTTAAAACCGATGGACGTTGAAGAAGCAATCTTGCAAATGGATATGCTAGGACATAATTTCTTCGTCTTCACAAATGCTGATACAAATGAAACTAATGTTGTATATGGCCGTAAAGATGGGAAGTATGGTTTAATCGAAACGAAATAATAATTCGAAAGCGCAGCCGAAAGAGGCTGCGCTTTTTTATATATTTTAGTTTTGGAGCTTTATTATTTGGAACATTCATATGAATGTGGTTATTTCTACAAGTATTTCTTTGTTAAAAGTATATTATTTTTCTATTTAATTTAACGAAATTTTAGAATTGTAAACATAATATTAAATCTTCTGGAAAATATTGATGGTATTTTTATATGGTGGTATTGTGATTTTGTATTATATCGATTCGATTTATTCCTTCAGTGAAAAAATAAAATCAATATATAGAAAGAGAAAAAAGAAATGTAACACATGAAATAAAAACTTTTTCTGAATATAAGACCCGACATTTTTCCGATTGTTGTCATAGCTATAAGACAAGTGTTACAATTGTCATTAGGTATATACATTTTAGTTTTTTTAATTAGGAGAAAAATTGGTATAACATACACTGGATTTTTATAACGACTGATTGTAATAGAGAAAAAGATAAACAATCGGGAGTTTTATTTTAATAAAAAGAGGAGCGTATTTCCTATGATCGGTATTTTAAAAAAGGTGTTTGATGTAAATCAACGCCAAATTAAACGTATGCAGAAAACAGTTGAGCAA
This sequence comes from Bacillus cereus, assembly GCA_002578045.1. Taxonomy (GTDB): domain Bacteria; phylum Bacillota; class Bacilli; order Bacillales; family Bacillaceae_G; genus Bacillus_A; species Bacillus_A cereus_AK. The sequence continues at coordinate 83,535 of NUMR01000047.1, forward strand.
ATTGATGCACTAGAACCATCCATTAAGCCGCTAACTGATGAACAATTAAAAGAAAAGACGCTTGAATTTAAAGAACGTCTAACAAAAGGTGAGACAGTAGATGATCTACTTCCTGAAGCTTTTGCGGTTGTTCGCGAAGCTGCAATTCGTGTTCTTGGCATGCGTCCGTATGGCGTACAGTTAATGGGTGGTATTGCCTTACACGAAGGGAATATCTCTGAGATGAAAACAGGTGAAGGTAAAACGTTAACGTCTACATTACCTGTATATTTGAATGCTTTAACAGGAAAAGGTGTTCATGTTGTTACAGTCAATGAATATTTAGCACAACGTGATGCGAGCGAAATGGGACAACTTCATGAGTTCCTTGGCTTAACGGTAGGAATTAACTTAAACAGTATGTCACGCGAAGAGAAACAAGCTGCTTATGCTGCTGATATTACGTATAGCACAAATAATGAGCTTGGATTCGATTACTTACGTGATAACATGGTTTTATATAAAGAGCAGTGCGTTCAACGTCCACTTCATTTTGCGATTATCGATGAAGTCGATTCTATTTTAGTCGATGAGGCACGTACGCCGCTTATTATTTCTGGACAAGCTCAAAAATCAACAGAGCTATACATGTTTGCAAATGCGTTCGTTCGTACGTTAGAAAATGAAAAAGATTATTCATTTGATGTGAAAACGAAAAATGTAATGTTAACAGAAGATGGTATTACGAAAGCAGAGAAAGCTTTCCATATTGAAAACCTATTCGATTTAAAACATGTAGCACTTCTTCACCATATTAATCAGGCACTTCGTGCGCACGTTGTTATGCACCGTGATACAGATTATGTTGTACAAGAAGGCGAAATTGTCATTGTAGACCAATTTACTGGTCGTCTTATGAAAGGGCGTCGTTATAGCGAAGGATTACACCAAGCGATTGAAGCAAAAGAAGGCGTAGAAATTCAAAATGAGAGTATGACGCTTGCGACAATTACATTCCAGAACTACTTCCGTATGTACGAAAAGTTATCTGGTATGACTGGTACAGCGAAAACGGAAGAAGAAGAATTCCGTAACATTTACAATATGAATGTTATCGTAATTCCAACAAATAAACCGATTATTCGTGATGACCGTGCGGATTTAATCTTCAAATCAATGGAAGGTAAATTCAATGCTGTTGTTGAGGATATTGTAAACCGTCACAAACAAGGGCAACCTGTTCTTGTAGGTACAGTTGCAATTGAAACGTCAGAGCTTATTTCAAAAATGTTAACACGTAAAGGTGTACGCCATAACATCTTAAACGCGAAAAACCATGCGCGTGAAGCAGATATCATTGCGGAAGCTGGTATGAAAGGCGCTGTAACGATTGCGACGAACATGGCTGGTCGTGGTACGGATATTAAGCTTGGAGACGATATTAAAAACGTTGGTCTAGCAGTTATCGGTACAGAACGTCACGAAAGCCGACGTATTGATAATCAGTTACGTGGTCGTGCTGGTCGTCAAGGGGACCCTGGTGTTACGCAGTTCTACTTATCAATGGAAGATGAATTAATGCGCCGATTTGGTTCTGACAATATGAAATCAATGATGGACCGTCTTGGTATGGATGATTCTCAGCCAATTGAAAGTAAAATGGTTTCTCGTGCAGTAGAATCTGCACAAAAACGTGTAGAAGGAAATAACTATGATGCACGTAAGCAATTACTACAATACGATGATGTACTTCGTCAGCAACGTGAAGTTATTTACAAACAACGTCAAGAAGTAATGGAATCTGAAAACTTACGTGGCATTATTGAAGGTATGATGAAATCTACAGTAGAACGCGCTGTTGCACTTCATACACAAGAGGAAATTGAAGAAGATTGGAACATTAAAGGTCTTGTTGACTATTTAAATACAAACCTTCTGCAAGAAGGAGATGTAAAAGAAGAAGAATTACGTCGCCTTGCTCCAGAGGAAATGGGCGAACCAATTATCGCGAAATTAATAGAGTGTTACAACGACAAAGAAAAGCTTATGCCTGAAGAGCAAATGCGTGAGTTCGAAAAAGTTGTTGTATTCCGTGTTGTAGATACGAAATGGACAGAGCATATTGATGCGATGGATCACCTTCGTGAAGGTATTCATTTACGTGCTTACGGTCAAATTGATCCACTTCGTGAGTATCAAATGGAAGGATTCGCAATGTTCGAGTCAATGATCGCTTCCATTGAAGAGGAAATCTCTCGCTACATTATGAAAGCTGAAATTGAACAAAACTTAGAGCGTCAAGAAGTTGTTCAAGGTGAAGCTATTCATCCATCTAGCGACGGTGAAGAGGCGAAGAAAAAACCGGTTGTAAAAGGTGACCAAATGGGCCGCAACGATTTATGTAAATGCGGTAGCGGTAAGAAATATAAAAACTGCTGTGGTATTGGGAAGTAATACGAACTGGTAGTTCAGACCGCTTTGCAAACTTTTATATCAAAAATGTATAATGAAAAGGATTAAACTCTCTCCGTAATAAGTGGAGAGAGTTTCCCTTGTTTTCATACGAAAGTAACAGTAATTACATAGAGGTGAAGGAAATGGAATTAGTAGAAATTAGACAGGAATTAGAGAAAATGGCTAAGAGATTAGCGGCTTTTAGGGGGTCTCTTTGACCTTCCTACTAAGGAGAAACAAATTGCAGAATTAGAAGAAAAAATGATGGGTGCAGGATTTTGGGATGACCAACAAGGCGCTCAAGCTGTAATTAACGAAGCAAATGCGTTAAAAGATATGGTTGGAAAGTTCCGTCAGTTAGACGAGACATTCGAAAACTTAGAAGTAACGCATGAGCTTTTAAAAGAAGAGTACGATGAAGATTTACATGAGGAATTAGAATCAGAAGTAAAAGGCTTAATTCTAGAAATGAATGAGTATGAGCTTCAGTTACTATTAAGTGATCCTTATGATAAAAATAATGCGATTTTAGAATTACACCCAGGTGCAGGTGGAACAGAGTCACAAGATTGGGGTTCTATGTTATTACGTATGTACACACGCTGGGCTGAAAAACGTGGATTTAAAGTAGAAACGGTTGACTACTTACCAGGGGATGAAGCAGGTATTAAGAGCGTTACTTTATTAATTAAAGGTCACAACGCTTACGGTTACTTAAAAGCAGAGAAGGGTGTACATCGTCTTGTACGTATTTCACCATTCGATTCTTCAGGCCGTCGTCATACATCGTTCGTATCTTGTGAAGTTGTACCTGAGTTCAATGATGAAGTTGAAATTGAAGTACGTACAGAAGACTTAAAAATTGATACGTACCGCGCAAGTGGTGCAGGTGGACAGCACGTAAATACGACAGATTCAGCAGTACGTATTACACATATCCCAACAAATACGATTGTGACATGCCAATCAGAGCGTTCACAAATTAAAAACCGTGAACATGCGATGAAAATGTTAAAAGCAAAGTTATATCAAAAGAAATTAGAAGAGCAACAAGCGGAATTGGATGAAATTCGTGGTGAACAAAAAGAAATTGGATGGGGTAGCCAAATCCGTTCTTACGTATTCCACCCATATTCTCTTGTAAAAGACCATCGTACAAATACAGAGGTTGGTAACGTACAAGCAGTTATGGATGGAGAAATTGATCCATTTATTGATGCTTACTTACGTTCTCGCATCTAGTAAGAGAAAAAGCCAACAAAATTGTTGGCGCATGCTGAGGACAATAGAGGATATAAAGAGTTTTATTTTATTTATATGGATGAAGTAAAGAGGAAGAGAAGTTGGAAACGACAACTTCTCTTTTTGATGGGATTATATGTAGAATACAATGCTGTATATTGTTTTGTAAAAAGTAGAAAATAGTAAAACAGAGCGGTAATAGAGTAGGGCTTTATACAGAAATTTTCTGATTTTCCTTTTTGAAAAAGGTTCTTTATCCCCCTATTTGTGGGCAGTAAGACNNAGTGGAGGATGGACAAAACCCCCACTGATTAAAGTTTCACTTTATAGAAGTTTTTATGTTGTTCACAAAATTGAAACAACTTATGAAAGCTTTATGTTATCAGGGTTCTTACTGCATTTTTGAAGAATATGAAATATACCTTAGTTTTTCTATATAAAGATAATGCTTATAATGAAAATGAGTGTGTTAGGAATGAAAAGAATATCAACAATGGGGAGCGATAGAATTGAAAAAGAAATTGTTGGCTATTGTGCTAGGGACATCAGTTGTTTTTACTTTAGGAGCATGTGGAAATAAAGAAGAGAGTAAGTCTTCGAATCAGTCTGCAAGCACAGATAGCGCAGAACAAATTTTCCAAAAGAGTTGCGCTGGATGTCATGCGACAGATTTATCAGGGGCAACTGGACCTGATTTAAGAAAAGTAGGCGGTAAGTACGATGCTACAGATATCGAAGAAATTATTAAAAAAGGACGCGGTTCAATGTCACCAGGACTTATTCAAGGTGAGGACGCAAAAAAAGTAGCTGAATGGTTAGCTGAACATAAATAAAAAGGGAAAAATGGACGAGTTGATTATATAATCTTATCTAAAAATGACTTTGGGTAAGAGTTATAACAACTCGTTTCCTTTTTTTGGAATGTAACATAACTGTAACAAAAATGTATCCGAATTGGAAACCGTTTAATGTTACAATGAAGTTTGTAGAATTTTGCTGAAATCTATTATATAGAGCAGCGTGTGAATAAAAAGAATGTAAGTAAGTTGACTTCAATAAGAATGGTCAGATGAAAATAAAGGATTCCTTTTTATTAAAAGTATTTCGAAAAAAATCATTAAGCATTGGGTGATAAATAATGATAAAAATGACGAATGTTTATAAGGAGTACCCGAATGGTATGAAAGCCATTGCTGGTCTCACAGTTAAGATTAAACAAGGTGAATTCGTATACGTAGTTGGACCGAGTGGAGCCGGAAAATCTACATTTATTAAAATGATGTATCGTGAAGAAAAGCCATCTACAGGATCTATTAATGTAAATGGACTTACTATTGAAACATTGGCAGAAAGAGATGTTCCGTATTTCCGTCGTCAATTAGGCATGATTTTCCAAGATTTTAAATTATTACCTAAATTAACGGTATATGAGAATGTTGCGTTTGCTTTAGAAGTAATTGAAGAAAACCCGGATGCGATTCGTGAACGTGTTACTGAAGTTTTAGGACTAGTAGGTCTAGACGATCGTGCCGATGCCCTTCCAAGTGAACTTTCAGGTGGAGAGCAACAACGTGTTGCGATTGCAAGAGCAATTGTAAACAAGCCGAAAGTTGTAATTGCGGATGAGCCAACAGGTAACTTAGACATTGAAACAGCTCTTGACATTATGAAGATTTTTACGCGTATTAATGAACGCGGTACAACGATTGTTATGGCGACGCATAACGCAGATATCGTAAATACGATTCGTCATCGTGTAATCACGATTGAAGGTGGAAAAATTGTTCGAGACGAGATTGAGGGAGGATACGGATATGAAGGCTAAAACCCTTAGTCGACATTTGCGAGAAGGTGTAAAAAATCTATCCCGTAACGGATGGATGACGTTTGCTTCTGTTAGTGCAGTAACAGTTACATTATTACTTGTAGGTGTCTTTTTAACAGCCATTATGAATATGAACCATTTTGCGACGAAGGTAGAGCAAGATGTAGAGATTCGTGTACACATTGACCCAGCAGCGAAAGAAGCTGATCAAAAGAAATTAGAAGAAGATATAAGTAAGATTTCGAAAGTAGATTCTATTAAATATTCTTCTAAAGAAGAAGAATTGAAACGTTTAATTAAAAGTTTAGGCGATAGTGGAAAAACGTTCGAGTTATTTGAGCAAGATAACCCACTGAAAGACGTGTTTGTTGTAAAGGCGAAAGAGCCAACAGATACAGCAACAATTGCGAAAAAGATTGAAAAGATGCAGTTTGTAAGTATGGTTCAATACGGTAAAGGTCAAGTTGAAAAATTATTTGATACTGTAAAAACAGGACGTAATATTGGGATTGTATTAATTGCTGGTCTTTTATTCACAGCGATGTTCTTAATCTCTAATACAATTAAAATTACAATTTATGCTCGTAGTACTGAGATTGAAATTATGAAACTTGTAGGTGCAACAAACTGGTTTATTCGTTGGCCGTTCTTGCTAGAAGGATTATTCCTAGGAGTATTAGGATCAATTATTCCAATTGGTCTAATTTTAGTTACGTATAATTCGCTGCAAGGTGTGTTTAATGAAAAACTTGGCGGGACAATTTTCGAGCTTTTACCATACAGCCCATTCGTATTCCAATTAGCTGGTTTATTAGTGTTAATCGGTGCGTTAATCGGTATGTGGGGAAGTGTAATGTCAATTCGTCGCTTCTTAAAAGTATAAAAAGTTGCAAACATAATTCGTACAAGCTTATCATATAGTAAAAATAGATAAAGGCATCACACGCTGTGTGATGCCTTTTGCTACACCACCTGTGTGTTTTGGAAAGGGGAATTCCGCAGTGAAACGTAGAGTTGCAATTATTGGAATGGTTGTTGCATTTTTAATTGGTGCTGGCGGAATGTTTGCAGGAATTTTTTTATTTGGGGTTAACCCAGCAGAAGTAACGCAAACAATTTCGGGTAGAAACACTAGCACAACGCAAGGGAATTTGGCAAAAATTAATGAGGCGTATGCACTAATTGATTCACGTTATGTGGAAGACGTGAAAGATGACAAGTTAGTTGAAGGTGCAATACAAGGTATGTTGTCTACGCTGAAGGACCCTTATTCCACGTATATGGATAAAGAAACAGCCAAACAGTTTAGTGAATCGCTTGATCCTGAGTTAGAGGGGATTGGGGCTGAGGTGAATAAGACGGACGGTAAGCTCATTATCGTATCGCCAATTAAAGGTTCACCAGCAGAAAAGATAGGAATTAAACCGAATGACCAAATTTTATCTGTAGATGGAAACAGTGTGAAAGACTTATCACGTGAAGAAGCCGTATTAAAAATTCGTGGTAAAAAGGGAACGACTGTCGAAATTGAAATTAAGCGTGCAGGAGTAACTGATCCGATTGTATTTAAAATTAAGCGTGAAAAAATTCCGATTTTCACGGTATTTAGTTCTGTGAAACAAGAGAACGGAAAAGATATCGGTTATATGCAAATTACTTCTTTTTCCGAAAATACAGCGAAAGAATTTAAGGATCAGTTAAAAGAGTTAGAGAAGAAAAACATAAAAGGCTTAGTTATTGACGTACGTGGTAATCCTGGTGGCTATTTAAATAGTGTAGAAGATATACTAGGAGAAATTATGACGAATAAAAAGCCGATGCTACAAGTAGAGCAGCGAAATGGTGAGAAAAAGAAATTCTCTACAGAGCTGAAAGAGAGAAAACCATATCCAATTTCAGTATTGATTGATAAAGGAAGTGCTTCTGCTTCGGAAATTTTAGCTGGCGCGCTAAAAGAAGGAGAAGGTTACGATTTAATTGGTGAAACAACATTTGGTAAAGGAACTGTTCAGCAAGCTGTTCCGTTTAAAGATGGCAGTAACATTAAATTAACGATGTTCAAATGGTTAACTCCAGATGGAAACTGGATTCATAAAAAAGGAATCAAGCCAACTGTAGAAGTGAAACAACCAGATTACTACCATGCGACACCAATTCAAATTGAAAAAACACTTTCATACAATTCAAATGATGTGCAAGTGAAGCATGCACAAGAGATGCTGAAAAGCTTAGGTTATGTACCAGGTCGTGAAGATGGCTACTTTAGTAAAGAGACAGAATCAGCGCTGAAAGCATTCCAAAATGCGAATAAGATGGAAGCGACAGGACAGCTTGATAAAAAGACAGCTGAGGCAATTCAGGCTAAAATCATTGAAAAAATCCGTTCTGGAGAAAATGATTTACAATTACAATCAGCATTAAAATTAATGGCAAAATAAGAAGAAATACAGGCATTTTATTGAAGGAACTGAAAAAGTGATTATTTAAAAAACACATTTTATCCCGCTATTTGCGGGCAGTAAGACTCCCACCTCAAAATTCGGCGAATGCGAGGAAGTTAGGTGGGAGATAACTGCCCGTAAAAGCCCGATTGGTG
>NUMR01000048.1 GCA_002578045.1 Bacillus cereus
CATTTGATTCGTGTTTTTTTGTATTGTTAAACAGTGCGTGAAAGAAGTAACGGTAATACAAACACGTTGCCCGAGAGTAAATCATATTATATAAGAGAGGGATGTATATTTATCTGTAAATTGTTAAGAAATAGGAGTATAAAATATGTTCATTTAAATGAGGGGGGGGAAGGATATGAAATTACAAAGTGAAATTTGCATTGTTTGTGAGGCGAAAAAAGAAGAAGGCATACACGTTTATCACAACTTGATATGTTATGAATGCGAAAGAGATATGGTGAACACGGAGACCAATGATCCGAAGTATATACATTATTTAAAACAACTTCGAAAATTAGAAGTATCATATTTTTAAATAGGCATATGCCTATTATTTTTTTTGTTTTGTATAATAGATAAAGAATGAATAATAAGGAAGAGAGATATATATGAATCAGAAACGTATGCCTTTATATGAGACATTAATAGAATTTAAAGAAAGAGGGCCACTATCTTTCCATGTTCCAGGTCACAAGAATGGTTTAAACTTCCCTCAGGAAGCTATAGGGGCGTTTAAAGATATACTATCCATTGATGTAACTGAATTAACAGGATTAGATGATTTACATAGTCCATTTGAATGTATAGATGAAGCACAACAGTTATTGGCTGATGTATATGGCGCAAAAAAAAGTTATTTTTTAATTAATGGTTCAACCGTGGGAAATCTAGCAATGATCTTGTCTTGCTGTAGGGAACATGACATTGTCCTTGTACAAAGAAATTGTCATAAATCAATCATTAATGGTTTGAAATTAGCGGGAGCGAATCCGATTTTTTTAGATCCATGGATTGATGAAGCGTATAATGTACCAGTGGGAATTCATGATGAAGTTATTAAGGAAGCAATTGAAAGATATCCAAATGCTAAAGCACTTATTTTAACACATCCCAATTATTATGGTATGGGAATGGATTTGGAGGTAAGCATTGCTTACGCACATGCCCATAAAATCCCTGTTTTAGTAGATGAAGCGCATGGGGCACACTTTTGTATAGGGGAACCATTTCCAAAGTCAGCATTAGCATATGGTGCAGATATTGTAGTTCATTCTGCTCATAAAACATTACCTGCGATGACAATGGGGTCCTATTTACATATAAATAGTCATTTAGTGAACGAAGAAAAAGTATCTACTTATTTGAGTATGCTACAATCTAGTAGTCCATCGTATCCAATTATGGCTTCTCTTGATATCGCACGGTTTACAATAGCGAGCATAAAAGAAAAAGGCTATGATAAAATCATCGAGTTTTTACGCAGATTTAAAGAAGAATTGTGTTCTATTCCACAAATAGCTATTTTACAATATCCATTGCAAGACGAGTTAAAGGTTACCGTACAAACTCGTTGTCGGTTATCAGGATATGAATTACAGTGTGTATTTGAAAAATTTGGTATATATACAGAAATGGCAGATCCATATAATGTCCTATTTATTTTGCCGTTGCAAGTAAATGAGGATTATATGAAGGCTATAGAGATGATCCGAGTAGCATTGGAACATTATAAGGTGAAAGACAAGAGGGAATCTATTCGTTATACTTATAAAGGGGAATTCTCTCCTTTGCTGTATACGTATAAACAACTAGAAGGATACGAAACAAAGGTAGTATCTATAGAAGAAGCGGTTGGAATGATAGCATCGGAAATGGTAATTCCATATCCACCTGGAATTCCATTGATTATGTATGGAGAAAGAATTACTTCAGAACATAAAGAGCAAATTATGTATTTAGAGAAAACAGGAGCTCGTTTTCAAGGTAATACGAAATATATGAAAGTGTATGATATAGAAAGTAGGTTTTAGGATGAAGGGATTATTTGTAACAATTGAGGGCCCGGAAGGTTCGGGTAAAACGACGTTAATTAAAAAATTATTACCATACTTTGAGCAAAAAGAACAAAAGGTAATGGCGACGAGGGAACCAGGCGGTATTGCAATTTCTGAGGACATTAGAAAAATTTTACATAAACAAGAATATACGATGATGGAAGCACGTACAGAGGCTCTCTTATATGCTGCTGCACGTAGACAGCATCTAGTGGAAAAGGTTATGCCAGCCCTTAATGAGGACTATCTTGTATTATGTGATCGTTTTATAGATAGCTCCTTAGCGTATCAAGGATATGCAAGAGGATTAGGCATGGATAAAGTATATGAAATAAATCGTTTTGCAACGGAAGATTGTATGCCTAGTTTAACAATTTACTTAGACATTGAACCAGAGGTTGGTTTAGCACGAATTGAAAAAGATGCAGGACGCGAAGTGAATCGATTAGATATGGAAGATATCTCTTTCCATAAACGTGTGCGTGAAGGATATTTACAAGTTGTAGAACGTTTTTCGGATCGTATTGTATTGGTAAATGCTGATCAGCCAATGGAAAAACTTATAGAAGAAGTTGTTCAGATTATAGAAGAGAAATTGTTATAATAAAAGGAAAGAATGAAATAAGTGAGGTATGCATTATGACGAAGACGTGGGAGCAGCTTTCTGCTATACAACCCATCGGTGTAAAAATGTTGATGAATAGCATTGCAAAAGAGCGTATATCCCACGCTTATTTGTTAGAGGGAGGGAAAGGGACAGGAAAGTTTGCGACAGCAATTCAAATGGCAAAGAGTTTCCTCTGTTCTCAAAGGAGCGGGGTAGAGCCCTGTCATGTATGTATAAATTGCAAACGAATTGATTCAGGTAACCACCCGAACCTACATATTGTAAAACCAGACGGATTATCTATTAAAAAGCAGCAAATTCATGATTTACAGGAAGAGTTTTCAAAAACAGGATTAGAGGCAAATAAAAAAGTATATCTGATTGAGCATGCAGATCGTATGACGACAAATGCAGCGAATACGCTCTTGAAATTTTTGGAGGAACCAAGTAGTGATACAACAGCTATTTTACTTACTGAACAAAGTCATCAAATTTTAAATACGATTTTATCTCGCTGTCAAGTTGTTACATTTAGACCGTTACCTACGGAGTCTTTAATTAGAAGATTACAGGATGAAGGCATTACATCCTCTTTATCGACTCTTGCTGCACAACTTACGAATAGTTTTGATGAAGCTTTAGCTTTATGTAATGATGAATGGTTTGCACAAGCACGAACTTTAGTGATAAAATTATGTGAAGCGCTCGAAAAAGATAAAGCCTCTATTTTTTTTGTACAAGAAAAATGGGGAAAACACTTTGGAGAGAAAGAACAATTACAGCAAGGTTTAGATATGTTACTCCTTATTTATAAGGATTTATTATATGTCCAACTTGGAGAAGAAGATCGTCTTGTTTTTCATGAGCAAAAAGGGATGTTTGAATCTTTCTCCTATGCTCAGAAGCGCATTGTATCAGCTCTCTTTAATATATTAGAGGCAAAAAATAGAATCAACGCTAATGTAAATGCGCAGCTTGTGTTCGAACAGTTAGTGTTGCGGTTGCAGGAGGGATGACCGTTTTGTATGATGTAGTAGGTGTTCGCTTTAAGAAGGCCGGAAAGGTATATTACTTTGATCCGAATCAGTTCGATATCTCTGAAAATGAGTTTGTAATTGTAGAAACGGTAAGAGGTATTGAATACGGAAAAGTAGTTATTACCAAAAAGCAAGTTGATGAAAACGACGTTGTATTACCGCTAAAAAAGGTTATTCGTATTGCAAATGAAAGTGATCGTACCATTGTTGAAGAGAACAAATATGCTGCGAAAGAAGCATATCAAGTTTGTCAGCAAAAGGTAGTAGAGCATAATCTTGATATGAAACTTGTAGATGTAGAGTATACGTTCGATCGTAATAAGATTATTTTCTACTTTACTGCGGATGGTCGGATTGATTTCCGCGAACTAGTGAAAGACTTAGCGGCAATTTTTAGAACAAGAATTGAACTAAGACAAATTGGTGTTCGTGATGAAGCAAAGATGCTTGGTGGTATTGGTCCGTGTGGTCGTATGCTTTGTTGTTCTACTTTTTTAGGGGATTTTGAACCTGTATCCATTAAAATGGCAAAGGATCAAAATTTATCATTAAATCCTGCAAAAATCTCTGGTTTATGTGGTCGCTTAATGTGTTGCTTAAAATATGAGAATGATGAATATGAGGCAGCAAAGGAACAACTTCCTGATTTGGATCAACGTATACAAACGCCACATGGTACTGGCCGTGTTATCGGATTAAATATTTTAGAAAGATTAATTCAAGTGGAACTAGTAGACAAGGAACGGATAGTAGAATATACGTTAGATGAGTTAGTGAATAAAGGGGTCGTTTCGAGTCAAACCACAGATTAATGAGGTGGGTGCTTGTGGAGAAAAAAGATATTTTTGCATCGGTTTCTAGTATGGAAGAGCAAATTGGATATTTATACAAACAGTTGGGAGAATTAAAACAACATCTTGCAGAGTTGTTGGAAGAAAACCAACATATAAAAATGGAAAATGAAAATTTGCGACACCGTTTTGAAGAAGTGCAGAGTAAAGAAAAACAAAAAACTCAAAAGCGTAAAGAAGTGAAGCCGAAGACGGACATTGGTGAGGGCTATGACAATTTAGCAAGACTGTATCAAGAAGGTTTTCATATTTGCAATCTACATTATGGAAGTGTACGTAAAGAGGGAGATTGTTTATTCTGTCTGTCATTTTTAAATAAAAAGTGAAATTTGGGCTGTCCCAAAAGCCCCTTTAAATGAATAAAACCCACGGATAAAATTTATTTTCTCCGTGGGTTTTATTATTTTTCCGCTTGTTTGAGGAAGTTGTGGGCTATCGCGACAAGAATAGATTTTTTGCGTATATGCGTAGAGGATTACCTTCGTCATTATTTTTGGGTGATATGAACTACGACCGCCACCTTGATAGCGAGAGAAAAATAGCTCGTCACTGACTTGTTCCACCATCTCATGAATGACTCTTACCACATGATCTTTGGGAATCAAATTGCTATAATCCAGTGGTAGAATCAATTGTTCCATGTTATAATGAATGAAAGTAGCTGAATGGT
>NUMR01000049.1 GCA_002578045.1 Bacillus cereus
GTACAGAATAGCCATGTGAATAACTGAAACTGTAGTCTTCGGTTTTTCACATGGCTATTCTGTAGGAAAATGTAATAATATCAATGGGTTTTCCAGTGTTAAAAAAATAGCACTTTGATGAAGCTCTCCTTGTTTAACCTACTAAAATTTTAGTTGTTTTCCAGAAGGTAGATGTTTTACTAGGGAAAATCCCCACGGATTGGCGGGGCGACGATTGAAAAAAAACGGGAAGATTGACGAGGACAATAGGGGAACTGTCCTTCAAAATAGAGAGTTTTAATAAAATGAAGTTGTTGTAAAAATAGTAGGGTATATAATCAGAGGTATATATCCTATAAAGGGATGATATTGTATAACTTGATAATGTGGTATAGCTGGTGAATGATGATAGTATGGCATATGTTGCAAGGCATGGATTGTTGCTTGAGCCCCATGTAATGTAGAGACTCCGCCTATTACTCTGTTTTCAATATAGTAAGAATCTATCATGATACTCCACCTCAAGTAATAATTAAATAAACAAATTTACTACACCGATATAAAAATATGGGTTGATGTAATATTTTATCTTATGTGTTTTATAGAAATCTGGTGTATGTAGAAAAATTCAGATGTATGTCAACGGTAAGCGGACCGTAGGGAGCATTAAGGAGTTGACATACTCACTACCCCCAAACCCTCTTGATGTGTCAAAACGAATACGTTTTGACCTGCCAACCGGCGAGGGAGTCCCTCAAGGATTGAGGGGTTGGGGAGTTCGATTGATGGGGTCAAGGGGAAGAGTTCCCCTTGTGGGGTGTGGGGCGAAGCCCCAGGTATTTGTCGCGCTATGGCGTGATTTGGCGAAGCCAACGGGGTCTCGCAGAGCCCACACCAAATGGAATTTGGTATAGTGGTCTATACCAAATCTTTGGATTCGCTCTCTCGATGTGTTATGCTAGTATCAAAAGGAATCCTCTTCCTGAAAACAATTGTGAGGGAAAAATCATGAATAGATTTGCAATTATTCACATGCAGAAATTTCAAATTTCGGATGTGCAAGGAATTCAAAAATATAATCAAAGACAAGGAAAAAGTAAATCGAATTTGGACATTGATTATTCGAAAAGTGAACAGAATTATGATTTATTGAATCAACAAAAAATTAAATATGAAAGTACCATTAAACAAGAAATTGGTGAGCGAGTAAAACGAAAACCAAGAGCTAATTCGGTTGTACTTTCCGAATTTGTTGTGACAGCTTCGCCAGAGTATATGAATTCGCTCAATCCTGAAGAACAGAGACGTTATTTTGAGAGTTCACTAGCATTTATTCAAGAGCGCTATGGTAAACAAAATACATTGTATGCGATGGTTCATATGGATGAAGCGACACCACATATGCACGTTGGAATTATACCCATCACAGAGGATAATCGGTTATCTGCAAAAGATATGTTTACGAAAAAAGAGTTAACATCTTTACAACAAGATTTTCCAATGGAAATGCATGAAAGAGGCTTTGATGTAGAACGGGGAGAAGGTTCAGAGAGAAAACATTTGTCGCCACAAGCCTTTAAGGAAAAACAAGATTTGCAATTAGAGGTGGAACAATTAGAACGTGTGAAAACACATGTGAAAAAACAAGTAATAACTACACAAGAAGAGTTAAAGGGAGTTACTAATCAAATTGAACAACAAACCAATACATTAAAGTTAGTACACCAACAATTTATAGTTTTAGGGGAAAAGTTAAAAGAAAAAAAGGAAGAATATAATGCTTTTAGTAAGAAAGTACCTGATAAACCAGTTTCTATGTCCTATTTAAGAGAGGAAACGAAAACAGAAGTCACAACAAAGTTATTTGGAAAACCAGAGGTTGTAGAGAAGAAAACGGGGAATCTTGTGATTACTCATGAGCAATGGAAGGACATGACAGAAAAAGTGAATGCAGCAGTTGTCGTGAAAAAGGATTATGAGCGTTTGCAAAAGACAGACTTGGTAAAAGAAAATAAAAAATTACATGGTGTAGTCAATGAGATACAAGATTCACTTCGAGAATCTCAAAAGAGAAATATAGGATTACAAAAGGAAAACAAACACTTAAATACCGAAATAAACTCATTAAAGGCTCATATAAGAGATTTGCAGATAAATATAAGGGTTTTGTATCAATAAACGAAAAAAGTCTTTAAGGAGCGATTTAAGGCGTTTAGAGGTTTTGTTAAGAATGAGTTAGATAGTAAAGGTATAAATAGTCAGTTTGAACAGGAACATAAGAGAGAAATCGCTAGTAAACAACGAGGATATGACATGGAACTTTAGAAAAGGGTATGTTATAAAAAGTATAAAATTATATTTCATACTGGATGAAATGAAAAAAGACCAATTTTTGTGTAAAGAATTGGTCTTTTTGTAATAAGGACAAGGAAGTATTACCTTGTCAAAATATTAATTGAAACTCTTTGTTTCCACTAATATAGGATTTGATTCATCTGTAATATCATAAGCTTTTACAGTTAATACACTACCGAATATACCCTCAACTTTTGCTGTTCCTTTTGCTTTTAAGACAGTGCTTGGAGTCATCGGTCCAGGTCTATTGTAAGTAAATTCAAGTCCGTTTATACTGTTTTGTTGGGATTTAGTTAATTGTTGAAAATAGGATCCAGACAAATCTTTAAAAGTGTACTCTTTAGTTATAGATCCACCCGTATTTACTTTTCCTGCTTTTGCAACTATTGTAGTCATTGGATCATTTGCTTCACCAGTAAATGTTATATCACCCCAAAAATTTCTATGTTCCAATAAAACGTCTACTTTATATTTTCTATACGCTGGAACTTTAATAGTTTGTGGAGATGCTTCTATTGTTTTTGTTTCGGATTTTGTTTTTGAGTTTGTAGTGGAAGAGTTGAACTCTGCATTTATTTTAATACCGTTATTTAACAGAATTGGGATGGTAAATATGTTATTACCGTCACCCCCCACTTTAAAACCATTTGTTACCGTTGTTGTTGTTGATTCTGTTATACTCTCAGTAAATTTACCTGTTGTATAATTTTGAGGTTCATCAATTTCAGTATTATCGAATATATTATCTCCTACGTATTTAACGATTGTAGTATCATATTTCAAATTATTTACAGTACCTGTAATATCGAAGTTAACCTTTGTTTCAACACTTCTTGGTTTTGGTTCAAATTTCAAATAAGTTAAAGGACCTGTTTTAATTTCTGTACCTGCTATTTCATTAGTATAATAGTATTCACCTATTTTTTTTAATTCAGATTGGACATCCATAATACCAACTCTTACATTTTCATTAACATTAGTTGGAGTATTTTCTGCTGCTAATGCACTACCAGGGGCAGATACACAAGGTATGCCAATCGAAGTGGTTAACATCAATGCTACTATAGGTCTTTTTAATCGGTTTTTGTTCATTTTTTTATTCCCCTCACTCTTTTAGTTTAATGATTTTTTTATGTTTTCATATCTTTAAAAGATTTTTGTAACCAATTTTAATATAACTAGTGTTGTTATAAGATTTTATAATGTAAGCGTTTAATTATCTATTTTCAATATTACAATAAAGTATAATTTTTTAGTTATACTATATTTCTTTTTATATAATGGATTTTTTATGTTTGACATTGAAAATACGTGGTGGGTGAACTTTTTGATTGAGTGTCCCCAAAAAGAAGGAATTGTTGCTGTGCCTTAAATAAGTTTATTAAATATTTTACATGTATATAATTACAAAGCAGTTTTATATCTTTCAAAAATATTAGACAACTAATTCTATAATATTAAGTGTCACAAAAATGCACAATGTAGGCGTTTAATTTCTTATTTTTAACAAATATAAATATGATTCTTATTTATTTTTCTTTTATATTTTATAAAAACTATATAAAATTATCTTTTAAATACTATATTTAAACGACATAATTTATAATACTTAAAAAAATTATTTTTAAATGTCATAATTTTTTTAGATTTTTAAGTGGAAAAGTAAATTTGATATGTTATTTCTTTTTAAATTGTGTTTAAACGTACAATTTTTTTTGATATGGTGACCCCTTAAATTTAAATCTTAATAAATTAATTATAAGATTCATTAACTACAAATAAGATGCAGATATTATCAAAATAAGCAAAAGAACCCTAAAAACTAGGTTCTTTTGCTTATTTTATAATGTAAACAAATAATGATTTGTTTACTTTCATTCTATTGATTTTATTGGTTTATAAGGGACTTTTGAAAAAATAGACATTTATTCAAGGAGAGTATACATTCAAGACAATGAAATAATAGCTTTTTATGCCCACTTTTGTTTTTTAGTTAACTACAATTTGCAAATACATTAGTTAAATTAAAAAAATCTAACAATGAACTCTGTAAATCCTTAGCTAGTCCACTAGAAGCACTGTTTAACGCTTTTTTTAGTGAATCATTCCGAGAAAAACCATTAAAACGATAACGGTCATAATATTTTTTTATCTTTTTAACTGCATTTGCTGTACCACCAAGAGCCTTTAAAGCTGATTTTATTTTTGTAATTTTTGTAAGAGGAATTCCATTAGTAACTATAGCAATTCCTATAGCTGCAATACATCCAGACGTATTGAATCCTCTCATTTGCGTTGCTGAAATATTATTGAATTTTAATAGGTCATTTTCTATAGAAATTTCAAATCCAGTTTCTGTCTTTAACCATTGAATTGTTGCATTATTTCCTTGATTTAAAACTTCATTAGGTATGTCTTCAATGGCTGATAATGCTGTTTCGATTTCTATAAAGTTAATTTCTTGGGTAGATGGAGTATTAGTTGAAGATTCTATAGATGTTGGGGATTCTGCGGCTTGAGAAATTGGGATAGAGATTGAACTAAATAGTAAAAATGAAGCGACAATAGTTAATGTCCTTCTTTTGAACATAATATTTTCCTCCTGTATAATTTAATTTAATAGGTTAATAGTAACATAAATTCAATATATTTACAAAAAATGTTTTGAATGGAAAGGGATGGTACTATGTTAAAAAAAATAAGAAATAGTTTACCTCTAATTGGAGCATTTTGTTTATTAATATTAACCCTAACTAATTATTTTTTAGAAAGTAATTTTTGGAGAACTTGTATAAATATAAGCCTATTTATATTTGTTTTGATTTTATATTTCATTTCTAGGGATTATAAGAAGGTTAATTGAACCTTTATACAATCTATTTCTCATCTATAAAAATAAGTTATAAGAAAACACCTCTATTTTCTAAGGTGTTTTCTTATAACTCCGTATTATATGTCTTTTCCATGTGCATATTGTTGAGTAATATTACTTTTTTCTTTCGCTTCAAGTGTTTGAATGGAATTATTAAATTCGGAAAAGAAAAAACTTGTTGTACATGCTAACCCTACTAGTATGAGACTAAGTTTTTTTGTCATTTTAATGACTCCTTTTCTAATAAATTTCTTTTAGCTTTGTAACTTTTATAAAAATATTCATTAGATTTATCCTTATTCTTTTCTTCATAAAATTTTATAGCTAATTCTTCAGTATAATCTTGTATGTATTTCCACAGATTTTGTTTTTCAAAATATGGAATCGCGTCTAACATGACCTTTTCTAATTGTTCAGTGGATAATTTATTGTTTAATGTTTGTAAAAACAAGAAATGACTCTTATATTCTTGGTTACAAACATTTAGCCCTTTTTGAATGTATGTATTTACTGTATTTGTTTGTTTTAACTTATAATATTCTCGTGCTAATAAAAACATTGTTTTGTAATCATTTTCTTGATTTTCAAAGGATTCAAGAAGATAACGAATTGCAAGTTCAGAAAGATTTTGATCCGCATATAAAAGACCTAAGTTATAACGTACAATTAAAGCTAATTTGTCTTCACTATGTTTTTCAAATTTATTAATTGCGGAAAGTAAGTATTCCTCTGCAACGGAGAATTCCCTTAATGAAATACAAGCCATACCAAGTGTGTTTTCACATGCTCCAGTTTTAATTTCATATCCTAGTTTTCCACTAAAAAAACTTCTGGCTTTATTCGCGTATTGAGTTGCTAGTAAGGCTTGATGAGTATGGTAATAATAAGTTGCAACAGCATAATTAAATTCAGCTTTTTCTACTTCATCAGGAATTTTTTCTAGTAATCTTTCTGCTATTTCATAATATTTTTGAGTTTCACTATAATTTCCTGTTTTCATTGCATGCATACCTTTAAAGAAATGGTAATAGTAATCTAAAAAATTATTTGTGTGTTCT
The DNA here is from genome assembly GCA_002578045.1 of Bacillus cereus. Taxonomy (GTDB): domain Bacteria; phylum Bacillota; class Bacilli; order Bacillales; family Bacillaceae_G; genus Bacillus_A; species Bacillus_A cereus_AK. The sequence goes on from NUMR01000049.1 coordinate 6,265, forward strand.
TTTAATTGTTCGATTTTTTCTAGAGATTGTTCTCTATCTGTATAATCATTTGTAAGAATCTTGTATCTTAAATCAATGAGCGAATAATATAAAAGTAAATTTTGGTCTTCTTCTATATTGTGAATTTCCTTTTCAATTTTTTGTTTTAATTGTTTTGCTTTAATAATATGTTGTGCTCGAATTTCTTGATACCAATCATTTAATAATTTTGTGATTTGTTCGTTTCCTAGTTGAATATTCATGTAATCTCCCCCTTTTCCAAAATTATCTATATCTTATTTTTTATTATGTTATCATGCAATAGCATGAGACTAATTCTTCAATAAATTGATATACAGGAGACTGAATATTCAGTCTTATTGAGATGAAGCAAGAATTAATCTAAATATCTTTTTTCACTAACAATCTATAATAAATCATTCAAAAAAAGGTGTAATTTTTTAATGATTTATATATCTATGAAATGAAAATGCGTGTAAAGTTTTTTCGTTTCTAATACGTCATGTGGGTGCTATATAAACTCCGTAATATAAGGATACATAATTACAAGAGAAAATAAAACAAAATTTTCAAAAAATTTTTCAAGGAAAAAAACTTTTTTTGTTAATTAAATAAAGAAATAGGTTCGTTAAAGGTTTATATAAAGGATTTACAGGCAAACATAAAGGGGTTTTTATATCAATAGATAAAAAAGTCTTTAAAGAGAAATTTAAGGCGTTTAGAGGGTTTGTTAAAGATGATTTGGATAACAAAAGAATTAATAATTATTTTGATAATGAATATAAAGAAAAAATCAATAAACATAGGAAATTTGACATGAAACGGTAAACCAGGTTATTAAAAACGTGATAGAATGAAAAAAAGAGTCATGCTGGAACATGACTCTTTTTATAGGGTATTCTACGAAAATACCTAGAATTCATTTATCTGATTATAGATTATCATAATTTGATTTATAATCAAATAGCAAAAAATAGGTGTTTTTGTTGATTCCCTCAATTCTAAAGGAGGAATTAACAAATGAATGATGAATTAGGACAAGCTTTAAATCAAGCTGATAGAAATGCTAGAAAAAGAGATTTTGAGAAAGATGGAAAACAAAGAGACCAAGCTGAAGAACTAAAAAAATCTCTTTTACAACAGTTAAAAGAATTAACTGGGGAAGACCATTATGTTGGAACTAATAAGGATCCATTTGCTGGAGAGCCATTTAATCAAGTAATGCATAGAAATTTAGATTTGTTGAATAGTATTGGTTATTTAACTCAAGCAGAAGAAAGTTTTTTATTTAGAATTCAAGCTTATTTGGAATTTAGAAGTAATGTTATTATTTGTAGAGATGATAAATTTAAAAGGAAACGAAAGAGCATTGAGAAAGATTTTGAGTTACCAAAAGCAGCAACTGTTTCTGAAATTGCTGAAATGATAGGGAAATCAAGAGAGAAAACTTCTTTGGTTATGAATTCATTAAAGAAAAAAGAAATTTTACTTAATCCAGAAGGTGTTGGACAAATTATTGAAAATGGTCGCACTGTAAGTCCTAGAACATGGATAGTAAATCCTTACATAATGATTTGTGCACCTCGAAAAAATGAAGTAAAACTTGATAAATTAACGATGAGATTGTTTCAATATTCTTTGAAAAACCTTAAAGATCAAAATGGTAAAAAGGTAAAATTACCTGCTAGATTTTTTTAGACTGTATCAATTGGATATAGTCTTTTTTTGTATTTTTAAAATGCATTATCCATTTTTTAGGTGTGACGAAAACGTCACAAAAAGGATTAAAAGTGTGACGTTTTCGTCACACCCTGAAAAGTGTATTCAACCCAGTCATATCAAGGGATTTACACATTTTTTATAGATGTTCTCTATTATCACTATTATTAAAGGCTAAAAGTTTCGCAAGAAACAGGTAGTATTTTTGAGCAAACAACGCTCAAAAATCTCCACCTTCAGGAGAAAAAAGTCGGTTCGTTTATCCTCACCTAAAGGCTATTGCCTTTTCTTTTTTCCCCTGTTCTTGCAAAACTTTTTTCGGCTCGTGTGCTTTTTTCGCCAAGCCGACAGACAAAAAGCAAAGAAATGGTTCTCGGCTTAGACTAGCAAGTATACGAGCCGAACCGCTAGTATATACGTTCATGATCTCTTATTATCTATCATTTTTTATACGCAAAATTCTTGGGGGCTAACCCCCAAACCCCCAGCCAACACTCTAGCCAAAAAGCAAAGGAATAAATTAAAACAATTATTAATACTTAAAAAAGTAGTATTGTAATTTTTTTAAAAAAATTACAATTTATTACAAAATTTTCATTTTTTATATGTTACTATTATGTCGTTCTATTAAATGAATATGTAATTTAATAGAGAAAATTAAAACATATATTTAAAAGGAGGAATAACTATGTTAAAGTCAAAAATTGTAAAAGCAATAGGAACATTAGTTTTATCTGGAGCTTTAATTCTTCCAGCAATACCAGCAAACGCTGCAGGAAATCATGATGGATTACAATGGGTTAGGGATGCATATCCAGGGGCAGATTATTATCAATACAATGGTAACAAAACCGTTACTGTTTACTATGGTAACTCTTCTTTTACAGTAACTTGTGTTGAAATGATAGGCGATCGTTGCTTTGTAAAAAAATAAAAAACAGGTAAAGTTGGTATATTTCCAACTTTACCTGTTTTTTAGATGGTATCATCTTGGTAAGGATTTTTATTTTTGTCCTATTTTGAAGTTTGTCCTCTCTTTTATTCCACGATTCACTTGATTATGAGAATCCCCTTTATTATCAAAACTGTCAAAGAACCCTTGCGGAATAAGCGTGAGAACTTAGTGATTCCATATGCGTCGCCACCAAGATTTTTTTTTGATCTTTTGTGTTTTTTTATTGTTTATTTGCTGTTCAGATGAATCGATTTCTAATCTTGCTTGCTTTTCCTCTATCATAATTTTTTTTAGATCCTGAATCTCCTTTATTAGATACATAATTTGTTCATTTTCCTTATCCACTTGATCTTTCATTGCTTTTTCTAATTCTTTTGCAACTATTTTTCTCACTTCATCTAAATTAAACATAGTCTGTTCAGATGTTTGTTTAGAAATGTTTGCTGGAATAACCTCTATATCAACAGCAATATATTTTTTAAAACCTTCTCTGTTTAATACTTCTAAAATTTCTCTATGAGGAATATTCTTTTTATTCCGGAGTTTATTAATAAATTTTAAAACTTCTACACATTCAGAAGAAATATAGTACTTATTTTTCTCCCCTTGTTTGAATAAAATAAATTCTTCATACGTATTACAATTTCGTTTAATTGTCATTGAAGATACACCAATTTGTTTAGCCATATCTTCAGCTGATAGCCAAATTAATTCATGTTTTTCCCTAATCATTGTTTAAATCACTCCTATCTAAACAAACAAACAGAATCTAAACAGTACTTGTAAACATTATTATAACAAGTGTTTAGACATAGTTCAGATGAATTGCTTGTTCAGATAAAAATTCATTAAAATTCAATAGATATTGTGGAGAACTAAAAACTTGTTTTTCATTTTTAGATTAACAATTCTTTCAGATAATAATTTTTAAAAATCGTTTCTATTAAACTCTAAACACAAATCAATGAAAGTTTATTAATAACATTTTTGGAACAGAAAATGAGCGTTATTTTGATATTTTTTATTACGAGTACAATGGCGCGGCATTTGCCGTGCCATTGTACTTCGTTACCTCATTAACTTTTGGAGTAAAAATTGGTTAGTCGTGTAGGGATGAATCCTTTCCATATTATGTATCTATTTATATGGTAAGTGGAATTATTATTCAAAAACATTAGCGGTTCAGCTCATATAATAACAAATTCAAGCCAATGATCTTAGATTGTTGTTTTTGAATGTCTCAGCTTGGTGTTACTAAAACTTAATCCGAAAAAAATCAGTAATAATAATGGTTGATAAGATATAGAGTGTACCAAAAAGTAAACATCTAAAAAATGTAAAACACCAATAAAAAAGACACCCAACATGAGTGTCTTTTTTAAGTTATTTTGGTAGATAATTAAGTAATTGTAGTATTTCCCTTTTAAATTGTGGGCTTGCCTGTTTTAGTAAAGATGGTATTTCTCTGAAATGATTTATTAATCCATTATTAATTTTTGTTGAATAGTCTTTTTCATCTCCTGTCAGAAGATCTACTATATCTTTCTTTAATGAGGTACTAACTTTTATCCACAAAAACTCTGATTCTTCAAAATGCTTATTAATAAAGAGTTTAACCTGATTAATAAAAGGGTCATTTTTTTGTTGTATAGCATCTTGTAACTGTGGAATTGTCATTTCTTGATTTTGATTTATCGAATTCATCTTTACATGACTTACATTTTCAGCTGCACTTACATCTGTTCCAAAAGCACCTAAACCACTAATCCCAATTACACTTGCCAAAGCAATACTTGTACATTGTTTTATTAATGATTTTAATTTAATTACTTTCATTATATTTCCCTCCATTTATAATTTAAATTCATTTATAGATTAAATGTAACATTTTTTGTAGTTATGTAAATATTTAGAATTTATAGAAATATTTGTTTGACTATTAGGAATATTAACAGTTTATTTTATCAAATTTTAATTAGAGGGAAATAAAAATATATGTATTAATAGGGATAGTATATTGAAAATATGAATTTACAACGTTAAGCTGTTTATAGTATTAAAAATAAAGAATTTAACGATGATAGAGATTCTAGGATGTACTATATAAGATATTTATAAGTTTTATTTTGCACGAAATTGGGTTAAGTTTTAATAGGGTAAACTCTATTGATATAAGGATTACTACTAGGTGAAATTTGCTAGAATTTATAACGATAAAAAAAGATAAGTGGATTTTCCACTTATCTTTTAAAATTTTGTTAACTGGTAATTTTTTCAATATAAATTCCTTTTAAACTTGTAATAGTAAGATGATTTCCTGCATCTCTAACCCAAATGAGAAAACCATTTGATATACGAATAAATACCCCATGACCTAAATTTACTCCTCCACCTGAAATTACACTGATTCTATCACCCTGATGTAAATCTAATTCTTCGCCTAACATATAGTTCTCCTTATAGCTATATTGAATTCATAAGATCTAAAACCCAAAAACAAGGAGATATTTTCAGTAGGACTAATTCTACATTACTTTATTTTTAAATTTTTTATTATGTTTTTATTGTCATATGAATTTACGCCAATATACACCGTAATGATCAATTTGAATAAGTGGTTCTTGTATATGATTTTTTTCCCGAAAATCTGTTACAGCTTCCTTACATGTAGTTAATGCATAGTCATCAATAATGATAAATTCACCTGAAGAAACTTTATCATATAAACTTGTTAAACTATCCATTGTAGATTCATATAAATCACCATCAAGCCTGGCGATTGCAATTTTTTGAATTGATGCAGTAGGTAAAGTATCTTTGAACCAGCCTTTTAAAAATTTCACTTGATCATCAAATAAATCGTATTTTTTAAAATTTTGTTGAACTTCTTCCAAAGATACACGTAAATAATCTACGGTATATAATAAATCATCTTTGTCTTGGGGATATTTTTCAATATTAGGGGCAGGTAACCCTTCAAATGAATCTGCAACCCATACATTACGATTTTGTATATTATAATTTTTTAAAAATCCCCTCATAAATATACAACTACCACCTCTCCATACGCCTGTTTCAATAAAATCTCCAGGAATGTTTTCTTTTATAATTGTTTCCATGGCATGGTGTAATTGGTCTAATCGAACGCGACCAATCATACTATGAGCAATAGCTGGCCAATCTAATCCATATTTTCTGTTCTCGGGATTAGGTTGGGTTTGATGTATTAATTTTAAATTATGAATTTGTATAAATGTTTGTAATGCCGGAGGTATATTTATGTAAGCAGGTGAATAATTTTCATGTTCTTGCCATATTTCAAAAAGAATTGCTTTTTTTAATAGTTCAAGATATAAATTATTTTCTTGTTTTATGGTCATTAGAATAATCCCTCCGTTTTTTAATATCTTTATTACAACGTATTAAAAAATCATATATGTATTCTCTATAATAGGAGTGAAATTATGAAAGATTGGATATATCATTTGCCTGTTTTTGAAGTTGATATGTATGATCCTCAACTTAGAACTTCTGAATGGAGTGGTCATACTAATTTTGCATATGATTTAGTACGGTTTATAAAACCAGAAAAAATTGTTGAGTTAGGTACTCATTTTGGAACTTCTTTTTTTAGTTTTTGTCAAGGTGTGAAAGATGGGAATCTTTTTACTAAATGTTTTGCTATTGATACATGGCAAGGTGATTTGCATAGTGGTTTTTATAGTGATGATGTTTTTAATAAGGTATCTACTATTACTGAGTTGTTTTATCCTAGTATGTCTCAATTGATACGTTCTACATTTGATGATGCATTAAAGTTTTTTGAAGATGAAACAGTAGATATATTACATATTGATGGTTATCATACTTATGAAGCTGTTTCACATGATTTTTCAACTTGGTTACCTAAATTAAAAAAGAACGGAATTGTATTATTTCATGATATTTCAGTAAAAGAAAAAGATTTTGGAGTATATAAATTTTGGGATGAGATAAAAAAGGTACACTCATATTTGGAATTTGTACATTCATCTGGTTTGGGGGTTTTATTTCCTAAAGGTTATGATGAAAAAATTGAAAATATATTAAGAAAAACAAATGAATTACAAAACCGATATACAGGAAATTTTATACAAAATATAGATAAAAAAAACAATTCATTACCTTTAGTTAGTATATTAATACCAACTTATAATAGGCCATTATATTTTGAGTTGGCTCTGCAATCGGTACTGAATCAAACTTATCCAAATATCGAAATTATTATTGGGGATGACAGTACAAACGATAAAACAGAAAAATTAGTTAAGAATAAATATTTATCTTTCCATAAAAATATAAGATATATAAAAAACAATGAGAATGTAGGACAATTTAAAAATGATATTATGCTTTTTAATTTAGCAAATGGTGAATATATTAATTATTTAATGGATGATGATCTGTATACCGAAAAAAAGATTGAAAAGATGATGAATTATTATGTAATGGATAAAAATGAAGAAATTAAATTAATAACATCATATAGAAAATTAATTGATAATACAGGTAATTTTTTACAGGATATTTGGTCAACTAAACCATTATTTGCAGTAGATACAATTGTAGATGGAAAACAGTTAGGGAAAAAAATGATTACAAGTCAATGTAATTTTATAGGAGAACCTACAACAGTATTATTTCGTAAAAAAGATTTAATCTATCCATTTGGTATGTTTAAAGATAGAGAATATTTATGTAATATTGATGTAGCTTCATGGTTAACATTATTATCACAAGGAAAGGCAGTATATATGGCTGAACCACTCAGTTATTTTAGGTTACATATGAATCAACAATTAAATGGACCTAATAAAATAATAGAGGGATTAGAAGATTGGTATCATGGAATTAAAATAGGAAGACAAGAAGGTTTTTTTACCTCCCATGAAGATTATGTTATCGCTATTGGTAATTTTATTAATCACTCTAGAACGATAGTTGAACTATCAGAATTAATGAAAACTAGTTTCTATCAAGAAATTTTTAATATCTAGTTATAATTAAAGATTGATAACAATGAAGAGATAGGGGGTAGTTGCTTGATGGTATGTCAATGGTATCGAATCGAACCCTCAAGGGTGTGGGAGGATAAGGAGTTGACATACTTACTATGCGACCCTCCTACAAAACCAAAATGTTCACACTTTTTTTATTTTTGAAGTTTTTAAAATCAAGAACTTTAAAAATCTCCTCAAACCCTTGATATAATCAAATTTTCATACTTAAATAAGGGTTGTTTACTCTCACTCTATATATAAGGGCTAAAAGTTCCATAAGGAACAGGTTGTATTTTCTTTCGCTATGCTTCAGAGAATCTCCACCTTTTTCACTACGTTTCATCCTTGCTAAACTCTTTTCGGCACGTTTGATGGCTATGCCAAGCTGACAGATGAAAAAGAAGGGAGTGGATATGCGTCTAACTATGTATATAAGTACAGAATAGCCATCTGAATAACTGAAACTGGAGTCTTCGGTTATTCACATGGCTATTCTGTAGGAAA
>NUMR01000004.1 GCA_002578045.1 Bacillus cereus
ACTTTTAGGGGTCACTTCAGTTCTCCTAGCTTTTTTCTATATTTATTGCAATTATTTTGCTTCTTGGTAACGTTTTTCAGCAGCGTTCCAATCTACAACGTTCCAGAATGCACCGATGTAGTCTGGACGACGGTTTTGGTAATGTAAGTAGTATGCATGCTCCCAAACATCTAAACCGATAACTGGAGTTTTACCTTCAGTTATAGGAGAATCTTGGTTTGGGGTGCTTGTTACTTCTAACTCACCATTGTTTACTACTAACCAAGCCCAACCAGAACCAAAACGAGTTGCGCCAGCTTTAGCGAATTCTTCTTTGAATGCATCGAAGCTACCGAATTTCGCTTCAATTGCAGTTGCTAGTTCGCCTACTGGTTGTCCGCCACCGTTTGGAGATAAGATTGTCCAGAAAAAGGTATGGTTAGCATGTCCACCACCGTTGTTACGTACTGCTGTACGGATTGCTTCTGGTACTTCGTTTAAGTTTGCAACTAATTCTTCAACGCTTTTGTCAGCTAATTCTGCATGACCTTCTAAAGCAGCGTTTAAGTTTGTAACGTACGTGTTGTGATGTTTTGTGTGATGGATGTTCATTGTTTCTTTGTCAAAGTGAGGCTCTAAAGCATCATACGCATAAGGTAAATTTGGTAATTCGTGTTTTGCCATTGTTATATTCCTCCCAGTTTATGTATTGCCACTACATGTGTGACATACAACTTCATTCTACCCTAATTGCCATAGGGTGCAAATAAATCACATTGTCTTACTATCATTAAAGTAGCAAAATTCCCACTTCTTTTCAATCAAAATGCTCATGTATTCCGTAAAAAAAGCTCCCTTCTACAAGGAAGCTTCCTGCCGACACAATAAAGTGAAACTTTNNCAGTTATCTCCCACCTCACTCCCCCGCATTCACCGAATTTTGAGGTGGGAGGCTTACTGCCCACAAATAGCGGGATAAACATGTGAAATGGATATGGACCCTGTAGGACTCGAACCTACGACCGGACGGTTATGAGCCGTCTGCTCTAACCAACTGAGCTAAGGGTCCACAATTATGTATGTAATAATATATCAAATGACTGAATTCCTATCGGATATATCCTTTAAGAAATGTAAGATAAATTTACCATATAAAAAAGAAAAGTGTCAATTGTATTTTTCTCATTTAAAAGAAGAAAATTAATAAAAAGAAATTTAGCTATCTCCACTATATGTAAATATAATATATCTTGAGATTCTCTAGATTCCTACGTTACAATGACTTTATACATACATAAAGGAAGTGAATCTATGTCCATATTTACCCAATTTATAAAAAGTGTATACTCACCTAAAGATATGGCGCTATTCCGTTTTCAGAAAATCGGTAAAACCATTTTGTATATTATGTTACTATGCTTAATTACTACTATTCCAAGAACTTTTTTGTATGGTAGCTTTATCAAAGATGGTGTGAACATCGTAAATCAAGTCATTGAAAAAGATTTACCTGATTTTAAAATTGAAAATGGCGAACTAAAAGCTGACATTGATCAACCTATCGAAAAAGAAGAGGGAAATGCCCTTTTCGTATTTGATCCAAATGCAACAGAATTAGAAAAATATCAAAATAAAACGGGTTTATTTGTTTTAAAAGATAAAGTAGTCTCTATTGGAAATGGTCAAACACAAACGTATTCCTATAACGACTTATTGGGTGCATCTCTTGAGAAAAAAGATTTGCAAGACTTTATTTCTTTATTCGATAGTATTTATCCAATTTTATTATTTGTTATCGGATTTCTAGTGTACCTATTCCAATTATTCATTACTTTTGTAGGCGTGACTTTACTTGCGTTCGTCGGTTCTGCTATGAGCGGACAACGTAAATTATCCTATAAACAAGTTTGGACACTAACAGCGTACAGCTATACAATTCCAACAATCTTCTTTATGATTATGGATTTATTTAAAATTATCGTACCTGGTGCAACATTCATTTATATCGCAGTTGTGTTAATTGTCCTATACGTAACGATTAAAGAAGTTCCAAAACCAAAAGAAAAATAAGAACGATAAAAAATGCCTAAATAGGCATTTTTTTTTTGGACAAGCATATATTCCTAGCAAAGGAGTGAAGAATATGAAGAGATTCGGTATATTCTTATTCGTGCTTGTTCTCGGTTATATATTCTATTACGATATAAAAATCGGCACTTTACCGATGTTAAGCTCATATAAAAAAACAACAGCTGCCCAAACAATAAAAAAAGAAAATACAGATACAAAACAGAATAAAGAGAACAAAACAGAAAAAGAAACAGATGTAACTTATAAAGCAATCGAGGTAAAAACTGGCGAGACCGTCCTTTCTATTACAGAAGAAATTAATAAGAAAAAAGTCCCTTCTATTGAAAAAGTAATTGATGACTTTAAACAATTAAATAAAAGTACATCCGCTACAAAAATTCAAATTGGAAAGACTTATAAATTCCCGTTATATCAATAAGTCATCACTTAATCCTTGTCAATTACATAAAGGCGCTGATACAATAGTAAAAGTGAAACCGAGCACTTCGGTTTCTATAGCCCTGTATCACGTATACTATCATTGATGCTAGGGACTAAATAAGAAACTTCTTTTATAAGGAGAGCGATCTATTCGTGAATGAAATGACTCATCGTACAAAAACACGTCCAGTTAAAGTCGGTAATTTAACAATTGGCGGTAACAATGAATTAATTATACAAAGTATGACAACAACAAAAACACATGATGTTGAAGCAACAGTTGCTGAAATTAAACGTTTAGAAGAAGCTGGCTGTCAAGTCGTCCGTGTTGCTGTTCCAGATGAACGTGCAGCAAACGCTATTGCTGATATAAAAAAACAAATCAACATTCCACTTGTTGCTGATATTCATTTTGATTATCGCCTTGCTTTAAAAGCAATTGAAAGTGGCATTGATAAAGTACGTATCAACCCAGGTAACATTGGTCGTCGCCATAAAGTAGAAGCTGTTGTAAATGCAGCAAAAGAGCGCGGTATTCCAATCCGTATCGGTGTAAACGCTGGTTCATTAGAGCGTCACATTTTAGAAAAATACGGATACCCAACTGCAGATGGTATGGTTGAGAGCGCACTACATCACATTAAAATTTTAGAGGACTTAGATTTCCACGATATTATCGTATCTATGAAAGCTTCTGATGTTAACTTAGCAATTGAAGCATATGAAAAAGCTGCACGTGCTTTTGATTACCCATTACATTTAGGTATTACAGAATCAGGAACATTGTTTTCTGGAACTGTAAAAAGTGCCGCTGGTCTTGGGGCAATCTTAAGTAAAGGCATTGGAAATACACTACGTATTTCATTAAGTGCTGATCCAGTTGAAGAAGTAAAAGTTGCACGTGAACTATTAAAATCATTCGGTCTTGCATCTAATGCAGCAACACTTATCTCTTGTCCAACTTGCGGTCGTATTGAAATTGATTTAATTAGCATCGCTAACGAAGTAGAAGAATACATCTCTACACTGCAAGTACCAATTAAAGTTGCGGTACTTGGCTGTGCTGTAAACGGTCCTGGTGAAGCTCGTGAAGCTGATATCGGTATTGCTGGTGCACGTGGAGAAGGATTATTATTCCGTAAAGGGCAAGTCGTTCGTAAAGTACCAGAAGAAACAATGGTAGAAGAACTGAAAAAAGAAATCGATGTAATTGCTGCTGAAATGGCTGCTGAAAGAGAAAAAGAAACACAAGAACAATAAAAAGAAGGTTGCACACAATAATTTGTGAGCAACCTTCTTTTCTATAAAAAAGCTCGTCAGTTATATAACCGACAAGCTTTTATTTTGCACAATTTGGACAACGACCGTATATTTCAAATTTATGTCCCGTTACTTCATAACCGTTAAAATCTTTATTCATAAAATCCATTGGACAAGAAGTAATCTCCTTCGTACCCCCACAATCTAAACAAATAAAATGATGATGATGTTCCATAATGGAACATGTAAAACGAAAATGTTTTTCACCATTTAATTCCGTTTGTTCTAAAACACCGATTTCAGCAAAAACCGTTAAGTTACGATAAATCGTATCAAAGCTAAGACCTGGATAATCATCCTTCATATGCTCTAAAACGTCTTTCGCAGTTAAATAGCGATTGTGAGCCGCAAATAATCGGAGCATCTCTTCCCTTTTTCCAGTATGTTTGTATCCTTTTTCTTTCATTAGGCGTAAAGCTTCTGTTAGATTCATACCTATCCCTACTTTATGCAGTTTTTTTCTTCTTCCATAAAATTGCACCGATCAAAATAAGAACTGCTATCATAACAATTGTACCACCTGGTGCTAGATCAAGTTGATACGAAGCAAACATTCCACCGATTACCGCAATTTCACCAAATAAAATGGAAAAGAAAATTGTTTGTTTAAATCCCTTAGCAATACGAATACTTGCTGCAACTGGTAACGTCATTAATGATGATACGAGAAGAACACCTACTACACGCATTGATACTGCAATGACAAGAGCAACTAATATAATAAAGATAAAGTGAATCCACTTTACCCTTAAACCAGTTGATACTGCGTATTCCTCATCAAATGATAATAGAAATAGCTCTTTATATAATAAAATAATTGTTGCAACAACAACAATTGCTACAATCCCAATAATAATTAAATCCGTACTTGTTACAGCACTTACACTACCAAATAAATAACTAAATAAGTCTGTGTTAAATCCATTTGCAAGTGAAATGAAAATAACTCCAATCCCCATTCCTGCTGAAAGAATAATCGGAATTGCTAATTCTTGATAATGCTTATATACAGTTCGTAACTTTTCAATTAATAACGCTCCACCAATCGAGAAAATCATCCCCATATATAGAGGATTTAAAAATCCACCTGTAAAAATGGTTTTTTCAAGTAATAAACTTGCTGCAATACCTGATAACGTCACGTGACTTAATGCATCTGCAATAAGAGATAAGCGACGAATAACAACAAACACACCGATAAGTGGTGCAACAAGTCCAATTAAAATACCTGCGTATAAAGAATTACGTAAAAAGTCATATTGTAAAAAATCTTGTATCATTATATCCTCCTGTGATGCTCATGCTCATGCTCATGTTCATGTTCTAAACGATGAACATGATGTCCATATAAGACGGACATTTCTGCATCTTCTAACTCTCGGAACTTCTCTACATTTCCATGAAAATGTAAATGTTGGTTTAGACATGCAACATGTGTTACTTTTTCGGTAACAGCTCCTATATCATGAGTAACAAGAATTAATGTTATTCCCAATCTTTTGTTTAAATCCTCTAATATCTCATAAAAACTTTCCACATTTTTCACATCGACCCCAACAGTAGGCTCGTCCAAAATAAGTAATTCAGGATCACTCACGAGCGCACGGGCAATAAATACACGCTGTTGTTGCCCACCAGAAAGTTCTCCAATATTACGACCTTGAAACTCACTCATCCCTACATCAGCAATCGCTCTTTCTACCTTTTCCTTATCGTCTTTTGTGAAAAAGCGAAAAAGCCCTTTTTTCGAAACGAGTCCCATTGACACAACTTCAAAAACAGTTGCTGGAAAACCAGAGTTGAAGCTATTTGCCTTTTGGGATACGTAGCCAACTTTGTTCCATTCTTTAAACTTCTTGCTATCTGCACCAAACAAGCGAATACTTCCTTGTTTTGGCTTTAAAACGCCTAATAAACATTTAAGCAAAGTTGATTTTCCTGAACCATTCGGTCCAACTAAACCTAAAAAAGCCCCCGTCGGAACTTGCAAATTAATATCCTCTAACACATTCCGATCTTCATATCGAAAAGTTAACCCTTCAATCTCTAATATATTATCCATAGTATCTCACCTATTTTAATTCAGAATGATTCCGATTTATATCTATTTGAATTATAGTACAGCTTATTATAGTTGTAAACCAATCTGCCTAAAATATCTCTATTTTTTCAAGAAACTTTACCATTATAACAAAAAGCAGAGAAAAATTCTCTGCTTCTGAAAAATATTCCTATTAACCTTTTAGTGAATAGCTGATTTAAACTTCCCACCATTTGTCTCTTGCGTACTCATAATAGTAACAAACGCATTTTCATCGATTTCATGCACAATTGATTTTAACTTCGTCACTTCCAGACGCGTTACAACTGCATAAATAACTTCTTTTTCTTTATCTGTATAGCCACCTTTTGCTACAAGTTTCGTAGTTCCACGACCGAGACGATGCAATATCGCATTTGATACTTCCTCATATTGATCTGATACAATTAAAACTGCTTTCGTTTCATCTAACCCTTGAATTACTGTGTCAATTGTTTTGAATGCAATATAGTATGTCATAACAGAATACATCGCTTGTTCAACACCAAATACAAATGCTGCCCATGCAAAAATGAATAAGTTTACAAACATTACAAATTCGCCAACAGAAAATGGTAATTTCTTCGTTAATAAAATACCCATAATTTCAGTTCCATCTAACGATCCGCCATGACGAATAACAATCCCTACACCAAGACCTAAAATAAGACCACCAAACACTGTCGCTAAAATTGGCTCTGTTGTAAATGGCGGAACAGCATGTAATGTTGATTCAATAAATGCTAAAACTACAATACCAAATGTCGAAGATACCATAAACGTTTTTCCGATTTGCTTATAACCGGAGTACATAAACGGAATATTGAGAACAACAACTAAAGTAGAAAAGCTTAGCCACCAAATATTCGGAGTAAGATAATCTAATATAAGAGAAATACCAATAATTCCACCATCAATAATTTTATTCGGCATTAAGAATAGCTCAATTGCTACCGCCGCGCATGCTGCCCCAAAAATAATCATAACTAAACGATAGATGAGATGAATAACACTTTCTTTTCGGTGTTGCTTTTTTCCCATAAATCCTCCTTATATTCTTTCTCTGTAGTTTTGTCTCTATATTATAACATACGCTTCTTTTCATCATGAAAAAAAGAAACTCTATAAGAATATGTACAAGCTATATACTCATATATTTCGATAGAAGAACGTGTGAAGGAGGATAACACGATGAACCTCATTAAACAAATTGTTAATAAAAAATTAAATCATATTTCTACAAAAGAGTTATTGAAATATAGTAAAGAATATGATGTTCCCATTACATCTGCACAAGCTGATCAAATCGTTTTACTTATGAAAGGTAAAAATATTAACATTTACGATAATAACGAGCGACTAGAGCTCTTAAAACAAATCGCGAAAGTAACCTCCCCTGCCACTGCCCAACAAGTAAATACTTTATTTCAGCAACTACTAAAATAAGGAGGGGGAATACCCCCCCCTTTATTGCGCTTTAATTCTTTCAAGAATTCCTTCATCAAAAGTACCATTTTTCAGCATTTCGATTTCAAATTTATATGGTGGCTTCTTATCTTTTTTATCTTCCCCTACATACGGCGTTTCAAGGATTTTCGGCACGTGCATTAACTGTGGATGATGCACAATGTGATGCAATGCCTTATAACCGATATGACCGAATCCGATATTTTCATGACGGTCTTTTCCTGCTCCGCGTACATTTTTACTATCATTAATATGAAGTACTT
Organism: Bacillus cereus; assembly: GCA_002578045.1. Taxonomy (GTDB): domain Bacteria; phylum Bacillota; class Bacilli; order Bacillales; family Bacillaceae_G; genus Bacillus_A; species Bacillus_A cereus_AK. The sequence continues at coordinate 7,621 of NUMR01000004.1, forward strand.
GCAAGCGATCAATGCCAACAATCTTATCAAATTCATTTAACACACCGTCAAAATCATTTACAATATCATACCCTGCATCGTGCGTATGGCACGTATCAAAGCATACAGATAGCCTCTCATTATATTTTACACCATCAATGATTTTTGCAATTTCTTCAAAGCTACGGCCGCATTCAGTTCCTTTCCCTGCCATCGTTTCTAGCGCAATGTTAACCGTTTGTTCTGGCAGTAGTACTTCATTAAGGCCCTTAATAATTTGTTGAATACCAGCCTCTGCTCCTGCCCCAACGTGAGATCCTGGATGAAGAACAATTTGTTTTGCTACACCTAACGCCTCTGTTCTTTCGATTTCCATACGAAGGAAGTCCACACCTAATTGGAACGTTTCCGGTTTTGTCGTATTCCCAACATTAATAATATATGGTGCATGGACGATGATTTCCTCAATACCGTTCAGCTCCATATGTTTTCTTCCTGCTTCTATGTTTAATTCTTCAATTGGTTTTCTTCTTGTATTTTGCGGTGCACCTGTATAAATCATAAACGTCGTTGCACCGTATGAAACAGCCTCTTCACTTGCTGCTAATAGCATTTTTTTACCACTCATTGAAACATGAGATCCAATTTTTAACATACAATCACCCCTTCAATATACAATAGTTATAATAATAGCATAATTTGTAGAAATATGTAGTGAATTGTTTCATTACAAAAGCCACTACACACATTGAAATGAACTGGATAAAGTGAAACTTTAACCAGTGGGGGTTTTGTCCATCCTCCACTGATGATTAGCCCTCGCTAATTGGGCTTTTACGGGCAGTTNNTGAGGTGGGAGTCTTACTGCCCGCAAATAGCGGGATAAAAAAAGATAAGGGAAATCCCTTATCTTTTTTTATTGCTATATTTTCTCTTCACTTTTTCACGTTCTGTTGCAAGTTTACGTTTATAGTTTGGTTTTACTTTTTTCGGCTTTTTAACAACTTTTGTTGCCATAACAGCCAGTTCATCATTTGGTTTTTTACGGTTCTTACGACGACGGCGGTCACCTAAATCCACCCAATCATCTCCGCGTAAATCTACATGTTTAAACTCGATATTACGTTGTTTTTCTAAACTATCTAACGCTTCTTCATTTGCTGGATCATAGATTGTCACTGCAATACCTGAATAACCTGCACGTGCTGTTCTTCCAACGCGGTGAACAAAGAAATCTAAGTCTGATGGAAGTTCATAGTTAATAACATGACTAATTCCTTCAATATCGATACCACGTGCTGCTAAATCTGTCGCAACAATATATTGGAATTCAAGGTCACGAATTTGCTTCATCATTTTTTTCCGATCACGTGGTGTTAAATCTCCGTGAATTCGTCCAACTTTTAAACCACGTTCTGTTAACCCGTCAGCAACTTGGTCTGCCATCTTCTTCGTATTCGTGAAAACAATTGCTAAATACGGTTTAAATTGAAGCAACATCTTTTTCACTAAATCAATTTTGTTACGATGTTTAGAAGGCACTAAATAATGCTCAATATTTCCGGCCGCAACTTGTTTTGGATTGATATGAATATGCTCTGGATTCTCCATATATTTCTTCAGAAACGGTTTTAGTTTTTGAGGAATTGTTGCAGAAAAAACTAACATTTGCAAGTTTTTAGGCATGCGTGCTGCAATTTTATCTACATCTTGAATGAATCCCATATCAAGCATTAAGTCTGCTTCATCGACAATAATCGTATTTGCTTTATGAATAAATAAAGCTTGTTCTTCTACTAAGTCTTTAATACGTCCTGGTGTTCCAACTACAATATGAGGTTGTTTTTTCAACTTTTCAATTGATCGTTGTTTATCAGTTCCACCAATTAAACAACGCGCTGTAATCATTTGATCTTCCGCACAGAACTTTGTTAATTTCACGATTTCTTCGTAAATTTGTTGTGCTAACTCACGAGTAGGCGCTGTAATAACAAGTTGTACTTCTTCACGGTTTGCATTAATTCTGTTTAAAGTAGGAAGTAAGTATGCATGTGTTTTCCCAGAACCTGTTTGGGATTGTCCAATTATACTTACACCTTTTTTCACGACCGGGAAAATTTTCTGTTGAATTCCCGTCGGCTCTGTAAAGCGTAGTTCACGAACTGCATCTATTAAAAATGGTTTAAAATCATACTGTGTAAAAGTTTGTTGTGTCATAAGTTACACCTTCTTTCTAAAATTTCTACTGCGCGCACAAATCAATCAAGTCTACATTATATCGAAATCTACAAGTAAAATCCATCTTTAGTTTAGGTTTTTACCTCAAAAACTAACCTTCTCCCCTTTCATTGCATATTGTATGTGTATATACCTAACTGAAGAAAGGAGGATTTCTCGCATGTTTCCGAAATCCCGTATAAGGCAAATGTATCCGAATCAAGGACAGCAACCTTACACGCCATATCCGATTCCACAACTACCACAGATGGCACAAAAAAAGAAAGGCTTCCTTGCTAAACTCTTTAAAAAACACGACCCGACCGAACCTTTCATGCAAATGGTTCCGCCCTATCGACAAATGGAAAGACCGCCGATGATGCATCAGCAGCAGCCGCAATATCAACAGCAATACCAGCAACAATATCCACAACAATATCAGCAATATCAGCAATATCAACCATATATGCAACAGCCCCCTCAACAAATGATACCACCTCAAATGTATGAATCAAATGAAACGCGCGGTGCCGCAACAACTACAGCGGCATCGGCAGCGGCATCTAGCAGCGGCATCGGAAGTTTTTTCTCGAATCTAATTTCGAATCCAACTAACATGATAAATAATATCGAAAAAGTATCCCAAGTCGTTCAATCCGTAGGTCCTGTCGTTGAACAGTACGGTCCCATTATGCGTAGTCTACCAAGCATTGTTAAAATCCTCACCTCTGGAAAAAGTACGGAAGAACATCAAACTAAAGATATAACAGAACAGGTTGAGGTAGTAACTCCAACTCCAACTGCTTCAAAAAGAAAAAGAAAACGAAAACGAAAAAAAATAGTGATTGAACCTGTAATAGAAAAAGAATTACCGGAAGAACCTGTTCAACAAATAGCAACAAAACCGAAACTATATGTGTAACAATCCTTTGTTTTCTATCCGCTCCTCCTTTATAATGTAAAAGACTATGCATCCCTTGTTTAGGAGGAGAGGATTACTCACATGAAAATTGTTAAAATTTCCCCTCGTGGTTATTGCTACGGTGTTGTCGATGCAATGGTAATTGCACGTAACGCTGCATTAGATAAATCATTACCGAGACCCATTTATATTTTAGGTATGATTGTTCACAATAAACATGTTACAGACGCTTTTGAAGAAGATGGAATCATTACGTTAGACGGACCAAGTCGCTTAAATATTTTAGATCAAATCGATTCTGGTACTGTTATTTTCACTGCTCACGGTGTTTCTCCTGAAGTTAAGCAACGTGCAAAAGAAAAAGGTTTAACGACAATTGATGCCACTTGTCCCGATGTTACAAAAACGCATGACCTTATTGAAGCGAAGAAAGCGGAAGGGTATCATGTCATTTATATCGGTAAAAAAGGACATCCAGAGCCAGAAGGAGCTATCGGTATCGCTCCTGATATCGTACATTTAATTGAAAAAGCAGATGACTTAAAGGATTTAGACATCCCGACTGATAAAATTTTAGTTACAAACCAAACAACAATGAGTCAATGGGATGTTCAACATTTAATGGAGGACATTCAGAAAAAATTCCCAACAGCAGAATTCCATAAAGAAATTTGTTTAGCTACTCAAGTTCGTCAAGAAGCTGTCGCTAAACAAGCTGATGTGGCGGACTTAACAATCGTTGTTGGTGACCCAAAAAGTAACAATTCAAATCGCTTAGCGCAAGTATCACAAGAAATTGCTGGTACGAAAGCGTATCGAGTTGCAGATGTAAGCGAAATTCAATTAGAGTGGCTACAAAATGTAGAAAACGTGGCTGTTACAGCAGGCGCTTCTACTCCAACACCAATCACAAAAGAGGTTATCGCTTTCTTAGAACAATATGACCCAACAAACCCAGCTACATGGGAGAGAATTCGAAAAGTACCACTTCAAAAGATATTACCTCGCGTAAAAGTGAGAAAAGAACAATAATAAAAACCGTTGCTTACATGAGCAACGGTTTTTATTTTTCTTATACAAATGTGAATGGATCTGTATGTAACTGTGAAGCATGGATTTGTACATTGAATTTCTGTGCATCTACTTTTTCTTGCAATTGCTTTTGCACACCTTGCTTCATTACTTTTTCAACGTTATGTCCTGGGTCAACTATATTTAAACCGAGCATCATCGCATCATGAGCTACATGATAATACATGTCACCTGTTACATATACATCTGCCCCTTTACATTTCGCTTGGTTTATATATTTATTGCCGTCTCCACCAAGTACAGCGACTTTACGCACTTTATCATCTAACTTGCCGACAACTCTTGCACCCTTCACATGTAATGATTGTTTCACATGTTCCGCAAATTGACTAAGTGTCATTTCTTCTTGTAGATATCCTATTTTTCCAAGACCTAATGTTTCCCCTTTATTATCAAGTGGATATACATCATAGGCCACTTCTTCGTATGGGTGAGCTCCCAACATCTCTTTAATCACTTTTCTTTGCAGTGAAGCTGGAATAATCGTTTCAATACGTACCTCTTCCACACGTTCTAACTGCCCAGTTTCCCCGATATAAGGATTTGTCCCTTCTTGAGGTATAAAGGTGCCCGCTCCCTCACTACTGAACGTACAGTGGCTATAATTACCGATATGACCAGCACCTGCGCCTCCCAGTGCTTTACGCACTTCTTCTGCATGAGTTACTGGCACAAACACAACAATTTTTTTCATTTCTTCCGCGTATGTCGGAACTAATACTTCTGTATGTTGTAACCCTAATGCATCAGAAAGTAAATCATTTACTCCGCCTTTCGCAACATCCACATTTGTATGAGCAGCATAAACTGCAATATCATTTTTAATACACGTTTCAATAATTCTCCCGTACGCTTTATCTGTATGAATCGCTTTTAACGGATTAAAAATTAAAGGGTGATGTGCAATAATGACATTCGCCCCTAATTGAATCGCTTCATCCACAACTTCCTCCGTTACATCTAAAGCAATCAATACGTGCTGCACGGGTTTATTTAGCGCTCCAATTTGCAAGCCAATCTTGTCTCCTTCCATAGCCAAATGCTTCGGATACATACTTTCAAATAAAGAAATAATTTCATGGCCATTTGGAATTTTACTCATGATAAAACCTCCCCTATCATTTTCATTTTCGCTTTTACTTCTGCACGTTTCGCTTTTGTCTCCTCAGAATCAGCCGCACGCTCTAATTGTTTTAGGATGTTTTGGAAGTTTTTCAATTCTCCTTCCCACTTTTCAACAAAAGCTTCACTTTTTTCTTTGATTAAAAATGGACCCATAAACAGTTCCACTTGTTTATTTTCAGAGTAAGGCACTACGATATTTCCTCGCTCTCCTACTAAAATCTCATAAATTTTCCCATCTTCTTTTACGATTTTTTCATGGATAAGTTCCCAGCCATTCTCAATAAACCATTCACGAATATGATGTGCCGCAATGTTCGGCTGTAAAATTAAACGCGTTACACCTTCTAATTTTTCTTTACCACTTTCCAAAATATCACGAATTAGCGCTCCACCCATACCAGCAATTGTAATAACATCTACTTCTCCTGGTGTAATAACCGCTAATCCATTCCCTTTACGAACGTCTACTTTATCTTGTAAGCCACTTTCAGCTACAGTTGTTTGTGCAGAGCGAAATGGCCCATCTACGACTTCTCCTGCAACCGCTTTTGTAGCAATATTATTTATAATTGTATAACACGGTAAATACGCATGATCCGATCCAATATCAGCAATTGTAGATCCTACCGGAATCTCGCGCACAACTTCTTCTAATCGTTTTGAAAGCTTTACTTCATTCATGTATTTCCATTACTCCTTCTCTTGTCAGTCTGTCTCCATGATAATGAATTTATAGTAGTTGTTGCAAGCCCATAACAACAATTCAACCCTCTATTCCTCCTCGTATTTTAGAAAATATAGAAAAACAAGCCTTTTGCTTTTGCAAAAGGCTTGTCATATGAAACTTTATCCCGCTATTTACGGGCAGATTAGTGTGGGCTAATAATCAATGGGGATGAACACTCCCCACTGATTAAAGTTTCACTTTATTTTTTCTTCGATAACCAATCAGCTACTTTGGCTGCTTGATCAGCTGAAACGATATTTGGCGGCATATTTCCTTTTCCTTTCGAAAGAATTTCTTTAATTTCATCCTTTGAAAGTTTCCCACCAATTTTTTGTAAGTTAGGTCCTACCGCTCCTTGTAACTGATCACCATGACAGCTCGTACAGCTTTGTTTCACAATATCCTCTGGCTTTGATGCTGTTTGTGCTGGCTTCTCACCATTTTTTGCATCAGCTAACTCTTTAGATTTATTTAGCCCCTGAAATGAAAATACAAACATAACGATAATACCTAATGCTGCAATAAGAGCGAACGGAATCAGCGGATTACGTTTCATATCTCTTCTCCCCCCTCTATACCCCTAAATAGTTAGATGATTCAGTCATTTCCATTGTACTTGAAAACGTTCTATCAGAAAAGAGTAAACTACCACTTGTTAAAAATATTCCATACATTCAGTTTATTGTTTTTTATTGTTATATTGCTTATTATTTCGATAATTATTAACGTTTCTCATCATATTTTTCACTTTTCTACACATTTTTTTGTATAGAATAAACAAAATTAATCGAAAAATCGAAAAATGAGCATTTGCAAATCAAAAGACAATTCTGTAAAATAAATTACAAGAAATTGTAATTGTTGCCGATAGATAAATTTTAACAAAAATTAACAAAATAAAAAAGTTTACTTCACAAAGGTGAAGTAAACTTAAAAAGAACCTATTCTAAGAAATCCTTAAGACGCTTACTACGGCTTGGATGTCTTAATTTGCGAAGTGCTTTTGCTTCAATTTGACGGATACGTTCTCTCGTTACGCCGAATACTTTCCCAACTTCTTCAAGCGTACGAGTTCGTCCATCATCTAAACCAAAACGAAGACGTAGAACATTTTCTTCACGATCTGTTAGTGTATCTAACACATCTTCTAATTGTTCTTTTAGCAATTCATACGCTGCATGGTCCGCAGGCGATGTTGCTTCTTGATCTTCAATAAAATCACCTAAATGGGAGTCATCTTCTTCACCAATTGGTGTTTCAAGTGAAACTGGCTCCTGTGCAATTTTTAAGATTTCACGTACTTTTTCTGGAGCAAGATCCATTTCTTCACCAATCTCTTCAGGAGATGGTTCACGTCCTAAATCTTGTAATAATTGACGTTGTACACGAATTAACTTATTAATTGTTTCAACCATATGGACTGGAATACGAATTGTTCGCGCTTGGTCAGCAATCGCACGTGTAATTGCTTGGCGAATCCACCAAGTTGCATACGTACTAAATTTGAAACCTTTACGATAGTCGAACTTTTCAACCGCTTTAATTAGACCCATATTCCCTTCTTGGATTAAGTCTAAGAAGAGCATTCCACGGCCCACGTAGCGCTTTGCAATACTTACTACAAGACGTAAGTTTGCTTCTGCAAGACGACGTTTCGCTTCTTCATCGCCTTCTTCAATACGCGTTGCAAGTCGAATTTCTTCTTCTGCAGATAGTAAGTCTACACGACCAATTTCTTTTAAGTACATACGAACAGGATCGTTGATTTTCACTCCAGGTGGTACACTTAAATCGTTTAGGTCAAACTCTTCTTCTGTTTTTGTAATTTGATGAGTATTAGGTCCTTCATCGTTGTCACCAACTAAGTCAATTCCTTGTTCACCTAAATATTCATAGTATTCATCCATTTGATCAGATTCAATTTCAAATCCATTCATGCGTTCTGCAATCTCTTCGTATGTAAGAACGCCACGTTTTTTTCCGAGCTCAGTGAGTTGTTCTTTCACTTGCTCAAGGGTCATTTCAGTTTCAATTTGTTTAGAACGAGCTGGTTTGTCAGCCATCTGTTCCCCTCCTTACGCGAGATACAAACATTCATTATACTAAAACTTTATCAAAAAAGCTATTTTTTAGCTTTCTGATTTTGTAGGTATGCTACATAATATTTAGCAGCCTCTACAGGATCTGTTTTTTCCATTTGTTTTACTTTAAAGATAATTTCCATCTTTTCAAGTTTTTCCTTATGACGTTTAAGCGTCTCTAAATGACCTTGTAACACTTCTTCTGTGTATTCTGGATTGATAAATTCATCCGTGGAAATATCAGTGATAATGTTTTTCAACTTTTCATCAGAGAGCCAACTTAAAAACGTTCCGACTGAAGGTTCATTTCCCTTTTCATAATATGCGTATAGTTCATATAAAATCCCTTTATGTTCTTCTGTATGAAAATCTTCTATATGGGGTTCCATACGAACGGTTACTTCTGCACTTTGCAGCATATGGTAAATAATTTCTCTTTCTGCCCTTTCAAAACCTGTTAACTTCGGTTTTGTTTGAACAAACTGAGACGGCTTAGAAACCTTCTTTATTTGTTTTTGCTGTACCTTTTGTTCTTTGCGATATTGGTGCAATTGATTCAAAAGTGTTTCCATTGAATACGAAAATTCTTGCGATAATGACTTCAAATATGATTCTGCTTGCATCGCATCTTGTAACAACGATAACTCTTTTAAAACACTTTTCACATATTCTTCTTTGCCAGATTCATCTTGCAAATTTTTCCCTAAACGCAAATAATTTATTTTAAAACCAACAAAACTTATACTTGATTTCACAAGATTTTCAAAAGCGGTAGTCCCATATTGTTGCACATATTCATCAGGATCAAGCTTATCTGGCAAGGATGTAACTTTCACTTGGCAACCAACTTGCAACAATAATTGCCCTGCTTTCATCGTCGCTTCTCGCCCTGCTTTATCACCATCATAGCAAAGAACAACAGTTTCAACGTTACGTCGCAGAAGTTTTGCTTGTTCTTCAGTTAAAGCTGTTCCCATTGTCGCAACAGCTTCTTCCACACCACTTTTTACCGCAGCTAGTACATCGACATAACCTTCAAAAAGGACCACTTGCCCACGCTTTCTAATAAACGGTCTTGCTTGGTGGAAGTTATACAACAATTTACCTTTGTGAAAAATCGGTGTTTCAGGGCTATTTAAATATTTCGGAGTGTCATCTCCTAACGCCCTTCCACTAAACGCTATCACCTTACCTTGTAACGTATGAATTGGAAACATAACTCTTCCACGGAAGCGATCATAATGACTACCATCCTTCTCACTTCTTATTAGAAGACCAGCTTGTTCCATACTAGACAGCGATAAACCTCTTTTTTGTAAAATTTTCGTTGCTGCATCCCAAGTAGGTGATGCATAACCAATTTCAAACTTCTCAATCATCTCTTTCGTAATACCACGGTTTAATAAATATGAAAGTGCTTCATTTCCCTCTTCCGTATTCACTAACAAATGATGGTAATACTTTTTCAAAAGTTCATGAGCCTGTTGCATGATAACGGTGTCATCAGATATGTCTTCTTGTTGTTCTTGTCCTGATGTATACTCTGCAACCACGATTCCATTCCTTTCACCTAGCTTTTGAATAGCCTCGGTAAAAGCAAGTCCTTCCATTTTCATTAGAAAGGAAAATACATTTCCACCTTCTCCACATCCGAAGCAATGAAAAATTTGCTTATCAGATGAAACAGAGAATGAAGGAGAATTCTCACCATGAAATGGACAAAGACCAAAATAGTTACGCCCCTGCTTTCTAAGCTGAACGTATTCCCCAATCACTTCTACAATATCGGATGACGTCCGAATTTGTTCAACAACTTCTTCGGGAATTCTGTTCCCCATAACTCCATCTCCGTGTCGTATTTTGTATTCGATATAAATTAAAAAATTCCTTTATAATTCGACAATATTTTTCTAAACTTGTTAGAAAGTGTTGTCAATTACGTTGTGTAAACAACTTTGGACCTTTCATATAGGTCCTTTGTCTGCGTAACTTCGCAGATACATACTACTATATAAAATTGTATTCATGTGCTCATCTGTTACAAATGCACCTCTTGGAAACAATACATATATACCTTTTTTACAAGAAGACTAGCAAGCTCCATATCCTGTGTGATCACGAGATCTGTTACCTTTGCATGTTGATCAATATAAAAATCAACTTCATCTTGTCCAGAATCTACATAGATCCAACTGCTTTGCTATTTTCTTGAATGATGAGTACATGATGCGACAAACACAATTTCGACATGAAATTCCGTTCCAACTTACACAATTTCATCCTTCACGGGGCGTGCATCTGCATCAACTAATTTCTTATTGATGTTTTGCATATTTCTGTATTCTACATCCCTTCCGTGAATCCTTCCATAATGTGCGTTTTCTTGTATAGATTTTGTCGATTTAACGTAATTACATGTCTTTTTCGCAAATCCTATCCTTAGTTTATTCTGAAAAATTAAAGTCTAAACGTAAAATATAGGTTTTTATCACAATTTTTTATTATAATATATTTTCTTCAACTACGCTACATATCCCTTTATTTTTTTATCTTCCATTTCAGGATAACGATACCATGCCTTTAATATAATAAAAAACAGAAGAATATAAGGATAACCAATCCACTGTAATCTATTACTAATCCAACAAGTATCGTATTTCATACGAGCGAAAAAAGCACATTCACCTTTGGTAAATGTGCTAAAACATTCTTTGGTTTTGCACTGCATTCACAATAATATTTGCTGTTTCTTCAATCGCTTTATTCGATACATCAATTACTTGACAATTTATTTTACTAATTACTTGCTCAAAGTGATCAATTTCTTCTTTAATACGATTAATATTCGCATATGTTGCTCCATCACTTAATCCAAGTGATTTCAATCGTTCTTTTCGAATATGATTTAACTTATGTGGCGTAATTTTCAAACCGAAACATTTTTCTTTTGCCACTTGATATAATTCTTCAGGCGGATCCACTTCTGGCACGAGTGGTACATTGGCAACTTTCAAACGTTTGTTATGAGCTAAATATTGAGAAAGCGGTGTTTTTGATGTACGTGAAACTCCGATCAACACGATATCTGCTTTTAAAATACCACGTGCATCTCTACCATCATCATACTTTACAGCAAACTCAATTGCTTCAATCTTTTTAAAATATTCTTCATCTAATCTACGAACAACCCCAGGCTCATATCTCGGCACTTGTCCTGTAATTTCTTCAATTTGATCGATAAGAGGTCCGATAATATCGTATGCCTCTACTCCTTCTTTTGCAGCCTCTGTCACTAAATACCGGCGCATATCAAGTTTTACTAACGTAAAACAAATAAGTGCTTGATTACTCTTGGCAATCGAAATCACTTCTTTTAATGTCCCTGTATCTTCTACATACGGTACACGTCTAATATCAAGAGCAAATGGGAATTGTCCCATTGCTGCTCGAACAACCAAATCAGCCGTTTCTCCTACAGAGTCAGATACGACATATACGATTTTATTATCCATTACATTACCTCACTTTAAACAAATTACACTTATTCGTTATTTACTAAGTTTACAAACGCACGTGTAATATTTGTTTTTGTAATTCGTCCAATCACTTCTAAACCTTGCTTCGTATCTTTTACAACTGGCAGCGCATCAATCTGTCTTTCTATTAATTCCATCGCAATATCATATAAAGAATCCTCTCTACGACACATCGTAATGTTTGGCATCCTTGTCATGATAATATTAACCGGGAGAGAGGTTAAATCCTGCTTTCCTAAGCTCGCTCGTAATAAATCTTTACGAGATACTACACCAACTAATAGAGTCGACTGATCTACAACGAATAATGTACCAACATCCTCTAAAAACATCGTACAAATCGCATCGTATACGGAAACATTTTTGTCAATTACAACCGGTCTAGACTGATAATCTTGCACTTTAATTTTTTTAACAGCTTCTGATAAAAGCTGCCCCCCCGTTTTACCTGTATAAAAATAACCTACGCGTGGACGCGCTTCTAAATAACCGGCCATCGTTAAAATCGCTAAGTCTGGTCTTAGCGTTGCACGTGTTAAATTCAATTGCGCAGCAATCGACTCCCCTGTAATGGGACCGTGATCTTTTACAATCTGAATGATATGTTCTTGCCGCTTATTCAGCTCTATGATAATCACCACCTTTAATGCACAACGAAAAAAGTTATACTATCTCTTAAATATTATATACTAAATATGTTATTCGAAAAAGAAAGTATGTAAAAAGGACCGTATACGGCCCCGATTTATATTTGAAACTTATCAAGTTGTTCTAAGAAACGTCTTGATTTCAAATAAATTCCGCAATATTCATCATAATATGTATTCAATACTAAACGTATTTGTTTTTTTGTGCTATCCTTCACTGATACATTGCCAAGTCTATGTAAATCGAAGTGGAAGAAAAGGCGTAACAATTTATGTACAGCTTCTCCCACTGATATACGATATGGGTCTTGCTCAGCATGACGTGAGCACAGAAAACCGCCTTCTCGAACAGAGAAGGCGACAAAATCTGTTTCTTGATGACAAATCGCACATGTATCGAAGTACGGACGCATCCCTAATACCGGAAGCATTTTCGTTTGATAAATTAATGATAATACTTCTGGGTCAACACCCTCACACATGTAATGCAACGTTTGATATAACATTTCAAATAAGTACGGATTATGTTTTTTATCTTCTGTTGCTTTATCAGTTAACTCAACAATAAATGATGCATACGCAGTTAAAAATATATCCTCGCGAATTTCTTTCATAATTGAAATAATCTCGCCTTGTTGCAAAGTTCCAAGTCCAGATCCCATTTGAATAAGAAAATGCCCATGTGTCATAAGTTGCGAAACAGATGCTAACCGGCTTTTCGGTTTTTTCGCTCCCCTTGCCATTGCACTTATTTTACCAAATTCTCTTGAAAATATTGTAACAATCTTGTTTGTTTCTCCGTAATCTGTCGTACGGATAACGATGCCCTCAACTTTTTGAAACATGCTCGTCACCATCCAAAGTTTGAAAAAAACGGGTCAAGAAATTGGAGAATCTAGATGCGCTAGCTCCTCTTCATGTTGATCCATCTCATCATTTACGTCTTTTTCCATCTCTTTCAAAAGCAAGTACGTTTCAATGCTTCCTGTTTTGGAGAAAAACTTCCAGGTAAAATCTAGCATAAGAATCCACCTTTCTCAATAAGCATAGCCTATAAACCAATTTCTTTTGTTGTTATTAAATTGACCCATTTTGTCCATTTTCATGTGAGAAAAATTTTTCCTAATTTATCAAAATTCATAAAAACCAATAATCAGCGGATGAACAAACCATCCACTGATTACAGCTTTACTCTATTTTAGTACTCGTCTTCGCGGAAACCAAGATCGCGAAGCTGAGACATCTTATTGCGCCAATCTTTTTGTACTTTTACCCATACTTCTAAAAACACTTTAGAACCAAGAAGCGCTTCAATATCAATACGTGCACGCTTACCAACTTCTTTTAACATCTTCCCTTGTTTACCGATGATAATTCCTTTTTGCGATGGACGTTCAACAACAATCGTTGCATTTACATAAACCGCCCCGCCCTCACGTTTTTGAATCGCATCAATAACAACAGCTACAGAATGTGGTACTTCTTCACGTGTTAAATGAAGTACTTTTTCACGAATAAGTTCCGCTATAATAAAGCGCTCTGGATGATCCGTCACTTGATTATCTGGGTAGTATTGTGGTCCTTCTGGTAAATAATTTTTGATTGTACTAATTAACGCTTCCACATTGTTACCATCTAACGCTGAAATTGGTACAATCTCTGCAAAATCATGTAATTTACGGTATTGATCAATTAATTCTAGTAATTGCTCAGGATGAACTTGATCAATTTTATTAATAACTAAAAATACCGGTTGTTTCGTTTCTTTTAATTTTTCAATGATGAATTCTTCACCACGACCAAATCCCTCAACTGCATTGACCATAAATAAAATAATATCAACTTCTTTTAATGTCGTTTGAGCCATCTTCACCATGAAATCGCCTAGCTTATGCTTCGGCTTATGTATTCCTGGTGTATCAATAAAAACTACTTGGGAATCATTTTCTGTATATACACCTTGAATTTTATTACGAGTCGTTTGTGGCTTATCACTCATAATAGCAATTTTTTGGCCGATAATACGGTTTAAAAATGTAGATTTCCCAACATTAGGTCTGCCAATAATAGAGACAAAACCTGATTTATAACCTGTTCTATTCATGTAAATCCTCCGCTAAAAATGCTCCTGGCAACAATTCTCCGACTGTCGTCTCTTGAACGTCACCATGTAAATTTGATAGGTATACTTTCGTATCCTGTTTACATAATTCTATCATAACTTGTCGACATGCTCCACAAGGAGGTACTGGACGATTTGTATCTGCTACGACCGCAATAGCTACAAACTCTTTATCTCCTTCAGAAATCGCCTTAAATAAAGCCGTTCTTTCTGCACAGTTACATAAGCCATATGATGCATTTTCGACATTACAGCCACGATATACTTTTCCATCCTGCGTTAATAGTGCTGCACCTACTTGAAATTTTGAATATGGCACATACGCTTGTTTACGCGCTTCGATTGCTTCTTGAATTAATTGTTTACTATTCATATTCCCGCATCCTTCCTGTTCACAGATGTGAATAGATACACTCTCTCACTAAAGGCCTTTCTGGCACTTCCAATGCTTAATAAAAGCTTTGGAATGCAACTATACCACATACGGTACAAAGATAATAGCACCAATTATAACAGCTATTACTGCAAACAATAAAACTGCTCCTGCTGCGACATCCTTTGCAATTTTCGCAAATGGATGAATATCTGTAGTCGCTAAGTCTACTGTTTTTTCCACAGCCGTATTTACCATCTCTAAACTCATTACAATTCCTATTACAATAAGTAATACCATCCACTCTATTTTCGTAATATGGAAATAAAAGCCGCAACATATAACAATGACTGCGGCTAAATAATGAATTTTCATATTTCGTTCATGATGAAGACAAAAGAATATACCAGCTATAGCATATCCAAAACTATCTATAAGTTTTCCTTTCTTCATCGTCCTAATCCAAACGCTTCTAAAATTTCTTTTTGTCTTCCAAACATTTCTTTCTCATCCTCTTCTGTTATGTGATCATAACCAAGCAAATGTAAAAAGCCATGTAACGCTAAAAAGCCAAGTTCACGATCAAAAGAATGCCCATACTCTTCAGCTTGTTCTTTCGCTCTCGGAATAGAAATAATAAGATCCCCTAACATGCGCGGCATCTCTACACCTACAATTTCCATTTCTCCTTCTCCCATCTCTTCCATAGCAAAGGAGATGACATCTGTAGGTTGATCTTTATCTCGGTAATCACGATTAATCTCGCGAATGCGCTCATTATCTACAAATGTTACTGATAACTCGGCACCATCCTCTATATTTTCCATTTGAGCTGCTTTTTCTAACACTTCGCGAATTAGATTCACATATTCCTCTTTCACTTCTTCTGTTTCATCAATAAAATCAATTAATAAACTCATTCTTTCTCCTTATCTTCCGGTAGTTCCGGATATGTAATACGCGAATGGAAAATACCATTTAACGTCTCACATAATGTTTTCCCAACGATTTGTAACTCCTTAAATGTCAAATCACATTCACTAAATTGTCCATCTTGTAAACGATCTTTAATAATACTTTGCACTAAATGATTAATTTGATCTGGCGTTGGATGATTCATAGAACGCACCGCAGCCTCTACACTATCAGCAATACCAACAATTGCCGACTCTTTGGAAGTTGCTTTTGATCTTGGATAACGAAACATCTCTTCTGTATATTTTTCTTTATCTTCTTTAATCGCCTTATAGTAAAAATATTTAAGTAACGTTGTACCATGATGTTGTCCAGCAATATCAATAATTTCTTGCGGAATATGGTATTCTTCTAGCATCCTTACCCCGTCAGTTACATGAGCGATAATAATATCTTTACTCGTTACAGGGTCTAGTTTGTCATGCGGGTTTTCAATTCCCATCTGATTTTCAATAAAGAACTGTGGTTGCACCGTTTTTCCTACATCATGATAATACGCCCCTACACGGGCTAACACACCGTTCGCCCCGACCGCTTCACAGGCAGCTTCAGAAAGATTCGCAACCATTACACTATGGTGATATGTCCCTGGCGCTTCTAGCAAAATTTTACGCAAAAGCGGATGATTTGGACTTGATAGTTCCATAAGCTTCATGCTTGATACAATGCCAAGTCCACTCTCTAAATATGGTAAAATCCCCATAGCTAGAACCGAAGAGATAATGCCCGAAACAGAAGCCATTAATAATTGCGTACCAATTTCAAGAGGTGAAAAATTCCCATTACGTAACAATAATAACGCTGCCAATACGACTACATTTAATACAGAAACGAGTATACCCGCTTGTAAAATCATCGTACGACGATTTTTTTCTCTCAAGAAAATACTAACTGATAATGAACTTAATAAAACATAGATTCCTACACTATAATTCAGTGTGCTCGTTACTCCCTCATTAAACATAATGCTTCCGCATACAGAAAAAATCATGCTTGTTAAAAAGACAAATCGATCACCAATCATCAGTTTTACAAGTATTGTTCCCATTGCAACTGGAACAACATACGCGATTCCTGCATATTCAAGCTTTTGAAACAAGCTAATGATTTTCATTAAAACAATCGTGATAGACAAAATAGTAATGTACGCTAAAATATACGGTCTATCTTCCCTTTTCCGCTGTAAAAACACTTCAAATTGCTTATGCATAAAGTACAGTAGCACACCAATGAGCACCATCAATCCAACATAAGGTTGAAAACTATTCCCTTTTTCTAACAAACCGACTAATTTCAACTGATTGTACATATCACTTGAAATCGTTTCACCTTCCCTCACAAGGACTTGCCCTTGAAGAATATAAACAGGTGGAACTAAATCTTCCTCTGCTTTTCTCTTCTCTTTTGTTAAGGTCGGATCATAAAAATAGTTCGCAGTAATTGCATATCTCCCTAACGCCTTAATAGATTCCTTTAAACCATTATCAACATTAACACTATCCATCTCACTTACATATCGTTCCTTCGCATCCTTCAATTCGTCCATTTTAATATGCTCAGTCATGATACTATTAATAGCTGTAACTGCTGCATCTTTTGCTAATACCAATTGGTTCGGATCTGCATTAATCAAGTTTAGTAAGTTTGAATCAGATAATTCTTTCGTTAATTCGGCAGGTAATTTCTTTTTCAACTTGTCCACTTTCTCAGCATCAGTAATCTTTTTTTGCTCATCCGGTCCAACAGCTTTAATCTCTTGTACCACTTCATCTACTTTAGCAAAGACATCATTCACAATATCCACTTTATTTTGTTTATACTCACTTTTATATGTATATTGATCTTCAACTTTTGTAGCGGCTTCTTTTTTCTTTTTTTCCGTTGTAACTTTGTCTTCTATTTTTATAGGAGAGTGGATTGTCTTTTTCGCAATAGAATATATTTCAACATCTAATTGCTCTGGTTTTACATTATTCATAAGGGCAAAAAACAGCACCGCTCCTAATACAACGTAAGAAATCCAACTTAGTTTTTTCGAATGTTGTTTATTACGAAACCACTTAGAAATTTCTTGAGATTTTGACATGATTTCAATACCTTCTCCTCTCCAGAAATAAAGTGAAACTATTTAAAGCTTTCATTTCTTCTAGCTAGCGACGCTTTTAGGATAACACGTCATTTATCGCTTATGTTCTTCTTCTTTCATGATAGTAAAAAAATTGCCGTTCGCCAACCTTATCATACAAAAAGAAATGATCCTGACAAATAGGATCATTCCATTTTATCATATGCCTCAATAATACGTTGCACTAACGGATGTCTTACAACGTCGCTCTGTTCTAATGTAATGAACGAAAGTCCCGATACACTAGATAAAACATTTGCAGCAATAGAAAGACCTGATTTTACTCCTTTTGGCAAATCTACCTGCGAAGGATCCCCTGTTATAACCATTTTAGAACTAAAACCTAATCTTGTTAAAAACATTTTTATTTGGGCACCAGTTGTATTCTGCGCTTCATCTAAAATAACAAATGAATCATCAAGCGTACGCCCCCTCATATAAGCAAGAGGCGCGATTTCAATTACCCCTCGCTCCATCATACGTTGCGTATATTCTTGTCCAAGAATATCGTGCAGTGCATCATACAATGGACGTAAATACGGATCTACCTTCTCTTTTAAATCCCCTGGTAAAAAACCTAAGCTCTCTCCAGCTTCTACAGCAGGTCTTGTTAAAATAATCTTCTTTACATATCCTTGCTTTAAAGCTCTCACAGCCATTACTACAGCTAAGTACGTTTTCCCAGTCCCAGCAGGTCCTACCCCAAATACAATATCATTCTTCTTCATTGCATGAATATATCGTCTTTGTCCCATTGTTTTTACACGAATAGATTTACCTTTTGCAGTTTTAAAAATTTCTTCTTCATATAACTCTTCAAATTGAGCAATTTTTCCTTGTTGTGCGAGCTGAATTGCATACGCAACATCTCTTTCTGTAATTGATACACTTTTCCGAATAACAACAAGTAATTGCTGTAAGATTTTTTCTACGAGTGTCACGGTTTCAACTGCCCCAGACACATGAACAGTTTCTCCTCTAGTTACAATCGATACATTAAGTTCTTGTTCAATTACTTTTAAATGAGCATCGTTTACTCCAAAAAGAGCGATTGCTTCGTTAGTATTTTCCAATTGCTGGTTCATTTCTACTAATTGTTCTGCCATTACTCAGTCTCCTTGAATATCGGATTCAGATATCGGTTGTGGTGCTACAATATTTTCGATCACAGTATAATGCAATCTGACTTTTAGTTGCTCTGCCTCAACCTCTTTACTCAAAATCTTATCACTTACAATCATAGCATGTTCATCCAATTTTTTCTTTAGTTCTTTTTCGGCCATCTCTTTCGCTACTTTCATTGCCTGTTTTTCTGTATATTCCCGATTCGCTTCTTCCTCTTCCCGCACAATATCTTTTTCGTATGCAATCGGTAATGTAAAACCAAATAATTTCACATCGTGTTTTACACTTTCAGTACGAGAGCGTTTATACTTATCATGTTGAAATCCCCATATTTTTATTTTCACATTCCCGAATTTAAGAAAATGTTCATTATATACATTACCAGTATACACTTGAAATTGTGTTTTTAGCGGGACATTCACCTCAGATGTGTACCACGTTTCTCCATATACAATACCTTTCGCCGAAACAATCGTCGGACTCTTCTCATTACCATATATTCCCGATACGAGAAGCTGCCCCTTTTCTACATGGTCATTTTTCATAACCACCGGTTTCCCAACTTCAACAAACGTTTTGGTAACAATCGCTTCTTTTTTTGCCACTAAATTTTGCGGTTGTTGTTCCTTTTCTTTTTTTGGTTCATTTTTTTCAACAATTTTAAAATGGTACGTCGTCCCTCTTACTTCTAATCCCGCCCAAGTAATCGCATTAATATTATCTGTCAAATGACGTTGCACATCTTCTACACTAGGCATTTGGAACTGTAATTTCCCTTTTTTAATACCCATTTTGTCCAATTCTTTCATCAATATATATTCTGTTTCAGGTTTTGCCCCTGTAATTTCAATTTTCCAAACCATATTTGACAATGCAATCATGCCAAAAAAGAAAATTAAAAAACCAATTAAAAATCCACTATTTTTAATTAAACGCTTATTCCAAAAAGGAAAACCGTAACGTCCAATAAAATATAGTTTACACTCATTTTTTCTATAAATCGGCTTTATTTTTTTCACATCGCGTAACAACATACAAAACACTAATGTTTCATCAGCAATCTTTTTAACATCCCAAACTAATAATTTTCTACGTACACATTCATTAACGAATCGTTCCGCACCCCTACCTTCAATTCGCACTTTTACATACCCAAGCCACTTTATAAACCATTTATTTTTCATCTACTACCTTCACTACCTTCCCAAAAGTAGATACACTACTTTTCACTTTAATTAGCAAAATAGCTCGTACGAAAATGAAATAAAGAGTTCCCCCGCAAATAACGGGATAAACTGAATAATAAGGTCGAATTACTAGAATAAAGAAGAAAAACTTCACAAACGGAAGTTTCCCTCATTCCTCTTTCTTTTCGTTTTTTAAAAACGTCACTTGCTCAATTATCCCTTCCAGTAAAAGTTCTTCCGGAAGGATTGTTTTAATAACAAAGGATTGACCTTTAATTAACAATTGACCATGCTTTAGCAACAGTCTTACTTCTTTATCTGAAAACACTAATAACCCTCGATGATTTTCAATATAGATATGCACTTGCCCAACAAGCGTAATCCGAGGTAGATCCATTAGCACATCCACTGGCAGGTCTATTTGCTTCGTTAACCAATTCTTCATTTGTTCTAATTTCTTCATCTCAAAAGACCCCCTCTCATCCCATATGTATGAAAAAAGAACTTGTAATATCACGTCCAAACTGAAAAAAAAAAGCATAAAAAAACGTCTCATACGAAATGAGACGTTTTTTTATGCTAGTAGCTGGCTAACCAGCTTATTCACAAGTGAGCCATCTGTTTTACCTTTTACTTTCGGCATAACAGCAGTCATCACTTTACCCATATCTGCTTTAGACGTTGCACCAACCTCGGAAATAACTTGCTTGATTACATCAACTAGTTCTTTTTCCGTTAATTGCTCTGGCAAATATGCGCTTAAAATCTGAATTTCACTTTGCAGTTTATTAACAAGGTCTTCACGACCAGCTTTTTTAAATTCAAGGAGGGAGTCCTTATGCTGTTTTACTTCACGAGCTAAAACCGTTAATTCCTCTTCTTCAGTAAGAGTATGTTGTAGTTTGATACCTTCATTTTGTAAAGCAGCCTTAACCATACGAATGACGGTTAATTTTTCTTTTTGTTTATTCTTCATCGCTTGTTTCATATCATCGTTTAAACGACCGAGAAGACTCATAACTTACACCCTCTCTTAGAATTTACGCTTTCTTGCCGCTTCAGATTTCTTCTTACGTTTTACACTTGGTTTTTCATAAAACTCGCGCTTTCTTGCTTCAGCAAGTGTACCAGTTTTAGAAACCGATCTTTTAAAACGGCGAAGTGCATCCTCCAAAGACTCGTTTTTACGAACGACTGTTTTTGACATTCTCTTTCCCTCCCTCCGAAACATCACACTTACATACTACTCCAGCATGCAAAAAGAAACACTTCTTCAGCATGTCTTTTACAATTATAATACATTTTATCACTTCAGGTCAACTATTTGGCGGAATAAAAGACGAATAGATACCCTTCCTTTTTAAAAGCTATGCAGATAACTCTTATCCTTTTCCTGTGAAAATAAACATATTTTCAAGGAAGTACTAAACAACTACTCATGTAATGCAACCGTCTCATACTTAACTTCTCCACGAAAAAAGAAAGCATGCAAACTGTTTCCGTTTGCATGCTTTTTTATGCACTTGCTGATTCTTTTTTTCCATCATCTTCAAGAATGCGAACAAATTGTCCTTCGTTATATGGATAACCAGCTTTCGTAATTTTTACTTTCACTAGTTTACCGATTAATTCTTCAGATCCCTCGAATATAATTTTCAAGTAGTTATCTGTATAACCTACATATACCCCTTCACAGTCGCCCTCTTTAAATTGCTCTTCCGGAATAATTTCAAGCACTTCGCCTTCAAACTCTGAAGCATACTCTTTTGCTAATTGATTAGATAGTTCAATTAAACGGTGAACACGATCGTTTTTCACATCTTCAGGAACTTGATCTTCCATACGTGCTGCAGGTGTTCCCGTGCGTTTTGAGTAAGGGAATACGTGTAACTCAGAGAAGCGATTCTCTTTAATGAAATTGTACGTTTCCATAAACTCTTCTTCTGTTTCTCCAGGGAAACCAACAATTACATCTGATGTAATTGCAAGACCCGGTAGCGCTTCTTTCAAACGATCTAAACGCTCTTGGAAAAATTCCATCGTATACTTACGACGCATACGTTTTAATACCGTATTAGATCCCGATTGCAACGGAATGTGCAAGTGACGTACAACTACTTCAGATTTATCTAACACTTCAATCACTTCGTCTGAAATTTGACTCGCTTCAATAGAAGAAATACGAAGGCGTTTTAATCCATTTACTTCTGCTTCCATATCACGAAGTAATCCAGCTAAGTTATAATCTTTTATATCTTCACCGTATCCACCTGTATGAATACCAGTTAATACGATTTCTTTATAACCCGCATCTACTAATTGCTGCGCTTGTTTAATAACTTCTTTTCCATCACGAGAGCGCATTAAACCACGCGCCCAAGGAATGATACAGAACGTACAGAAGTTATTACAACCCTCTTGTATTTTTAATGAAGCACGTGTACGATCCGTGAAATACGGCACATCAAGCTCTTCGTATACACGTGTTTTCATAATGTTACGTACAGCATTAATTGGTTGACGCTCTTTACGGAATTTTTCGATGTATCCTAACATCTTTTCACGATCCTGTGTACCAACTACAATATCTACACCTGGAATCGCCATAATTTCAGCTGGAGATGTTTGTGCATAACATCCTGTTACACATATAACTGCATCTGGATTTTGACGCACAGCACGTCTGATGACTTGACGGCTTTTTTTATCTCCAGTATTCGTTACTGTACATGTATTAATAACATATACATCAGCTTTCTTTTCATATTCAGTTCTTTCATAACCACCCTGTTTAAACAATTGCCAAATAGCCTCTGTTTCATAGTGGTTCACTTTACAACCTAACGTGTGGAACGCAACAGTTGACATTGATTATCACCCCATCAATTCAAAATGATAAGAAGCAGCACTTAACGCATAAAGCGGTGCCGTTTCCGTTCTTAAAATCCTTGGTCCTAAACTACATGGTACAAATTTATGTTCACAAAGCGCTGTAATCTCTTCCTTAGCTAAGCCACCTTCTGGGCCAAATACAATCAATAGCTTTTGACCTGATTTCATTGTCGTTAAAGTTTTCGCAAAATTAGATTTCTCGCCTTGTTTCGCTTCCTCTTCGTACGCAACAAGACAAACATCATACTCACCACTCATTGAAAGCAATTGCTTAAATGATGCAGGAGTATGCACTTCTGGAATTTCACTTCTATGCGATTGTTCCGCAGCTTCTTTCACAATTTTTCTTAAACGTTCAACTTTTTTATCAGCTTTTTTGGCATCCCATTTTACAATCGAGCGGGATGCTTGAAATGGTAAAAATGCAGCTGCCCCAAGCTCAGTTCCTTTTTGAAAAATTAACTCTAGCTTGTCTCCTTTCGGCAGTCCACTTGCAATCGTCACGAAAACAGGAAGTTCACTCGATACCTCTACCCATTCTACAATAGCTGCCTCAACAAATTCACCGGTAATTTCAGCAATTGAACATACTGCTGTTTTTCCGTTTACACAGCAATAAATGTGATCACCAACTGACATACGCATCACTCTTGCGATATGATGTACGTCATCACCTACAATGCGAATACTTGTCTCATTTACATATTTCTCTTTTACAAAATAACGTTGCATATAATCACCTTAGTAGAGTTTCGTTCCTTTCGTAAGTCAACACTTACGAAAGGAACGAAACGTTATCATTTTCATATAACAAACGGCAAGTCTCTCACCTATATAGCGAGAAACTCCCCTTTCCATTATAGACTAAAATCTATATTACGCATTTCTTGCAATAATCGCTACCCAATCTTCCATTCGTAACACTTCTTCAATTGTAAATCCAGCTTTTTCTAACGCTTCAGAAATCACTTTTTCTTTCGCAGCAATGATGCCAGATGTAATAAATAATCCACCTGGTTTCACAACTCGTGCTGCATCTTCAGGGAATAGAAGAATAATTTCTGCTAATAAATTTGCTACGATTAAATCAACTGGACCTTCAATACCTTCTAAAAGGCTATTTTGTCCAACAGACACAATGTCATCTGTTTTATTTAAACGTACATTCATTTCCGCACTTTCCACTGCAACTGGATCTAAATCATATGCTTGAACAGAGGAAGCACCTAATTTTGCCGCTGCAATACTAAGCACACCAGAACCTGTTCCTACATCAATTACTGTATCGCCCTTTGTAACAGTTTTTTCTAACGCCCGAATACACATCGTTGTTGTTGGGTGGGTTCCTGTACCAAACGCCATACCTGGGTCTAATTCAATGATTTTTTCATTCGGAGAAGATGGTGTATACTCTTCCCACGTCGGCACGATTGTGAATATATCAGAAATTTGTACTGGATGGTAATATTTTTTCCAAGCAGTTGCCCAATCTTCTTCATTGACTTCGTTAATGGTAATATTTCCAGTACCAATTTCAATGTCGTAAGATGGAAGCACATCAATAGATGATTTTATACCTGCAATCGTTTCATGTAAAGAATCCGTTTGCGGGAAATATGCTTTTACTAATACACCTTCAGTTGGATATTCATCTGGATTCAATGCATAAATTTCACCATATTGTTGCTCGCGCTCTTTCGTCAACTCTGCTGGATCCTCAATCACAACTCCGCTTGCACCAGCTTGATGTAAAATATGAGAGACAGCTTCTACTGCTTCTTCTGTTGTATGAATACTAATTTCTGACCATTTCACAAGTTACCAACTCCATTTTTCATTTCCATTATTCCCCTTTGAAAGCACGTTTAAGCTTCCCGAATAAACTATCGTCCTGCTCTTCTTGCCCCGCAAATTCACGTAATAAATCTTTTTGATGTGAAGTTAATTTCGTCGGTACAACAACACGTACGACTACATATTGATCTCCTTGACCATATCCGCGTACGTTCGGAGCACCTTTTCCTTTTAAGCGGAATTCCGTTCCTGTTTGTGTTCCTGCTGGAATTTTTAGCTTCACTTTACCATGAACAGTTGGAACTTCCACTTCAGCACCAAGTGCCATTTGTGCAAATGTTAATGGCATTTCACAAATGATATGATCGCCATCACGCTCGAAGAATTCATGATTTCTTACGTGAACGACAACATATAAGTCTCCTGCTGGTCCGCCATTTACACCCGCTTCACCTTTTCCAGATACACGAATTTGTTGACCATTATCAATACCCGCTGGAATTTTAACGTTGATTTTTTTACGTTTACGAACTTTACCAGAACCGTGACATGTCGTACATTTTTCTTTAATAATTTGCCCAGTTCCTGAACAATGACTACAAGTTTGACGATTTACGATACGACCAAACGGTGTGTTTTGTTCTACACTTACTTGACCTGATCCTGAACAATGTTTACATGTTTCTTTTGAAGTTCCTGGTTTCGCCCCGCTACCCTTACAAGTATCACAAGGATCTTCCACTGGAATTTCAACGTTTAGTTCTTTACCAAAAATAGCTTCTTCAAAATCTAAAGTGACTTGATATTGTAAGTCAGCACCTTGGCGCGGAGCATTTGGATCACGACGTCTGCCGCCACCGCCGCCGCCAAAGAATGAACTAAAAATATCTTCAAAACCGAATCCACCGCCGAAGTCTCCGCCGCCAAAGCCACCGAAACCTTGCTCTGCACCAGCATGACCAAATTGATCGTACTGCGCACGTTTTTGATCATCGCTTAATACTTCGTATGCTTCTTGTACTTCTTTAAATTTTTCAATTGCATTTTCTTCTTTACTTATGTCTGGATGATATTTTTTTGCCAAACGACGATACGCTTTTTTAATTTCATCTTTTGAAGCACCCTTGCTAAGTCCAAGTACTTCATAATAGTCTCGTTTACTCATAAATTTGCAACCCCCGAATCTTTCACATAAACGTAATTTTAACACCGAAAGAAAGTGCTTTGCAACAAAGTTTCCTCACTTACAATATGCAAAGTAAAAACTTAAGATCCTCACACATTTCTCCTCATTCGTGAAAAAAGCCAAAGCCAAGGCACGCTTGACTTTGACTTTTTGTCACCTTACTTATTATCTTTGTACTTGAATTACTTGTCTTCTTTTACTTCTTCAAAGTCAGCATCAACTACATTGTCTTTTTTCGCACCAGCGTCTTGTGCACCTTGCGCACCTTCTGCTTGCCCTGCAGCTGATTGAGCTTGCTCGTATAATTTAATAGTTAATTGTTGTACGATTTCTTGTAAAGCGTCTTTTTTCGCACGGATTTCATCAAGATCGTTTTTCTCGATTGCCGCTTGTAATGCATCTTTCGCTTCTGTTGCTTTTGCAACCTCAGCTGCATCTACTTTACCTTCTAAATCTTTTACAACTTTATCTGTTTGGAATACAAGTTGGTCAGCTTCGTTACGAAGTTCAACTTCTTCCTTACGTTTTTGGTCAGCATCCGCATTTGCTTCTGCTTCTTTTACCATACGATCTACTTCTTCATCAGAAAGACCTGAAGAAGATTGGATTGTAATAGCTTGTTCTTTGCTTGTTCCTAAGTCTTTTGCACGTACGTTAACGATTCCGTTCGCATCAATATCGAATGTTACTTCGATTTGTGGAATACCACGTGGCGCTGGTGGGATATCTGTTAATTGGAAACGACCTAACGTTTTGTTGTCAGCTGACATTGGACGCTCACCTTGTAGTACATGAATGTCTACAGCTGGTTGGTTATCAGCAGCTGTTGAGAATACTTGTGACTTACTTGTTGGAATTGTAGTGTTACGTTCGATTAATTTCGTGAACACACCACCCATAGTTTCAATACCTAAAGAAAGTGGAGTTACGTCTAATAATAGAACGCCTTCTACATCACCAGTAAGTACGCCACCTTGAACTGCAGCACCTAATGCTACAACTTCATCAGGATTTACACCTTTATATGGCTCTTTACCAGTTTCACGTTTAATAGCTTCTTGTACAGCTGGGATACGAGTAGAACCACCAACAAGGATAACACGATCTAATTCACTTGCAGATAGACCAGCATCTTTTAACGCACGACGAGTTGGCTCTAATGTTCTTTCAACAAGGTTTGCTGAAAGCTCTTCGAATTTCGCTCTTGTTAATGTTAATTCTAAGTGTAATGGACCGGCAGCTCCAGCACTAATGAATGGTAATGAAATTTGTGTTTGTGTTACACCTGAAAGATCTTTTTTCGCTTTTTCAGCTGCATCTTTCAAACGTTGAAGTGCCATTTTATCTTGGCTTAAATCAATGTTGTTTTCTTTTTTGAATTCAGCTACTAAGTAATCGATGATAACTTGGTCAAAGTCATCTCCACCAAGACGATTGTCACCAGCAGTTGAAATAACTTCAAATGTTCCGTCTGCTAACTCAAGGATAGATACGTCAAATGTACCTCCACCTAAATCATATACTAAGATTTTTTGCTCTTCATCTTGTTTTTCTAAACCGTAAGCAAGTGCTGCTGCTGTTGGTTCGTTAATGATACGCTCAACTTCTAAACCAGCGATACGACCAGCATCTTTCGTTGCTTGGCGCTCTGCATCGTTGAAGTATGCAGGTACTGTAATAACAGCTTTCGTTACTGTTTCACCTAAGTACGCTTCAGCAGAAGCCTTTAAGTTTTGTAAAATGATTGCAGAAATTTCTTGAGGTGTATATTCTTTACCTTCAATTTCTACTTTGTAGTCTGTACCCATATGACGTTTAATAGACATGATTGTATTTGGGTTAGTAATTGCTTGACGCTTTGCAACTTCCCCAACTTGACGCTCTTCATTTTTAAATGCTACAACAGAAGGCGTTGTACGATTTCCTTCTGGATTTGGGATAACCTTTGGTTCTCCACCTTCCATAACAGCTACACAAGAGTTTGTTGTACCTAAGTCAATACCGATAATTTTACTCATGGCGAATCCTCCTACTTTTATGTAAATTATTGATTTACTTTTACCATTGATGGGCGAATCACACGGTCTTTTAGTTTATAACCTTTTTGGAATTCTTCCACAACCACGTTTGATTCAAATTCGCTGTCTTCTATTTGCATAACAGCTTGGTGTTCATGAGGATTAAACTGTTTACCAACAGCTTCAATCGCTTCCACACCTTCTTTTGCCATCGCTTCTAACAATTGACGATATACCATTTCCATCCCTTGTAATAGAGACTTCATTTGCTCGTCAGTTGCTTCCACTTGCATCGCTCTTTCAAAGTTATCAAGAGCTGGCAAGATATCCGAAACAAGACTTTGTGCTCTATATTTTTCAGCAGCCTGTTTATCCATTTGAACATGGCGCTTATGATTTTCAAAATCAGCTTGTAGACGTAGCATACGACCTTCCGTTTCCGTCAGTTTCGCTTGCAATTCATCTACTTTTTCTTGTAAAAGAGCCGCCTCACTTTTTTCTTCAACAGTTTCTTCGCTGTTTTCAGATGTTACGACTTCTTCAACTTGTGCTTCTTTTACTTCTTCTTTCACTTCTTCTACAACTTGTTCGTTACGCTCTTCCACAATTTTCACCTCCTTAAAAGGTATTAGGCATCATGCATAGCATGATTACCTAAGCATAATTATATATTACACACAGTGATGTATTGTTCATCACTTGAGCGAGTATATTCTTTTTTATTTTTTAAGTCCATCTGTAAATTGTCTTGTAAATAATTGCAATAAACTAATTACTCGAGAATATTGCATTCTCGTTGGACCTAAAATCGCAATCGTTCCAAGCTGTTCTTCTCCAATCGAATATGTTGCAGAGATTAAACTACAGTCCTCCATAGCCATCGAAGAGTTTTCCCTACCAATTTTCACTTGAATACCGACTTGCTTATGACGCAAAATATCATAAAACTCGGCTTCATTATCAATCATGGTAAGTAAAGATCTGACTTTTTGAATGTCATGAAACTCTGGTTGCGAAAGCATATTTGCCTTCCCTCCAAAGTATATCTTTTCCAATAACGGAACTTGAAATGTACCATCTAATATTTTTATTGCACTATCGTAATTATGAACATACCCACGTAAAACTGTAACAATCTCTTTAAAGATTTTATTATGAAGTTCTGCCATCGGTACGCCAGATAGCTTTTCATTTAAAACATTAACCATTTTTTCTAAATCTGATAAATCAACAGATTCCGGAACGGTAATCGTTTTGCTTTGTACATGCCCTGTATCCGTTACAATAATAGCGACTGCAGTTTGACGATCAAGCGGCACAATTTGCACATTTCTAAGTTTATTTGTGCTTAACTTCGGTCCAAGAACAATGGCCGTATAGTTCGTAAGCTCTGATAAAATTTGAGCAGATTGCTGCGCAATTTTTTCTGCTTCAAAAATTCTTTCAGCAAATAAATCTTTAATTCGTACAATCTCATCGTTCGGTAAATTTTGCGGCGCCAAAAGATGATCTACATAAAATCGGTATCCTTTCTCAGAAGGTACACGTCCAGAAGAACTATGTGTTTTTTCAATAAAACCTAATTCTTCTAAATCAGCCATTTCATTTCTAATAGTAGCTGAACTAAATGTAATTTCTTCTTTTTTAGCCAACGTTCTAGACCCGACGGGCTGCGCTGATCCAATAAAGTCATCAATAATTGTTTGTAAAATTAAGAGCTGACGTTCCGTAAGCATCTCATCATCACCTCTGTTAGCACTCTTTGTCTTCGAGTGCTAAATCTATTAATAACTTACCAAAATTGACGTTCAATTGTCAACGGAAACGTCACGAAATAATGAAACTTTTTCACGTTTATGGAACTTTTAATTAGTCAATCAAAAATGACTGGAATACTTCATTCCCTAATAATTTTCCTTTTCGTGTTAAACGAACATATCCCTCACTCTCTTCAAGCAATCCTCGTTCTTGGTTACTTTGTAACTGTTTCGCAAAAACTTGACCCATCTCTACATTAAATTTCTGCTGAAACGCTATTTTAGACACACCTTTTGTTTTTCGAAGCCCTAAGAACAACTCTTCTTCCATTTTTTCTTTCTCTGTCACTTCGTGAACATCTAAATATGGAAATCCTGTTTCATCAATTTTATTGAAATATTGCTTGAGCGGCCCTACATTTTGAATACGTTCCCCATTTACATAACTATGTGCTCCAGCTCCAAATCCATAATACTCTTCATTATTCCAGTATGTGAGATTATGTCTACTTTCATTATCACCTTTTGAGAAATTACTAATTTCATACTGGTTATAACCATGTTTCGCCATTTCATCCATTACCATTTCATACATTTTTGCTTCATGGTCTTCGCCTGGAAGTCTTAATTTCCCTTTATTCATTAAGTTATAAAATACAGTTTTCGGTTCCACAATTAATGAATATGCTGAAAAGTGCTGCACACCAAGTGTGAACGCAATATCTAACGTCTCTTTTACATCTTCAATCGTCTGTCCTGGCAAAGCATAAATTAAATCGATATTAATATTCGTAAAACCAACTTCCTGTGCTTCTCGAATCGCTATGAATGCATCCTCTCTCGTGTGCTTACGTCCAATCTTTTCAAGTAGTTCATCACGAAATGTTTGCACACCAAAACTAATTCGGTTAACTCCACCTTCTAGCAATACATTCAACTTTTCTTTCGGTAAATCACCTGGATTCGCTTCAAATGTTAATTCACAATTCGGAGCAAACGGACGTAAACGACGGTTAATAATATCGAGTAGTTTTTTTGTCTGTTCCATATTTAATGCAGTCGGAGTTCCTCCACCAACAAAAATCGTTTTTATACTATCAAACGGTACTTTGTGAACCGTGTTTATTATTTCTTTCTCTAAATACTGTAAATATTGATCGACTGGTTGGCGTTCAATATACACTTTATTAAAATCACAATAGTGACAAATATGCTGACAAAATGGAATATGAATATATGCAGCTTGTACCAAATCTAACTCCTACCTTTCTAAAAAGAAAACCTCCGCACTCCGGAGGATTCTTCACTTCTCTAACATATTACGGATTTGTTCCATTCGCATTTTTCCCCAATCATACATCATTTCAACGATCGGTAAAAGAGACATACCTAATTCCGTCATATAATACTCCACTCGTGGAGGAATTTCTGGGTATACTGTTCGATCAACAATCCCATCTTCCATCAACTCTTTTAATTGATTCGACAAAACTTTATGAGAAATGCTTGGGAATAAACGTTGTAATTCACTAAAACGATGAGGCCCTTCCACACCAAGATGCCACAGTATCACAACTTTCCACTTCCCACTAATAATAGAAAGGGTCAATTCCTTTTCACAATTAAAGTTGCCATTTTGTATTTTCTCTTGAATTTCTTTTCGAATATTTTCAGACATTCACAATCTCCTAACTTTATATGAACTAAAAAGCTCTCTCACTATTGTAAATGAGAGATGCTAGGATGTCTAAAAAGTAATGATACATAAAAAAGAAGCCGCATAAACGACTTCTTTTTTATCTCAATACGCACGAAATAACAATTAATTATTAGTTGTCATCCATTTTTAGTACAGCCATGAACGCTTCTTGCGGTACTTCTACAGAACCAACGGACTTCATACGTTTTTTACCTTCTTTTTGTTTATCAAGAAGTTTACGTTTACGAGAAATGTCACCACCGTAACATTTTGCAAGTACGTTTTTACGCATCGCTTTAATCGTAGAACGAGCTACAACTTTGTTTCCGATAGTCGCCTGAATTGGCACTTCGAACTGTTGTCTTGGAATTAATTCTTTTAATTTTTCTACGATTACTTTACCACGGTCATACGCTGAATCACGGTGTACAATGAATGATAACGCATCGACTTGCTCAGAATTTAAAAGAATATCCATTTTCACAAGTTTAGACGGTTTATAACCGATTAACTCATAATCAAATGACGCATATCCTTTCGTATTTGATTTCAACTGATCAAAGAAGTCATATACGATTTCTGATAATGGGATTTCATATGTCAATGTAACACGTGTTTCATCTAAATATTGCATGTCAATAAACGTTCCGCGTTTACCTTGGCAAATTTCCATTACAGCTCCAACATAGTCATTTGGAACCATAATCGCCGCTTTAACAAATGGCTCTTCTACACGATCGATAGACTGTGGATCAGGCATATTAGATGGGTTATCAACAATCATATCTTCACCGCTCGTTAAATAAACTTTATAAATAACGCTTGGCGCTGTTGTAATTAAGTCAATCTTAAATTCACGTTCAATACGTTCTTGAATGATTTCCATGTGAAGAAGTCCTAAGAAACCACATCGGAAACCAAACCCTAGCGCTTGAGATGTTTCTGGTTCAAACTCAAGAGCAGAATCGTTTAACTCTAATTTTTCTAACGCATCACGTAAATCGTTATAACGAGCAGAATCAATCGGG
This sequence comes from Bacillus cereus, assembly GCA_002578045.1. GTDB lineage: Bacteria > Bacillota > Bacilli > Bacillales > Bacillaceae_G > Bacillus_A > Bacillus_A cereus_AK. Next base: position 40,228 of record NUMR01000004.1, read on the forward strand.
TACAGACCACAGAATACCATCGGGTTTAGTTTACGATAACCTGGTAACGGCTCTTCCGCTGGACGTTTCGCGTGTGTAATTGTATCACCAACACGTGTGTCCCCTACATTTTTAATAGACGCTGCTAAGAAACCTACATCCCCTACAGTTAACTCGTCACGTTGCGTTGTTTTCGGCGTGAATACACCTACTTCTGTTACTTCAAATTCTTTTCCAGTAGCCATCATACGTACTTTATCGCCAACTTTTACCGTTCCATTTACAACACGGATATAAGCAATTACACCGCGGTACGGATCATATAAAGAGTCGAAAATCATACATTGTAACGGCTCTTCTGAATCACCTGTTGGAGCTGGTACTCTTTCAACAATTTGTTCTAAGATTTCTTCAATACCAATCCCAGCTTTCGCTGAAGCAAGTACTGCTTCTGATGCATCTAAACCAATTACATCTTCTACCTCTTGACGTACACGTTCTGGGTCCGCACTTGGTAAGTCGATTTTATTAATAACCGGTAAAATTTCTAAATTGTTATCAAGCGCTAAATACACGTTTGCTAGCGTTTGTGCTTCAATACCTTGCGCTGCATCCACTACAAGAATCGCGCCTTCACAAGCCGCTAAACTACGAGATACCTCATACGTAAAGTCGACGTGTCCTGGTGTATCAATTAAGTGAAGAATGTACTCTTCACCATCTTTTGCTTTATAGTTTAACTGTACTGCATTTAATTTAATTGTGATACCACGCTCACGCTCTAAATCCATAGAGTCAAGCAATTGAGCTTTCATTTCACGTTGTGTTAACGCGTTTGTCTTCTCTAAAATACGGTCTGCTAACGTTGACTTTCCGTGGTCAATATGAGCAATGATAGAGAAATTACGAATTTTAGACTGTCTTTTTGCTCTTTCTTCTTTATTCATCTATGTTCTCAACTCCTAATAGTCTCGCCAATATACACTAGCACTGATTATATCAATAGAGCAGCAAAGATTCAATGAAAACTCGTGCTGCTTACAATACAAATCATTCTATCTATATCTTATGCGAACAAACCATAAGGGACAAACTTTTTTCAAATAAAGTGAAACTTTAATCAGTAGGGGTTTTGTCCATCCCCCACTGATTATGAGCCCGCACCAATCAGGCTTTTACGGGCAATTATCTCCTACCTAACTTCCTCGCATTCGCCAAATTTTGGGGTGGAAGTCTTACTGTCCACAAATAGCGGGATTAAAAAACGGCTGTCTTACAAACCAATAAAACAACCGTCTTCCCTGCTACTCTTAACTAAAAATCTCTTTCATTTTCCCAACAACTATATCCGTTCCAAACTTTGTTATTTCATAAGCAACGCTTGCTATCGCCATACCAATTCCTTCTACAACATTAAAACTTCTTAAACTTTCTAATTGTTTTTGTTTTTCTGTAGTGGAAAACGAACTACCTAAAATGTCTGACTCAGCACTCGCATCTTCTGTTCCTGTCATATGAGCTATTTGTTCATACGACAGCTTCTGATTACCTTTCATGCTTTTCAAACCATGATTAGCAAGCGCCACTCCCGCTATCACCATAAGCAAACATAAAGCTACACTGCATATACACAAAAGCGCAAAGCGACTCCAACTATCGTAATCTCTATCCATCAATGTGTATATGCTCCTGTATTATCTTGGTCAATTTGATAATGCAGCGCCGCATTTAAACCACTCGCTATTACATTTGCCATATCCTCTATAAAAGCATCTACTTCTTTTGGAGTCACCATTAAATTATGACCAAGAGGAGATAACACTTCATAAATCAATTTTCTCTTCTCTTCTTCTTCCAGCGTACCTACAGCACCTAAAAACATATTCCGACTTTTTTCATCCGGCAAATCTTCTTCTGTTAGTTTTTTCTTTTCTCCAAACGTAAAACCAGCTGGTAATAAAGAGCGAGACGGTTTGTTTCCTTCTTTCATCTCCCGGCCAAAATGTTTCAAAATAAAATCAATTGTATCACTTGTAATCGAAACAGCATCAACAACAGTTGGAACACCAATTGCAATGACAGGAATACCTAATGTTTCTTTACTTAGTTCTTTTCGTTTATTCCCAACGCCTGATCCAGGATGAATTCCTGTATCAGAAATTTGTATCGTGCTATTTACTCGTTCAATAGAACGGGCAGCTAATGCATCAATCGCAATGACAAAGTCTGGTCTTGTCTTTTCAATGATTCCATAAATAACATCGCTTGTTTCGATTCCCGTGATTCCCATTACCCCTGGCCGAATTGCACTAACAGGTCTGAATCCTTCTTCCACACTTTCAGGCTGCAATTGAAACAAATGTCTCGTCACCAATACATTTTCTACAACTATCGGTCCGAGTGCATCTGGCGTTACATTCCAATTCCCAAGACCAACAATTAAACAGCTCGCTTCTTTTGTAACTCCAACCTCTTCTAAGAAATAAGAAAACTCTTCTGCAAAAATACGCTCTACTTTTTGTTGAAGTTCCGTATCTTGTTGGCGTATACCTTGTACTTCGAGCGTTACATAATTTCCAGGTTTTTTACCCATCGATTCAGATGCAACTTCATCGATCGTTACTTTTGTAATTGTAATACCATCTTCTTCTCTCTCTTTTACAATAACTCCCTTTATTCCTTTTTGTTCTTCTTGGCGTTCTTGTAGCATTTGGTGCGCTTCTACAGCAAGATCAGTTCTAACACTATATTTACTTAAATCTAATGGTTCTTTCATCGTATCTCCTCCGTAATTCATAGTAAATATTGTTAGATTTCCCAAAGTTATATTAGGTCATTCTTTCCTTTACGTGAAATTTCATTGATACACTATTGCAATTCTTTCCACCGTTTGATAGAATATCACTTGTTCTATGTAAGAATCGAGTCACTCGATCGCACCAGGGAGGTGAAAAGTATGGCAAACATCAAATCTGCTATCAAACGCGCTAAACTTAGCGAAGAGCGTCGTGCACATAACGCTTCTATCAAATCTGACATGCGTTCTGCTGTTAAAACTGTAGAAGCTTTAGTTACTAATAACGATCTTGAAAATGCTAAAGAAGCTTTCAAAACTGCTTCTAAAAAACTTGATAAAGCAGCTCGTAAAGGTCTTATCCACCAAAACGCTGCAGCTCGTCAAAAATCTCGCTTAGCGAAACAAGTAAACGCGTAAGGCGTTTAAAAAACGATCCATTTGGGTCGTTTTTTTATATACATTTTATATACAAAAAGTTCATGTACTACGCACATGAACTTTTTGTATCATTACATATGATTTAATCGCATTAAGAAAAATTCGAGTACAAGCTTCTTATCCATCTTTCCCGTCTTCATACTATAATCAGCTTCCGCTAATTCTATAATCACTTTTTTTAATTCTTCAAAAGAGAAAAACTTCGTTTGATTCATCGCCAACTTTACCCGATACGGATGTACACCAATATGAGACGCGATTTGATTTTGTCCATAACCACGCTGTTGTAACTCTTTTACTTGATGCAACAAACGGAATTGACTCACTAGTAACGCAAGCAGTTTAATCGGTTCTTCCTGCTGCGTAAATAACCCATCCAAAATTTGCATCGCACCTGCGATATCCTTTTTTACCACTTTCTCCGTCAAAGCAAACACATTTTGCTCCACAGATTTCGGCACAAGCTCTGCAACAAGTTTCGGTGTAATCTCTCCGCCCATACCGACGTATAACGTTAACTTGTCTATTTCCTTCGCCAACATCGTTACATTACTTCCCACAAGCTCTAACAACAAACTAACCGCTGCATGATTAATATGTACATGTACCTCATCCGCCCGAGAAACAATCCACTTCTGAACATCCTGCACTTGCATCGCATTTGCTTCTACTACGTCCGCTGTTTTCTTCAATAGTTTTGTAATTTTTTTTCTTTCATCTAACTTTTCATAAGGCGCAACAAAGACAAGAATAGAAAATGGAGAAGGTTCGCCAATATATTCTTCTAAAATTTTTATATTATGCTCTAACTTTTCTTTTTGTGAAGTTAAAAATAGTGGTGATTTTATTAATAGCACTTTCCGTTCTCCAAAAAAAGGAAGCGTACGCGCATCCTCTACCACATCTTCTAAATACGCTTCTTCCAAATCGTATGTCACAACATTAAACTCTCGATCTTCTTCTTCAAGTGCTTCTGTTGTAATAAGCTTTATCGTTTCATTTATAAAAAACGCTTCCGTTCCATATAGTAAATACAACGGAACAAACTGTTTCTTTTTAATTTTTTTATGTATATCACTCATATTTTTTCCTACTCCCTAACTTGGCAATATACATTTATACTAATGCCCTAGCTTTTGTTTTACAAGTACAAAGGAACAGGCTTTACAACCCGTCCCTTTATTTATATAAAACGCCACGCAATAAGCCCCGGGTTTCTTATTGGTGTGCGGTAATCACCTTCCCTTTATTATTCACAATAAAAATCCGAGTATAAGTGCCAACTCTTAACATGCTTGGAAACGAAAAGCTCACGCCACTTAATGAGCTAGAAAGTAGTAAATATACTCAGTTCCTCTTCACATGGAAATTGTAGATTTTTTTCTGACAATATTTTATACTAAAGTGGAATGTTGGGGAGGGATTCTAAATGAATGATTTTGAACAAAATGTTCAAAGTAAACGCAATGACGCTATTGATTCAGGGGTAGGATTTATCGTCTCATTTGGTTTTTTCGCAACACTTTTCATTATTGCCACTGTTATTAAATTTATTGGTTCTTAAAGACTGCCACTTCATGGCAGTCTTCTCTTTTTCATCTATTATATGTTTCATCATATGCGAGTTTACTTTGAAAGGTTCCGTTTCCCCCTTTAAAAACATAAGAAATGGCACCTTGTTTATCCGTCCGCCATATTTCAATATTCATCTTCTCAAAACGCTCTATAATCTCCTTATCTGGGTGCCCATACCTGTTCCGTTCTCCTACAGAAATAATCGCTACACTAGGCTGTAGATGTCTTAAAAAAGAGGCTGTAGATGACGTTTTACTCCCGTGATGAGCGACTTTTAAAACATTCGCCCGCAGTGCGGGATATGTTGACACTAACAACTTCTCCCCTTCTTCTTCCAGATCCCCTGTAAACAGCCATGTTAACCCTCCTAATTTTGCCCATATTACAATTGAAGAGTTATTTTCACTTTTTTCTTTTCCTTTCGGAGCTAATACGAAAAATTCCGCTCCATTTATGCTCCAGCTCTCCCCTTCTTCCACTACACTTATTTTCACTTCTTTTTCTAATGCCTTTTTCTTTAACACTTTTTCTAATAATGTATCTTGTTCCTTTCGGCCAAATACAACTTCTTTTACAACAATAGATGATAACAAATCCGATGCGGCACCTATATGATCCGCATCTCCATGCGTTACGATTAATTTATCGATTGTTTTTATGCCCTCCTTTTGTAAAAAAGGAACAAGAATATCGTGTCCAACAGAAAATTCATGCTTTTTCCGTTGCCATTCTTCTTTATTTATCTGAAGCGTTCCACCTGTATCAATAAGATAAACCCCTTTATCATACGGAAGTCGGATTAATATTGCATCACCTTGTCCAACATCAAGAAATGTAACACTCCCACTCTCACGAAAATATGGATATACATAATGACACGTGCTAATAAAAAGAAATACACTCACGACCATCAACACAATTTTTTTCGGCCCCCCTCTTTCCCAAACTATCAAGATGCTAGTAATCATCACACAATATACAACTACAAGAAGTATGGGTGTTCGCCCGAAAATAAGCTGGGTAAACGGTAAACTTTCACAGTAACTTAGAAAATTATTAGAAATAATCAAACCTACTGACAATACACTCGCAAGTCCTTTTGCGAGAAATGGGATGATTGGCATAAATGCCAGAATAATAATGCTGCACGGTAATACAACTATGGATAAAAACGGAACGTATATGAGATTGAGGAAAATACTATACGGAGAAAAATAACCAAAATGATATAACAAAATCGGGGTACTAACGAGCTGCGAAATAATAGAAATGTAAATAGTATTTCGAATTACTCCATTACTACGCCCTAGTAATATCGGAGCAGACAAAATTAAAGCAAGACTACCTACAAATGAAAACTGAAATCCAATATTAAAAACAAGATATGGATCGTATATAAGCATACATATAGCCGTTATACTTAGGGCATCTAAACTAGATAAGCGAACCGAACAAATGAAAGCAACCAACAATAAAACACCTGTTATAGAAGCTCTTATAACAGACGGTGACGCTCCTGCTATAATCATGTACACTGGAATACAAACAAGAAGATAGACGGTTACTATCTCCTTCGTCACACCACTTCTCAGTAAAACAAAGTAAACGATCACCATTAACAATACAATATGTGATCCTGAAATCGCCAATAAATGTACAAGACCAAATTGCTGATACTGTTCTTCAACTTCAAACGCCATTTGTTGTCGGTCACCAAATAATAACGCATTCATAAAAGCACCTGATTGCTCTGGAAACATTTCTGTAACTTTAAAGATTGTATGCTGCCTATAAAATAGAATCCATTGTACAAATGATAATGAGGTTGTTTGGCACTCAGAAATATATGTAGCATCAAATATAAAATGAATGTTTTGCTTATATAAATAATCCCGGTAATCAAAACCATGAAAATTCCGGGCTGTTTGCGGTTCTTTTCTCTCACCTTTGAATACACAGGATACTCCCGCATATAATTGTTGCAATTGTTTCTTTTCCAAGGCTGATTTCATTTTGTAACTTAACTGCACTGTATTTTTATTCTGATCCTCAAATTGAAAAGATAGGCGATCCCCATTAATAAGAGGTGTATTTTGTATCACCCCTCTTGTAACTTCGTAGGGCTCCCCTAGAGGTGTATTTTGTCCTTGAACATACAAAGTGTACATAGCACCACTAAAACACGCTATCATACAAAAAATGAAGGTTTTACGCGAAGTACGATATAAACAGAAGAAAACATATAAAACGAGACAACAAGCCATCAATAAAAATGACGAGGAAAAGGCGATTGCAATCCCCATTATAAACGAGATTGCAACATAGCCCCATTGTTCCTGCAACTTATACTCACTCCTTATAGCATCATTTTTGCTTTCGTGAATACACGCTGTAATTCTTCCATTGATAGATTATCTTTTTCCAAAGATGTAAGTAGTTCTTTCAACTCCATATGACGCTTTTGTTCCTCTAGCGCTGCAATATCATATGCTAGCGGAACGTGTTTCACCGTTACATGTGCTTGTTCAAATAATTCTACGGCATACGGATGGTTTTTATAATCCTGCGCATAATAAACTGCTGTAATACCACTTTGAATAATCGCCTTACAGCATTGTAAACAAGGGAAATGCGTAACGTAAATTTCCGCTTCCTCTGTTTTCACACCAAATTTTGCACATTGTAGTAAAGCATTCATTTCGGCATGAATTGTCCGAACACAATGATTATCAATCACGTAACAACCATCATCTATGCAATGCACGCCACCTTTAATTGAACCATTATATCCACCAGCAATAATTCGTTTATCACGAACGATTGTCGCTCCTACCGCAAGCCTTGTACATGTACTACGTAACGATAATAGATGGCTTTGCGTCATAAAATATTGATCCCATGAAATTCGTTCCATATTTTTCACCTACTTTTTTGTCTACTTGTAGTGTAGCGAAAGAAGAAAAACTTCGTCAATCTTTTACGGAATAATAATTTGATCTTTTATTTTCTCTAAGGACTTCGCTCCAATCCCATCAATTTCTAGTAAATCCTCTATTTTCTGAAACGGACCATGTTCTTCTCGATATTTCAAAATACTTTCTGCTTTTCGAGAGCCAATGCCTGTAATTTTTTCAATTTGCTCTTTCGAGGCTGTATTTATTTGAATCTTACCCTCTTCCTTAGAAAATGTAGCCACCCCTTGCTCTGGCTCATTTTTTCTTGGAATATAAAGAATCATTTGATCTTGTACAATTTGTGCCAAATTCACTTTTTTCATATCTACTTCTGGTAAAAAACCACCAGCCTTTTGAACCGCATCCTTTACCCGATCCCCTTCCTTCATTTCATACACCCCTTCTTTACTGACCGCTCCCTTCACATCAATTATAATTATTTTTTTCTGTTCCTTTGTATCCGATATTTTCAGTTTACTTTTTTTCTCCACGTCTTTCGCTTGCACATCCATTGGAATAGGCGATTGCCCTGTATGCTGACTCGTTTTCCAAAAAACAAGAAAAAGCAAAACTCCAATAATAGCTACTAATCCCAACCACTTTTTTGGAAAATCCCACATCATTTTACACCTCTAATCATAAATTTATAACATCATTCATATTGTTTAGGAGAAATCTGTTACGAAGGAGGGATGAAACATTGAACATAGGAATTATAGGGACAGGAAACATGGGGAATATACTAATCGATGCATTTTTAGAAACCCGTGCTGTCAAACCTTCGTGCCTTACAATCATTAATCGAACGCCTGCCAAAGCATATCATATAAAGGAAAAATACCCTTCTGTTCATATAGCCAAAACAATCCCAGAAGCAATCGAACAATCACATCTTATTTTTATTTGCGTAAAACCGATAGATATTTACCCTATCCTGCAAAAATACGCTGAACATTTTTCTGATGAAAGGTGCTTAGTTTCTATTACAAGTCCAATATCTCCATCACAATTAGAAACCATTGTGCCTTGCCACGTTGCACGTATCATTCCAAGCATCACAAATCGCGCATTATCTGGCGCATCGCTATTTACATTTGGAAGTAACTGCTCTGAAGGGTGGCAACAAAAACTACTTCGTCTTTTCAAAAACATTTCTACTCCCCTTGTAATAAAAGAAGATATAACGCGCATTTCATCTGATATAGCAAGCTGCGGTCCTGCTTTTTTTAGTTATTTATTACAATGTTTCATTAACGCTGCTGTAGATAAAACAAATATTACACATGAAGAAGCAACTACTTTAGTAAGTGAAATGGTCGTTGGGATGGGGAAATTGCTTGAAAAAGAAATCTTTACTTTACCTACTTTACAAGAAAAGGTATGTGTCAAGGGCGGCGTTACTGGAGAAGGTATTCGTATTTTAGAAGAACACGTTGGGGATATGTTTCATAAATTAATCGAACGGACACACGAGAAATTTGATGAAGATTTAAAGTGTGTAAATCAGCAATTCAATACACACACATAATAAATACGCCAACGAAATGTCAAATCCTTTTTCCTATCCCTCATCTTTTTCATATAACATTTTTACTAAAACTAACACTTTTAAAATTTACATCATTTATTTTTTTATTTTTCTAAATATAATATTGCATCTTTTCTACAAAACAAAAGCAACCTTCTCGGTTGCTTTTGTTTTATCCATTTTTCTTCGCCGTGAAGAAAACACGCTCTGTTTGTTCTGTAACTCCAATTTTCTCAAAATCGCCAGTCACACGAAGTACTGTAAATCCAGCTTCTTCAAGCCATTTCGTTAACTTTTCAACCTGATACGCACGTTGTACGTGACATTCGTCAAAACGATGGTACACATTTTCTTCTAGGTCTTGAACGAAGAATGTTAAATCATGCTCTACACTATCTTCTTCTTCACCAGGGAAGCAATTCCAAATAAGAGATATTTCTTCTCCGTTTACTGTGTATGTTTCATTTTGAAATACATGATGTATTTTATATAAAGAATGTACATCAAATAAAAACAAACCATCTTGGCGTAAATGGTGAAACACTCGTCTAAATGTTTCTTGCACTCCCTCTTCTTGCAATACATAATTTAATGAATCACAAAAGATGGTTACACAGTCAAACTCACCTGGAACATCCAGCTCTCGCATGTCTTGTTGGTAAAAAGGAATAAAGCATCCTTCTCCCCCTAGTTTTTGCTGAGCAACTGTTAACATGTCTTCTGAAAGATCGACACCTATTAAATCGTGACCCTTTTGTACAAGCGGAAGTGTTACATTACCAGTACCACATGCTACGTCAAGAATCTTTGCCTCTTTCATACCCGCTTGCTGTAAACTTTCCTCTGTGAATTCCACCCATTTATCATAAGGAACATCATTCATCAGTTCGTCATACAACAATGCAAATTGTTCGTATTTCATTGGACTAGCTCTTCTGTAAGATCTTCACGCGGCACATCGCCCCATAAACGTTCTAGATTATAGTGATCACGCTCATCTTTATGGAATACATGAGCTACTACATCCCCAAGGTCAACTAGTACCCAGCGCGCTTCGTCAAAACCTTCCATACGTTGTACGTCGATTTGGAACTCGTGTGCCTTCGATTTAATTTCACGTGCAATTGCTTGCACTTGCTTATCTGAATTACCGTGACAAATAATGAAATAATCTGCAATTGGTGAAATACCTTGCATATTTAGTACAACCATATCTTCTGCTCTCTTATCATCAGCTGCTTTTGCTGCTAATACTAATAACTCTTTATCTTTCATTTAATAAATTCCTCCTTGATAACTGCGTTGTATGTTTGAAATGTTAATGGATAAATCACCTGATCTTTTTCCATTAAAAATTGAATTGTTCGCTTTAATGCAAATAATAAAGCTTGATTTATATCCGTATACGCGAGTTTACGAGCCTCTTCCACACCCGGGAACTTTCTCCCAGGCTCAATATAATCAGCTACGTAAATCACTTTATCTAACATCGTCATGTTCTCATGACCGCTTGTATGATATGTAATAGCTTGCAAAATTTCAGGATCCACAATATCTACTTCTTTTTTTACTAAGTATGCCCCAACAGGTGCATGCCATAACTCTTTGTTATAGCAAAGTAAATCTTTCGGCAAATCTTCACTTTTAATAATCTCTTCCATCTCTGGAATCGATCTACATTTCGCATAATCATGGAATATAGCTGCCATTTCCGCTTTTTCCTCATCTACACCATATAACTTAGCAAGCTCAATCGCTGTCTCCATTACACCAATTGTGTGTATATAACGTTTTTCATGCATTTGTTGTTTGACAATATGAAGTGCCTTCTTACGATTCATACAACCCATTCCTCTCGATATATACCTGTACTTTTTCAGGAAGTAAATATTTACATGTTTTCTTCTCTTTATATCTCTCACGCAATAAAGATGAAGAAACTGCAAGCTCTGGAATTTCCACTGTGGTGATATTATAAGGCGTATGCAATGTATAGCCAGGTCTTGCAACACCAACAAACGTTACAAGATTAAGTAACGCTTCAATGTTATACCACTTCGGTAAATACTCAACCATATCTCCACCAATAATAAAGTGAAATTGCACATCCGGATGCTTCTTCGTCAATTGTAACATAGTGTCATACGTATAAGATGGGCCCTTCCTGTTCAGCTCTTCTAAACAAATAGAAAAATGTTCTTCTGCCCCAATCGCAAGTTCTAACATTTTCAAACGACTTTCTACACTTGTAATATTCCGCCCTTGTTTATGTGGTGGAATTTGGTTTGGCAAGAACCATACTTCTTCCAAGTTCAAGGCGTGATATACTTCGTTTGCAATTAACAAATGCCCATAATGAGGCGGATCAAATGTACCGCCAATGATGCCAATTTTCCTCAAAAGAAACGCCCCCTTCCTTTTACAAACAGCAACTCTCTTCCTATCGATTCGAAGAGAGTTCACTGTTAATAAAAGTTCAATTGGTTTCGCTCTCTACATCATTAAGCACTAGCGATAAAAATAGCACATGCTAGTCTTTTTATCGTGGAAGCTTAATTTGTTTATTTTCTCTTGATTCTTTGTATAAAATAATTGTACTCCCAATTACTTGAACAATTTCAGCGCGTGCACCTTTCGCAAGCTCTTCTGCAACTTCGCGACGATCAAATTCACAATTTTGCAACACACTTACTTTAAATAATTCGCGAGCTTCTAAAGTATCTGCAATTTGTTTAATCATATTTTCATTTACGCCGCCTTTTCCAACTTGAAAAATTGGTGTTAAATGATGGGCTTGTGCACGTAAAAATCTTTTTTGTTTTCCTGTTAACATATATTTTTAGCCTCCAAGCTTTCGTATTACTAATTGTTTCATTCTATCAATATTTGGCACATGTCCTGTCCACATTTCAAATGCAAGTGCACCTTGATAAACAAACATATCAATACCATTTTGAATAAGTGCACCTTGCTTTTTTGCCTCACATAAAATTTTCGTTTCAAATGGATTATAAATTATATCTGATACAATCGTCCCTTCTTTTAACGAACAAATTTGTAACGGCGTATATTCGACGTGTGGATGCATACCTATTGTTGTCGTCTGAATGATAATATCATAATTCCCTTGTTCTTTCGTCGCTTTTTCTAATGATAAAGCATCAGAATTAACGTTAGCCGTACATGCAACAATAAGTTCTTTCGCCTTATCTACTGTACGATTGGCTACATCAATCTCTTTCACACCTACATCAGCAAGGGAAAAATAAATAGCCCGACTAGCACCACCAGCGCCAAGTAATAAAATACGTTTCCCTTGAAGTGGTTCACTGCTAATTGACTGTAATGCTCGAACAAAACCGATTCCATCTGTATTGTAGCCAATTAATTTCCCATCATTATGAACCACTGTATTTACTGCACCGATTTGCCTTGCTAACGGTGCAATTTCATCCAAATAATCCATAATAGCAACTTTGTGTGGAGTTGTTACATTAAATCCTGAAATACCTATTGCTTTTAAACCTCTTACCGCTTCCCCTAGCGCTTCTTCTTCTACAAGAAACGCATGATAATGGGCATCCATATTCAAGTGTTCAAATGCATCATTATGCATAATGGGTGATAATGAATGTCCAATTGGATTTCCGATTACACCATATAATTGTTTCATACATCCCTCTCCATATTAAATTAAAGATTTACGTAGCGAAACACTTACTCCTTTTGGTACGTGAGCAACAATTTTTGCTCCTGGTTCGTTCACAGTAACCCATCCTAACCCAGAAAATACGACATCCGTTTTTGGTTCACGAATATTAAATTCGTATTTCACTAACGCAGGCATATTTGCTAATTCTTCTGGTGTTGGTGGACTCAGTAATTCCCCAGCATGATTTTTATATAATTCATCTGCTTTCTCCAACTTTGTACGATGGATTGTTAAACGATTTGAGAAGTGACAAGTAAACGCACGACGACCACCACTTACATAATCAAAACGTGCCAATCCACTAAAGAATAACGTTTGTTCTTCATTTAATTGGAACACCATCGGCTTTATTTCTTTTGTTGGTGTAATAAGCTTTAAGCTTTGTTTTCCAACATAATGAGCCATTTGATGGTGGTTAATAATACCTGGTGTATCATATAAAGAAGATTCTTCGTCTAATGGAATATCAATTAAGTCAAGTGTTGTTCCTGGGAAATGAGATGTTGTAATTACATTTTCAGTCTCATCACTAAATTCTTTAATCATACGATTAATAAATGTTGATTTCCCTACATTTGTACATCCAACGACGTAAACATCTTTGCCGCCGCGATAATATTCAATAGCATCCGCTAGTTCAGCAATCCCTTGCCCTTTTGCTGCACTAATTAAAAAGACATCTTCTGGCTTTAATCCTAGCTGCTTTGCACTATAGCGCATCCAATGCTTTACTTTATCATGTTTTACTGATTTAGGAATTAAATCCGCTTTATTTCCAACAAGTAATACTTTATTATTTCCTACGAAACGATGTAATCCAGGCAACCAGCTACCATTAAAATCAAAAATATCTACAATCTTAACTACTAGTGCATCCGATTTTCCAATGCCATTTAGAATGCGTAGGAAATCATCATCTGTTAATGATACATCCTGAATTTCATTGTAATGCTTCAAGCGAAAACAACGTTGACAAATTACTTGCTCTTTTTCTAAAGATGAGGCAGGAGCATACCCCACTTCATTTTTGTTTTCTGTTTGAATTTCTACACCGCAACCAATACATTTCATTGTTTCAGTCAAACTTTATTCCTCCCAGTTAATTAAACCTTTTTTCTTCATGTTTCTCATAATTCTTCGTTCGATTTTTCGATTAAAACGCGTCACTAATCCGTCCGTTTGTGCTACTGGTACAACTAAAATTGTATGAAGTCCTACTCGATTTCCACCAAGCACATCCGTTAATAACTGATCCCCAATTACTACAACTTCCTCTGGTTGTAAACGCATCTCTTGTATCGCACGCTTAAATGCACGAACAAACGGTTTACGTGCACTATGAATAAATGGAATACCTAATGGATCAGCAAAGTCTTTAACACGTTGCTCATTATTATTTGAAACGACCGTTACTTGAATGCCGTGCTCCTTCATTTTTAAAAACCACTCTTCAAGTTGCGGTGTTGCATTTGGACGATCCCATTCAATTAAAGTGTTATCTAAATCAGTAATAACACCTTTAATTCCACGTTTTTTCAAATTTTCTGGTTGAACATGATATACATTTTTCACATATTCATTTGGTAAAAATAACTTCAATTTCTTTCACCTCTTTGAGGATTATTCATAAAATTTTTCGACAACATTTTTCGCTATACAACCTGTGGATAAAATTATACACATTTTCCACATTAATCTTTCAGTCAATTTGGAATTTACTAACAGTCTATACACATTTTATCCACTTAGGTATGTGGATAACCTCTTGTTTGTGACTGTCATATTTTTTTGGTACATTAAATGCAACAACGAATCAATCCTTATATCATTAGGAGGTGACTCACCTTGAAAACAAAACATATGGAACAGTTATCTACTGAGTTACTCACTGAATCTTATTATAAAGCAAAAGAACTAAAATTAAATCCCGACTTCATTTTACTGATAAAACAAGAAATTATTAGACGCTCATTAAAGGACAAGCTTGTCAAATCTTCTTGATTATATATACATTACTAATCGACCAGTACCTGTAAAAAGAGCCATCCTACGATGGCTCTCGAATAAACAAGTACTCCCATCCAGGGGATTTCATCATTAAGCATCTTTGTCCATAACTCTTACTTACTGTTATAAAACCTTTTCTTTACTTATGAGGTAATCGAGTAGCAATCTTTTCGCCAAGACGAAGTTCTTGTCCACTCTTCAATTCCTGCACTACTTCTATCATATCTTTTTCAAACAATAATACAACTGTTGAACCAAATGTAAAGTATGCCATTTCTTCACCTTTTTGAACAGTACTTTTTTCATGCAAAAGCTCAATACTATTCACAAACATAGCACCTACTTTTACAAGCGCCATATGCTCGCCATCACTATTCACTTCTGTAACAGAACGATAGTTTTTTGACAGTGGTTCTTTCCCGTATTCCATACCAGCTGCATTTACCGGATACGATTTTCTACCGAGTATAAATCTTTCAGTCACAGAACCAGAAAGCGGACTATGAATGCGATGATAATGACTTGGACTCAAATAAATTACCATATATGTACCGCCTGCATATCGCTTTGCACGTTCTTCATTACCTAGCATATCCACAATTGAATAACGCTTTCCTTTAATATCAAATGTTTTTGTGTCCTCAATCGGACCGTGATCAGCAAAAACACCATCAACAGGACTAATGATACTCGATGCGTCTGTATCAATACTACGCTTTCCTTCTTTTAGCCTACGCGTAAATAATTCATGCAATGTTCTATATTCTTTCAAACCCTTTTCCATCTCATCTTGATTAATTTGAAAAACTTTCGCATAAGATGGAATAATAATAGAGCTCAAACGAGATTGTGCAAATTTACGCAATATATAAGAAGTAAAGCGACCATTTGTAAGTTCGATCATAAGTCGATATAATGTACGTCGCAAATTGCGAAACCTCCTTATCAGTCTATGACTTTAGTTTCCCCTTCTTTTCTTTCTATATCATATGTAAAATTGGTTCTTATTCCCATATATCATATAGAACTGTCTCATGATACATGTAGAAAACTACGTATGATATTGTTCTTAAATTGTTTAGCACCTTCTAATATTACAGATAGAATCCGTCATTTTCAACAGTGAACATACATTTCTTCTTAATACAACTCGTTTTCTTTCCATCTTTACAAAAAGAAAAGTAGCCAAATTTAAAATGTGGCTACTTGCAATGTACATTATTCTTTCGCTTTTTTCTCTTTCTCAGCTCGCATAAATTCATGGAACATTTTCATCAAAGCGCGCTTTTCAATTCTTGATACGTAGCTTCTTGAAATACCCAGCGCCTTAGCAATCTCCCGCTGCGTCTTCTCCTTATCAAGCCCGAGTCCAAAGCGCTTCACGATAACTTCTTTCTCTCGTTCGTCTAAAATATCGATATACTCTTTAATCTTTTCTAACTCCATACTAAGCTGAATCATATCAATTACATCTTCAGACTCTGATTTTAATATATCAATAAGCGATATTTCATTCCCCTCTTTATCTTGCCCAATCGGATCATGAAGTGAAACGTCTTTTTTCGTTTTTTTTAGTACACGTAAATGCATCAAAATTTCATTTTCAATACAGCGTGCTGCATACGTTGCAAGCTTTGTTCCCCTCCCTGCTGAATAACTCTCGATCGCTTTAATAAGCCCAATTGTACCAATTGAAATTAAATCTTCTGCATCTTCACCAGTGTTTTCAAATTTTTTAACGATATGAGCTACAAGCCGTAAATTATGTTCAATTAAAAGATTTCTCGCTTGAGCATCACCTTGCTCCATTAACTCTAAGTACTTTCTCTCATCATCTGATGATAACGGCTGCGGGAACGCATTATTCTTCACATAAGAAACAAAGACAAACACTTCTCGAACCATATATCCAATTGCGGCGAATAGACTCAAACCTTTCACCTCCGCCAAAATAGTGGTCTTTATTAAGTGTATGTGGGCGTAAGGTTGTTTGTGTCTGTACAGTTTATTTATGGACCTCAACATTTCGAACATTTAAATTAAATTCTTGATATATTATAATTATATAAAATTATTGTTTATATAGGAATATGCTATTAAAGGGGACACTATTCATGCTTACATTAGACCGATTATTAAATGTAACAATTTATTTAGGGGTACTTTTACTTTGCATTACTTTTGTTATTAAGAAGGGGCCTAATTTATTATTTTTTCAAATTGGAATTTCTTTACTTTTTGGAACACAAGTTATAATTGGGATAAAATATTTTCACACCTACGGTTTTTCCTTTAACACAAAACTAGAACTACTCATCTTTATTTTCTATGTTATCGGGATTATTGCATGTATACTATTATTCTTTCCTTTTCAAAATCCCTATCGAATTCTTTTATTAATTTGTAGTTTCTTATTCTTAGCTATATCCAGTTATTATTTTAAAGACACTTTAAAAATTAACAAAAAAATTTCAAATCAACATAAAACTTTTTTGAGTACACAAGGAGAAGACTCTTATCCAAAAGAAGTTCGTAAATTTTCAGAGGACTACAATAATATAATAAGAAATGAATTTTATGAAATACCCATGATTCCTACCGAATTACATATTACAAGTGAAAAAGATTCTTCCCATAATACATCTTTCTTAATTGAACTTCATAATAGTGAGAATGAAATTACTGATGACTCTGTAAAATTAACTCCATCAGACCGTTTTTACGTACTGTTAAATACACAAAAAACAAAAATATCAAAGATAGTATATAAAGGGCAGAATTTTTTTACATTAACAGTCACACTAAAGGCTCTTAATTTACACCAAGAACCAGAAATTCATAATATGTTTTTAGAAATAGACAAACGTAGAGCGATGAATCTTCTTGATTTCGAAATTAAAGCCCGTTCTAAAGAATGGAAAGTAACATTTAGAAGTGATAGTTCTCCTTCCAATCTTCCTATCACATTTACTTTAGAAAAACGAACAGACAGATTATAAAAATAAAAAGAGTTATTTTTATATTCTTTGAAAAATAACTCTTTTTATTTTACTTACTCCAAATCTTCTCCCCAGTTTGAGCATCGATATAACGAATGTCTCGACTACAATATTTCATCTTCATTTTCCGTCTCATCTATTTTTGTAAAGTTTTCTTTATCCCAATCAAATATATCGAATATATCATCTTGTTGACTACCTTTTTAGAGATATCTCTAGTCTTCTACTTCGTTTCACGATGTAACGTTACCCGCTTTAATCGTGGACAATATTTTTTTAGTTCGATACGCTCTGGATTGTTTCGTTTATTTTTTTAGAAATGTAATTACGATTACCGCACTCCGTACAAGCTAATGCAATATTCACACGCATATGTAATTCTCCTTTCTTTCAAAGACCGCAAATAAAGTGAAACTTTAATCAGTGGAGGAGGTTTTGTCCATCTCCCACTNNCAAATAGCGGGATAAAACGTAATAATTACGATTTGAACATTATATAACTTCATTCAATTTGTCAGTTACAAAACAAAAGGGCTCTATTTTAAAAACCCTTTTGCTTTTAGTAATCTATAACTTTAATTAAAACGATTCGTATGTAACAAACTCACTAATCGGTTTTCGGTATCCTCTTGGACGAATTTTAGTAGTATCACTTTTCCCTATCGTAATCATTAAAACAGGTACTGCATATTCTGGCATATTTAATTCATTTTGTACTGCTTTTTCATCGAAACCAATCATTGGACACGTATCATAGCCGTAATATTTAGCTGCGTACATAAAAGTCATCGCGCTTAACGAAGCATTTCGAATCGCTTCATCTTCCATGAAACGTTCTCCTTTTCCTTCATATAACCCTTTCGTTTGCCTAATTGTATCTTTATATTCACATTCATCAATCATCTTTAAAACCTTCATACCGAAATAAATATTTTCAACATTTTTGTACGCTCTCTTATCACCACAAACAAGCACTACCGCAGATGCACTCGATACTTTATATTGTCCAAAAGCTAACTCTTTTAATCTTTCTTTTCGCTCTTGATCGCGAATTACGACATAATGTGCATGTTGCAAATTATAACAAGATGGGGAAAGCTTTGTTAACTCAAATATTTTTTTAAAATCCTCCTCAGGGATTTCTATGCCTTGTATAAAATTCATTGCGGAACGTCTAGCAATCGCTAACTCTTCAAAGTTCATCATATATCCTCCTCGATAACCATAAATTCAAATATACATTAATTCATAGAGATGGATAAATCAAATAAAATACCTTTAAATTCCGGATAATAATTATAATTTTAAAAAATACAAAAAGCTGAAACAATTAGTTCATACGAAATTCACATGAATCTATTATTATAAGAATTGTACATAGTGAACTTATTAACAATTACGTTTATCCATATAGAATCTCACTCGAAAGGAGTTGAAAGTATGAAAACTAAATATCGTTTTATGATTTCATCATTTGCTGCTTGCGCTTATATGATTTGGTATTTAGTATAATAACAACCTCGCTTGTAAATAGGAAAAGGTGTGTATATAAATGGAATATAATCAATCAACAGTTAACTACTGGAAATCCTTTGTACTACCGTATACATTTGCTTTAGAAGAGTTAAAAACTAAATTTGAAATTATGAACCGGGAAGCTCAATTTCTAGAGGATTACAACCCGTTTGAACATATAAAAACAAGACTAAAACAACCTGAAAGTATTATTAAAAAACTAGAACGTAAAAATTTATTACCAACAGTTGAAAACGCTCAAACACATTTACAAGATATCATTGGTATTCGTATTACATGTTGCTTCGTAGAAGATATCTATCATTTGAAAGGAGTCATTCAAAATCGTGAAGATATGGAAATCATAAAAGTAAAAGATTATATCGCTAATCCAAAAGAAAATGGCTATAAAAGTTTACACATGATTATTAAATATCCTTTATCTCTAAATTCTGGTACAAAAGATGTATTTGCAGAAATTCAGTTGCGTACACTTGCAATGGACTTTTGGGCAAGTTTAGAACATAAACTTTATTATAAATATGAGGGAAATATACCCGAGTATTTAAAAGACGAGCTACATGATGCAGCAATGAAAGCTGAAGATCTTGATAATAAAATGGCAACAATTCGTCAGGATATTGATGATATTGAAGAATGCTCAAATCAAATTTTATTACCACTCTAAAAAAGGTTCTCTCCTATGAGAGCCTTTTTATTTCTTCTCTATCGTCCAAACCTCTTCAAGTTTCCAATTCTCCTCTTCTTTTCCAAGCGCATACTGTACTTTCTTCTGAAGAGTGACGTCCCTATCTACTTCCTTTTCTTTCGTATCAACAATAACATATCCTATTTTAATAACTTTCATATCTATATGTTCCAATTCAATTTTCTTATTTTCGTTTTGAAAAGCAGCTTCCTTTCGTATTTTTAAGTCTTCAGAACTTGGCACCTTTTTTGAAAATAACTCCATATGTTCAGCAAGATTTCTTTCATTCGTTGTCCGCACAAATGCCTCAATAACATCTTGAATGGACTTTTCTTCTTCTTTCGTTATATGTATCTTTTCCTCAGTTTTCTTAGTAGTAGGTTTTTGTTCTATATTATTCTTTTGAGATTGACATCCAACTAGCAATAATACAAATACTAGAAGGAATCTTAATTTCCTAAAAAAACTTCTCATCTTTCCATCTCCTAAAAATAAAGGTGAAGCAAAATGCCTCACCTTTATCTGTAATTAGCGTCTTCCTTTATTTGGATCGCCACCGCCAATAATATCAAAGACACGCTTAGCTATATTTGTGTTCTCTTGAACTCCAGAGAATAAGTATTTACCTGGTCCGAATGCATATACATTCACATCTTCACCTGTATGCCCACCTGTTGTCCATCCCGTAACTGAACGCTTATTGAATATATCTTCAATCGCATTATCAATCTTTGTTACATCTTTTGACGGCGCTATATCATTTACAGCCTTAATTTCTTCTGGTGTTAATTGTAAATTAATATATTTTTTCAATGTTTCTTCTACATTTTCACCTTTTGCAATCTCATTTGCCATAAAGTCTGGTGTGCGTTTTGCAGCTTTAATTGCATCTACTTTAAAGTTATACTCACCATTCGCACCTAGAGATAATCCACCTGTAGCGTGGTCTGCAGTTGCAACAACTAACGTATTTTTATCTTTTTTCGCAAACTCAATCGCTGTTTTAAATGCTCTTTCAAAGTCTTCCATTTCACTCATTGCCGCAACGATATCGTTATCATGCCCTGCCCAGTCGATTTGACTTCCTTCAACCATTAAGAAGAAACCCTTTTTATTTTTGTTCAACCGCTCAATTGCTGCATTTGTCATTTCTTCTAATGAAGGTGTTTTATCAGTACGATCAATCATTTTATCTAATCCACCTGGTGCAAATAAACCAAGAACTTGATCATTCTTATCATTTAACAATTGATCTCTATCCGTTACATAGCTATAACCAGATTTCTTAAACTCTTCTGTAAGATTGCGATCTTTTCTAACAAAGTTATTTACACCGCCGCCAAGCATAACATCAACTTTATGCTTCCCTTTCACTTTCTCATCAAAATAATCATTTGCAATTGCGTCCATATTTTTACGGCTAATATTATGCGCACCGAAAGCAGCTGGTGTTGCATGTGTAATTTCAGAAGTTGCAACTAATCCTGTTGATTTTCCTTTTTCTTTCGCTTGTTCAAGAACGGTTTTCACTTCCGCTTCATCATTATCAACCGCTATTGCCGCATTATATGTTTTGATCCCTGCCGACATAGCTGTTGCTGCTGATGCAGAGTCTGTAATATTTTCATGTTCATCTTCTGGATATGTTTTTTGTGTGCCTACAAGATGCTTATCAAATTCTGTAGATTCCATCTCGAATGTCTTTGGATTATCTTTCATATAGCGATGAGCCGTCATATAGGAAGGCCCCATACCATCTCCAATTAACACAATAACATTTTTAATTTTTGCATTGTTTCCGTTCTCATCTGCATTAACCTCACTAGAACGTGTAAAATTCCATGTTGCTACCGAAGTAACTGCTAACGTCGCCACAACTGCAAATGGCCATGCTTTTTTTACACACTTTTTCACTGTCTTCTCCCCCTAATTAGGTTATTCATTTCCCACTATCAAATTTAATAGAAGACTATTAAGAGAAAATTAGTTATATGTATTTTTTTTGTTAACCTATGTAAATATCAGTTATAATTTGTATAACCTTGTCTTTTCATATCAACCCTCATTCCCTTTACAATCTAAATGTTAACCAGTTTGATTTCATTTTACGTAAATCTCTTATTTTACATTTTGAATCTATTTTTATGAAATAAATAGAAATGTGGTGAACCTTTATGAAAATAGTAAAACTAAATAAATCTTTTATTTTTAATTTGCTCAATCTTTGCAAATCTGTTGGATGGCTACACGATGAAATCTTTATGAAAAAACAATTCGAAATGTATCTTTCTATCGGTACACTTGTAGGTTATATTCATGAAAATAAACTGATTGCAGCTGGAGGAGTATTTCCCTTTACAAGTAGCTTTTCTTCCATTGGCATGTTGATTGTCCACCCTAAGTTTCAAGGACGAGGGATAGGACGTATGTTGCTAAATCATTGCTTCGAGCACGCTCATCCAAAACAACCAATTTCACTTATTGCGACAAAAGCTGGCGAGCCTCTATATACATCATGCGGATTTCAAACAGTAACCACGATTCATCGTTTTGAAAAGCAAATTACTAAGACAAATACTACCCATACACAACAAGTGAAAGAAAAAGACCTTATCTCTATTACTTCTCTCGATCAAATTGTAACTAGTGCTAATCGCTCTCTACTTTATTCATTACTATTACCAAGAGCCGTACACTCTTTTAAAACTGAAAGAAATAACTGTATAGAAGCTTTTTCCTTCTGTATACAAAAAGGGAATATATTATGTATCAATCCACTTATCGCAAAACAAGAGGAAGATGCTATTCAATTATTAGAAAAGATTTGTGAGTGTTGGAATGGCACGGTAAGGATTGATGTCCCTCATTCACAATTTACATTTCGTAAATTTCTTCAAACAGACAAGTTCCAAGAAACGCTCCTTTCACCTCTTATGATAAAAAATGGTAGCCAACTCCCTGGAAATCGTAATATGCTATTTGCTATGATAGATACAGCGTTATGTTGAAAGGGGACACCTAATTGAAGCGATTTAGCTATTTTATCGTAGGTTGTCTTACTCTTACACCATGAGTAGGATGTAGTGCAGCGGGAAAGCCAGTAAAGCAAGTCAAACAAATTAAAAATACAATTACAGAGAAACTAGCTACCGAGGAAAAAATGGTAGAAATAGATGGTCAAACCATCCACTTTAAAAAGATTGGTAATAAAAAACCACCTTTACTTATGATTCATGGATTTTTGGGGTCATCAGATGGTTTCCAAAAGAGTTACTCATATTTAGCAAAAGATCATACGATTATTTCTGTTGATGCTTTAGGATTCGGACGCTCACCTAAACCGATGGATTTCTATTATTCTTTTCCAACTTATGCAAATTTGTATTATAAGTTAGTGAAACAACCAACTTTAATTATATGGGGAAGAAATGATAGTAGTGTCCCTTGGAAAGAAGAAACTTATCATCAATTCTTAAAAAATTGTACTTTCCATATTATCGAAAAAGGTTATCACGCACCCTTTCGTCAAGAACCAGAAGAATTTGTAGGCTATGTAAAAGAGTTCTTCAAAAAGAATCCTATTCAAACAGAGGAATAACACAAAGGGGTATCTCAATAGTGAGATACCCCTTTTCATATATTAAGCAGCTTGTTTTTGGCGTTTTTGAGTTTTTGATCCCAATACTTTCGGGATAACGAAACCATCCATTCCAAGTTTTCCAGCATTCATACCAGAAACAAGAACGAACATAGATAAAATAACCATTTCAGGGTTCACACCTATTGACCCACTAAACATATAGGAAAAGTTCATTACAAGTCCGAAAAAGACCGCCGTTTTTGTTAAACAGCCAACAATTAAACCAATTCCGACTAAAATTTCTCCCCACGTTACAAGTGTATTAAATAAATCAACGTTTGGAATTGCGAAATTTTGTAAAAACGATGCCCACCAAGATTGAACAGCCGGTTGTACTCCTTTAGATTTTTCAATTGCACCTTGTAAATAACCTGTTGCATCAAATCCTTTCCCCTGTAATTTACCGATTCCAGCCATTAACCATGTGTAACCAAGATACACTCGAATTACTGCTAATACAAAAGAAACTCCTTTGTTTTCTCTTAAAAATTGAATAACCATATCTTCCTCCTAAAGGTGTAATTAAGTTAGTTACAGATAATATAATAACATTAGTTACTTATTTTTCAAACGTTAATTATGAATAATTTGTGACATACATATTAAATATTGAAAACTAACGTTTATCATATTAAATATTGAAAACTAACGTTTATATAGTAACTTTTATTACCTATAAAAACTCAAACTTATCATACCACAAATGATAATCATTTTCATTTAAGGAATTGTAAAAAAAATGTGTGATAAATGTGAAGCGTGTTTATTCTATATTTGAATACACACGTTTCACACTACTTATATAATCGAAATGTATCGATCTCTTCATCAGTTCATCTCGCTTCTTGAGAAGCTTCTTCTAACGTTTTTTCATGGTCAATACCCCCGTGCTAATCGGATTGATTCCCCCTCTAAATTAGAGTTAAAACCAACTACTAATGCAATATTCAATATCCCCCTCCATCCTATTTCAGCCCTCACCAATCGGACTTTTACTAGAAAAGTTCATTTCATGTATACCCGTTTCTTTCAAAAAATCAGATCTAGTTAAAACGACTTTCTGTAAATATTGCCTATACGCTGTAATTGTTCCGTCGTGAGATACAATACAAATCCTTTCAGCCCTTAGCTCATAACACCAGTGAAGAAATTCATCTACTATTTGCTGAAAACTATTCTCTGAAATAGTATTTATACCTTCCTTCCATAACTGCTTATTTGTACTTTTGCCAATCGAAAAATGTGGAAATAACTTTTTCATCATTTCCTGATCTACTATACGATCACATGGTAATGTTTTCGCTGCTACTCGATACGGAAAAATACGTGGAGATACATATGGATGGATGATTTTTTGACAAGAAACTTTCTCACTCCATATTGTCGCCGTTTGTAAAGTTCTAAGTGTCGGACTAGCGATTACTATATCCTTTTCTTGTAATGGTACATCAGTTTGAAGTAATTTAGCCTGCTTCCTTCCCTCTACCGTCAATAGTGGATCCAACACTTGTAAACTTGACGGTAAATCCTTTGTATGTTCACCTTCCCCGTGCCGAACAAAGACGAGTTTCATACCCATCCCCCTCTCATTATGAAATCCTCTTACATATTTCTTCCCTATCTTATGCTTTATTCCTGCTATATGAAAAACTAATATGTAAAGAATATTTAACATAGAGGGGAGGATTACAAATATGAAATGGATAATCGTCTTTAATCGAAGAAAACTAAGCACTTAACTTTCACCTCATTATTATCCTCCTAAATGGTTATAGTAATTAGGACGACATGAAAGGAGTGATATAAAAATGAGTAACTCAAATAACTTTTTAGATACATTGCATGAAAAACAAGCAAAAGATGAACAAAATAGAAAACGTCAAGGAAACGGAAATCCAGGGAAAAAAAAGCCAAATAAGACACATAAATAACACTGAAAAGCCTACTTAAAAATTAAATTTTAGGCAGGCTTTTTTACTCTTCTTTCACTAGGATGGCATTCTCCATAACGGGACCATTTCGGCCCCGTTATGTACTCTCCTTTTGTAATGTGTTTTTCTTTCCCATCAACTTTAATCCAAAGGTCATGATGACGAATAAAGTGAAACTTTATTCAGTGAGGGTTTTGTCCATCCCCCACNNGAGTCTTACTGCCCACAAATAGCGGGATAAAAGCAACTTTTACTCCAATATATTCCGCACTAGTACTAGAAATTGAAGATAAAAAAATGAACAAACCACACTACTACTCACGATAAATCCTTTCATACACCCCCTCTATTTCCTTTATAGCATTCCTCATACTTCGCTTACTATATGCTGATTTTATCCCGCATTAATAAGTAGTTAACCTCCCACCTAATACCTTTGCTTTACAGCCTAATTTAGGTAGAAGAGTCTGCTGTCCCAAAATAGTAGAATAAAATTATTGTTGACAAGTTTTTAAATATAGTTTTATAATACAAAACATAGTTTAGTTGAACAAATTATATATTAGCTTTGAAGGAATACTAGTAGCGACTTATATCCCTGTCTCAGAGAACTGATGGTTGGTGTGAATCAGTACATATACAAGCGTGAATTACAATTCTGGAGCTTCTTTCCCGTAATGCTTTGTATGCATGAAGAGAAAGACGGATCTTTCCGTTATCGTAAAGTGAGTGGTAAACAATTAGTTGTTTACAAATAGGGTGGTACCGCGATTTTTATCGTCCCTATCGGATTTCCTGATAGGGCTTTTTTGCGTCCTTTCCTTTTACATAACTTCATATATACGCGTTGAAAGAATCGCAGTAGTATCTTATATCCCTGTTTCAGAGAGCTAGTGGTCGGTGGAAATTAGCACATATATAAATATGAATTACAATTCTGGAGCTTCTTTTTCGTAGTGCTTTTATGCATGAAGGACAAGACGGATTTTTTCCGTTATCATTAGTTGAGATGTAAGTGTATTTTCACTTACAAATAGGGTGGTACCGCGATTTTTTCGCCCCTATCGGATGTTCCGATAGGGGCTTTTTCTATTTCTCACAGAAACAAATGTTAAATAATTCCGAATCTTATGATAAAATTTTATAAGCGCTTACAATTTTTGAAAGGGGGTGATACAAGCTATACGAAACTGATATTCAATTTTATAGAAAAAAAGGAGGATGTCTAAATGACAAAGAAAACAGAAATTCCATCGCATTTAAAACCATTCGTATCTACACAACATTATGATCAATACACACCGGTAAATCACGCTGTATGGCGTTACATTATGAGACAAAATCATAGCTTCTTAAAAAACGTTGCTCATCCAGCCTATGTAAACGGACTACAATCATCTGGTATTAATATAGATGCGATTCCAAAAGTAGAAGAAATGAATGAATGTTTAGCACCAAGCGGCTGGGGAGCTGTAACGATTGATGGACTTATTCCCGGCGTAGCATTCTTTGATTTTCAAGGACACGGCTTACTACCAATCGCAACAGATATTCGCAAAGTAGAAAATATCGAGTACACACCGGCCCCAGATATTGTACACGAAGCAGCCGGGCATGCACCGATTTTACTTGATCCTACATATGCAAAATATGTGAAACGATTTGGACAAATTGGAGCGAAAGCTTTCTCCACAAAAGAAGAACATGATGCGTTTGAAGCTGTTCGTACGTTAACGATTGTAAAAGAAAGCCCAACTTCTACACCTGAAGAAATTGTAGCCGCTGAAAATGCTGTAATTAAAAAACAAAACTTAGTTTCTGGTTTATCAGAAGCTGAACAAATTTCACGTCTTTTCTGGTGGACAGTGGAATACGGCTTAATTGGAAATATAGACGATCCAAAAATCTACGGTGCCGGTCTTCTTTCCTCTGTGGGCGAAAGCAAATATTGCTTAACAGATACTGTAGAAAAAGTTCCTTTCTCAATTGAAGCTTGCACAGGGACAACTTATGATGTAACAAAAATGCAACCACAACTATTTGTTTGTGAATCATTTGAAGAGTTAACTGAAGCCCTTGAGAAATTCTCTGAAACGATGGCATTCAAAACCGGAGGCACAGAAGGATTAGAAAAAGCAATTCGCTCTGAAAATCACGCTACAACTGAGCTAAGTAGCGGATTACAAATTACGGGTACATTTACAGAAACAATTAAAAATGATGCTGGTGAAGCCATTTACATGAGAACAAGCTCACCAACTGCATTAGCAATTCATAATAAACAGTTAGCGAATCATTCTGCCTCTGTACACAGTGACGGATTTGGGACACCAATTGGATTACTCACTGAAAATATTGCATTAGAAAATTGTACAGACGAGCAATTACAATCATTAGGAATTACAATTGGAAATATTGCAGAGCTTACTTTTGCAAGTGGTATTCATGTAAAAGGAACAGTAACGGACATTGTAAAGAGTGATAAAAAGGTTGCTCTTATCTCCTTTATCGATTGCACAGTTACTTATAAAGATCGTTTATTATTTGATGCTTCATGGGGAGCATTTGATATGGCTGTTGGTTCAACAATTACTTCCGTATTCCCAGGTGCAGCAGATGCAGCAGCATTTTTCCCAATGGATGAAGAAGTAAAAGAAACTCCTGCTCCACTTGTACTGAATGAACTTGAACGTATGTATCAAACGGTTCGTGATATTCGAGGTGAAGGTATTTTACACGACGTGCATGTCGATCAATTAGTAGCAATTCAAGAGGTATTAAATAAATTTTATCCGAAAGAATGGCTTCTCCGCCTTGAAATTTTAGAATTGCTTTTAGAACATAACAAAGGTCACGAAACAGCAGCAGCATTATTACAGCAACTTTCTACTTTCACAACGGACGCAGCTGTAACACGCCTTATTACTAACGGACTTGCATTACTTCCAATAAAGGATGTGAAAAATGATGGTACGATTAAATGAAGAAGAAGTTCAAAAGGAATTATTGAAGTTAGATAAATGGGTAGTGAAAGATGAAAAATGGATTGAAAGAAAATATATGTTTTCCGACTACTTAAAAGGAGTCGAATTTGTCTCTGAAGCCGCCAAACTATCAGAAGAACATAATCACCACCCATTTATCCTTATCCAGTATAAAGCAGTCATTATTACTTTGTCATCATGGAATGCAAAAGGTTTAACGAAACTAGATTTTGATCTTGCAAAGCAATTTGACCAACTATTTTTACAAAACGAAAAAGCAATTATAAGAAAGTAAAAAGAGAAGCCTTTTATGCTTCTCTTTTTACTTTAAAATGTATACAATGTCCAAACGGATCCTCAACTTGTAACATCCCCTCTTTGTACGTAGCAATCTTACCAATATTTTTTAAACTTTCATATACTTGTTCTTTTTGTTTTTCATCTGCTAGTACAATTGTGAAATATTTCAAGCCAACGGAATTTGGCATTTGCGGTGGTATTCCTTCACCCTGCCACGTATTTAAACCGATATGATGATGATAACCACCTGCCGATACGAACAATGCTCCATTACGAGCTGGGATGGTTACTTCAAAACCAAGACCATCAACATAGAAATGTTTCGCTTCCTCCAAATCAGCTACATGGAAATGAATATGCCCCATCACAGTGCCAGCCGGAAATCCATTCCATGTACTTCCTTGCTGCAATAATTCTTCACCAGCTAATGGGTTACTAACAAATGGTAGCTCTCCATTCTCATCACGCCAAACTTCTTTTTGGCGATCATGATAAATTTCAATCCCGTTTCCATCTGGATCAGCTAAATAAAGAGCTTCACTAAAGTAATGATCGGCTCCACCGTGCAGTGGATATACCATCTCTACAAGATGACGAAAAACATTCGCTAAATGCTGTCTGCTTGGTAATAAAATTGCGTAATGATATAACCCTGTTCTCCCTCTTTGCTTTTGTAAAGCTTCTTTCTTTTCTTCAATGATAAGGAGTGATTCATCATTTTCATTCCCAAATGTAACGACTGTTTCCTCTTCTTTTAGCACTTTCATACTTAGTACTTCTGTATAAAACGCTAGTGATTTCTTTATATTTGATACGTATAAATGAACAACATCAAGTGTTGTTTCGGGATGAAGTTGAAAGCTCATCTTGTTATACCCCCATTTAAATTAGTTTTTCTTTAATATTTTCTCTTTTAAGAAATTATCTACAAAACCGTCAGCTTTCCCAACAAATAAATAAGCACCCATTGCTAATAATGCAAGTTCTAACTCAAATCCTGGATTTTTTCCGTCTCCTAACAAACCAGCTGACCATTTTACTTTTACAATTGCTCCAACCATAACAAGTACAAATAATAATCCGATATATCTTACACCTAAACCTAGAATTAACAATAGACCGCCCACTAATTCAACAGTTGCTACACCGTATGCAAGTCCTCCTGGTAAACCAATACTTGTAAACCATCCTGCAATATTATCAATTCCCGATTGGAATTTTGTTAAACCGTGCATAAAGAATGTTACCCCTAACACGATACGAATCATTACGTTACCAATATGTTGATTCATTTCTTTTCCTCCTTTATAGTTTTCTTATATAAAACTTTTATTTATACTACAAAAAATACACTAAATTTTTTTATTCGTCAATTTATTTTTATTAGGAAAAAATATATTTTTTTTGCTATGATACAAATAGTTGTTTACAAAAAGGAGCTTGATTTTTATGAACATTGGTTCTGCAATACGTGAAATTCGTCAACGTAGAGGCATAACAATCGCACAAATTTGTGAAGGAACAGGTCTTTCTAAAGGCTTTATGAGTCAGGTTGAAAATAATAAAACATCACCATCTATCTCAACTTTAGAAACGATCTCCAATTTTTTAAACGTTCCCCTTCCCTATTTATTGTTAGAACAAAAAGATCGAATGAAAATTGTAAAAAAAGAAGAACGGAAGTACAGTGTATACGGCAAAGATGAACAAAGAATTGAGCATGTTGCGGAACAAGGTGGTCTTCGCCTATCTCTAGTAGAAATTCCTATCGGGTTTCCGAAAGAAAACTCACCAAATGCCCATGAAGGGGAAGAATGTCATCTTGTATTACGCGGAAAACTAGAAGTCCAACATGGGGAAGATATTGCAATTGTAGAAGAAGGTGATTCTTTCTCCTGGAATGCATGTGTTCCTCATATTGTTCGTAATGTAGGGAAAGAACCTGCATTATTGCTCATCTCTAGTCATGCGGAAAATCGAAAACGTGTTTACTAAATAAGGTGAAACTGTAATCAGTGGGGGTTTTGTCCATCCACCACTGATGATTAGCCCTCACCAATTGGGCTTTTACGGGCNNTACTGCCCACAAATAGCGGAATAAAAAAGAAGCCCGTAAAAATAAACAGGCTTCTTTTTACCCCCTTATAATTCCATAACTTGTCCCAACTAGTACAGTCTTTTCATATTGATTACGGTAAACTGACTCGATTGAAACTTTAATTAGTGGGGTTTTGTCCATCCACTACTGATGATTAGCCCTCACCAATCGGGCTTTTNNGCATTCCCCGAATTTTGAGGCGAGAGTTTTACTGCCCACAAATAGCGGGATAAAGAGCAATATCTTTACGACCGACATGTGTAGTGCTCCTAAAGCACTTTCCCAATCTGAGCCGACCCAATTATAAGAAGCATGCAGCAAGCTAGGTGATTTGTCCAAAAGCTCCTGTACTCTTTCTAATTCTCCGTGAGCTGTCATAACAAATTCTCTTACTAATTCAGTGGTAATGCGTTCCCCTGTTTGCATCCCTCTGCTCCTTTTTCACAAATTCGTTTCGGTGTAAAAAATGGCTTGTTATTTCCTTGAAAAATATCTACTTCTATGCCAAATACATGTTGAAACATTTGATGACATAACACTTCTTCTGGTACACCATCATACTGAATCTTTCCTCGCTTTAATACGAGTAAACGATCACTATATTGAGCAGCTTGGTTAATGTCATGTAAAACCATTATAATTGTCATACCAAACTCCTCGTTTAATCGTTTCACAAGTTCCATTACTTCCAACTGGTGAACGATATCCAAAAAGGTTGTTGGTTCATCTAATAATAAGACATTAGTACGTTGTGCTAGCGTCATCGCAATCCAAGCACGTTGTCTTTCTCCTCCTGACAAAGACTGTAAAAGACGATATTCATACCCTGCAAGATTTGTAACAGACAATGCCCAATCAACAATTTCTTCACCTTCTTTATTTAAGCGGCTACTCCATGATTTATGGGGACCTCTTCCGAACTCTACTAGTTCTTTTACTGTTACATCTAATTGATGATCATGCATTTGTGGTAACATCGCTAATTGCTTCGCTACATTCGCACTCTTCATGGTATGAATATTTCTCCCATCTAAAATGATATCCCCTTCGCTTTGTTTAAGTAGCCTTGCTATTAAACGCAGCAAAGTAGATTTCCCCGATCCATTCGGACCGATTAAACTAACGATTTCTCCAGCTTTAATATGTACATTCATATTTTGCATTTGAAACCTTTCAGAATGTGCGTAAAACACTTTTTTAACGGAAATCACGCTGTTTTCCTCCTCTATGAATTAAATATAAGAAGAACGGACCACCTAAAAAGGACAATAAAATACCAACAGGCAATTCGATTGGATCGAACCAACTTCGAGCTATCGCATCCGCAAAAACAAGTAATACCCCTCCACCAAGGCATGATAATGGCAGTAAATATTTATAGTCATTTCCAACTAATAAACGTAACATATGCGGTACAACAAGACCGACAAATCCAATAAGTCCAGAAACACTAACCGCAATTCCAGCTAATAATGTACTTACTACTATTAAATAAAACCGACTTCTTTCCACGTTATGCCCTAATAATTTCGCCATTTCATCTCCAAGCATTAATACTCGAATATGCTTAATACTAAAGAAGGCTACTATAATAGCAAATATTGCATAATACATAATCATGTTTAAATGTGCCCAACTTACACCACCAATGCCACCAGCTAACCAAGGTAACACGGATTGTACTTTATCACTATGTAGTAACATTAATGCTGACGTTGCTGCACCAATTAATGCATTGATCGACACACCTACTAAGACGATTCTTGAAGGCGGCGCCCCTTTTTGCCATGATAAAGCATAAATGACCATCGCTGTTATGAAAGCTCCTAAAAATGCTCCTATTGGTAAAAAAGCCATATGTTGAGGAAATAGAATCATAATGACAATTGCTACAAGACCAGCTCCGGATGAAACCCCGATAATACCAGGGTCTGCAAGAGGGTTTCTCATAACTCCTTGCAGTAATGCTCCAGATGCAGCTAAACATGTTCCTACTATAAATCCAACGAGCACTCTCGGTATACGAAGATCCCATACAATTCGATGAACTGTCGAACCTTCATCTTGTATCCCTGTTAGAATGTCTCGTAAGGAAAAGGATAAACTTCCTGCGAAAAGACCGTAAAAAAGACCTAGAAACGTTAATACGACTAAAGTCACCGCTATTACCCATCTTTTTTTCGCAAAAGGATGTTCCTTTTCCCTTACTACTTTACTACTCTCCATACTTATCATTTCCTTACATCTTGTATACTTTTATACATAAAGTCCATTGCTTCTGTAACTTTTGTTCCAGGATTTGATCCGAATAAATCTGGTGGCAAAATCACTACATGATTTTGTTTTACTGCATCTAAATTTTTCCACGCTTCATTTTTCATCATTTCGCCTTCGAATGCTTTTTTCACACTATTTGGATCTCCATGTGTAATTAAATAAATTACATCTGGGTTCGCCTCAATAATGCGTTCTACACTTAGCTGTGCATATTGCGGATATTCTTTCATTTCTGGAAAACTAGCTGCAATATTTTTCCCGCCCGTTTTTTCTAAAATGTCACCTGATAGAGATGTTGGTAATGCTGCTAAATAAGTGCCTGGTGCTCCATACACTAACAATGCTTTCACATCACTCTTTTCCTCATATGTTTTCATTTGATCATTAATTTTTTGATTCAGTTCTTTCGCCTTATCTTCCTTCTTCATTACTGTCCCATACATTTCGATACTCTTTTGAATATCTTGTACAGAATTTACAGAAGAGATCATTACTTTCGTTCCTTGTCCTTCAACCGTTGGAATATTCTTTTGGAATCCATTGTTAGCAACAAGTATGTCTGGTTTTAAACTAGCAATTTGTTCAAAGTTTGGCTGATGTGCATTTCCAATCACTTGCGTTTTTTGCAAATCTTCTGAAAGGGAAATTTTCACATCAGGACGACCGACAATTTTCCCTCCTAATGCATGAATAATATCCATATCACCCATACTTAATGTTGCAAAGCTCCCTGGCGTCTTATCGAATGTTACCTTTCTTCCCGATAGGTCGGTAATTTCGATTTTCTCTTTTCCTTTTTCTGTTTTCGTTGCAGATGCTTTGTCGTTTCCCCTTGCATTGCAACCTATTAATAAGAAAAAAACAGTTAAAATCGCTGTAAATAGCGTAATAGATTTTTTCATTCTTTCACCCCTAATTGATAAGAATTATCATTAACTACTATTCTACTTTAATTGATAAAGATTATCATTGTCAATATAAACCGCATTCATTTTCCTCAAAAACAAAAAGCGCTAAAAAAGATCCTTTCTTTTTTTAGCGCTCTATTTAATACTATTACTCACATTCATTTTCCTCTAACTGGTCACGCATCACTTTCACACGCTGAAAGAAAAAGAACGATAAACTTAAAAATATAACGATGCTCCCCACCATAACAAAAAATTGTATTGTTTCTTTTACTCCATTCGGAATCAATAAGCCAACCATTAACAATGTACTTACAGCGAGAAGGATTTGTCCGAAACGAGTATAATCTTCTATTTTCTCTTGTAATTCTTTCATTATATTCTCACTCCTCCATTTCACTGTATCATATTCTATTAAACTGAAAGACAGGTAAATATTGTAATTTAACAAAATGTTTTCCAAAAGAAAAAGAGCCGCCTAATAGCGACTCTTTCATAATCATTACACACCTTTATATGCTTTCATATAAATTTCTTTTAGCTCTGAAATGAGCGGTAATTTTGGATTAGCTGTTGTACATTGGTCTTCAAAAGCTCTTTCTGCTAACACTCCGACAGTCTCTTCAAATTGCTCTTTATCGATTCCTTGTCCGGCAATACTCATATTAATATTTAATTGTTTTCCAAGCGCAATAATTGCTTGAACTAGTGATTCCACACCTTCTGCTGTTGAACTTGCTGGAAGACCAAGCATTCTCGCAATATATGCATAGCGTTCATCTGCTACAAAGTACTCATATTTTGGAAACAATGCATGTTTTCTTGGCTTAATCGCATTATAGCGGACTACATGAGGCATAAGAATTGCATTTGCGCGCCCATGTGGAATATGGAATTCCGGTCCAATTTTATGCGCTAAACTGTGATTAATGCCCAGGAAAGCATTTGCAAATGCCATCCCTGCGATTGCGGAAGCATTATGCATTTTTTCTCGTGCTTCTTCATCATTTCCATTTTTATAAGCTCTCGGTAAATATTTAAATACAAGATCAATTGCTTTTAACGCTAATCCATCTGTATAGTCATTCGCCATAACAGACACATACGCCTCAATTGCATGCGTTAATACGTCCATTCCGGTATCTGCTGTTACATGAGGTGGTACTGTCATTACAAATTGTGGATCAACAATCGCTACATCTGGTGTTAATTCATAATCCGCTAGCGGATACTTTATATTATTTTTCTTATCTGTAATAACCGCAAATGGTGTCACTTCTGACCCTGTTCCTGATGTCGTTGGAATTGCAACAAACTGCGCCTTATTTCCTAATTCCGGATATTTACATGTACGTTTTCTTATATCTAAAAACTTCTGTTTAATTCCATAGAATGTTGTTTCTGGGTACTCATAGAATAGCCACATCCCTTTTGCTGCATCCATAGCTGAACCACCACCAAGTGCGATAATTACATCTGGTTTAAAGCTTTTCATCATATCCGCACCTTTAAAAACAGTTTCATCTGATGGATCTGGCTCAACCTCAAAGAAAACTTCAACTTTCACATCATTTGCATGCTGACGTAAATAGTGTGTAACTGTATCTACATAACCGTGCTCAACCATTCCTGGATCTGTTACAATAAATGCTCGTGAAATGTTAGGCATGTTTTCTAAATATGCTGTCGCGTGTTTTTCAAAATAAATTTTTGGTGGTAATTTGAACCACTGCATATTCTTTTTTCTATTTGCCAACCTTTTTATATTTAATAAATGAGTCGCCGTTACGTTTTGGGAAACTGAGTTTTTCCCGTAAGAACCACAACCAAGCGTAAGTGATGGAATAAATCCATTATATATATCCCCTATTCCACCTTGTGACGAAGGTGCATTTACAATGAGACGGCAAGCTTTCATCCGTAATCCAAATTGTTTTTGTATTTCTTTATTTGTAGAATGGATGACTGCTGAGTGCCCTAAACCACCAAGGTTTAACATTTCTTCGCAATATGTAAATCCTTCTTCTAATGAATTTGCTTTTACACAAGCTAATATCGGGCTCAGTTTCTCACGAGATAGTGGATATGCTGCTCCGATACCTTGTATTTCAGCTACAAGCATTTTTGTATTCTCAGGCACAGTAATCCCAACTAATTCGGCAATATACTGCGCGGATTTCCCTACAATATCGCTATTTACTGCACATGTATTTTCATTAATAACAAGCTTTTCTAATTTTCTTCTCTCTTCCTCTGTTACGAAGTAACAATTGTTTGCAATCATTTCTGTTTTAACATCATCATAAATTTCCTTGTCTACAATGATTGCTTGTTCTGATGCACAAATCATACCGTTATCAAATGTTTTCGATACAATTAAATCATTAACAGCTCGTTTTACATGTGCTGATTTCTCTATATAACATGGTACATTACCAGGACCTACACCTAACGCTGGTTTTCCAGTAGAATAAGCTGATTTCACCATACCAGCTCCTCCGGTCGCTAGCACGAGTGCAACACCATCATGGTTCATTAATTTTTTTGTTGCTTCGACAGACGGTCTTTCAATCCATTGAATACAATACTTTGGCGCACCGGCTTTCACTGCTGCATCATATATTGTTTTCGCCGCTGCAACGGAACAATTTTGTGCAGAAGGATGAAATGCGAAAATAATTGGATTTCTTGTTTTTATCGCAATTAACGCTTTAAACATTGTTGTCGACGTTGGGTTCGTTACTGGTGTTACCCCAGCTACTACACCGACAGGTTCCGCAATTTCTATTACTTCTTCATGAGGATCTTCGTGAATAATTCCTACCGTTTTATCTTTCTTTATGCTATGCCAAATATATTCAGTGGCAAAAATATTTTTAATGCATTTGTCTTCATATACACCACGGCCCGTTTCTTCAACAGCCAATTTTGCAAGCGGCATATGTTGATCAACACCTGCTAGTGCCATTTCATGAACAATGTTGTCAATTTGCTCTTGTGTAAAACCTTCTAATGCTTGTAAAGCTTTTTGACCGTTATTCACTAACGTATCAATCATCTCTTTTACTTCCTGCATTTCATTTACAACTTTCTCTTTGACTACCATGTAACTTTCCTCCTATTCTACTATTGCGGCCCTTATAAGTCCCTATAGGTCGAAATAAGTCCCGATTAACGTAAAAAAATAGAATTACCTTCCTACATGAATCCTCATTGTGAAGTATTTCACAAGTTTGTTCATAAGTAACATTTCATAAATTTAATATACATGAAATCATTTCGTTTGTGTATGTCTATTTTGTGAAATATTTCACAAAATAATATAATAAAGTGAAACTTTAATCAGTGGGGTTTTGTCCATCTCCCACCTATTCGCCAAATTTTGAGGTGGGAGATAACTGCCCACAAATAGCGGGATAAAAATACACCGCTCTATATGAAGACCACTGAAAAAGTTCACTTCATAAGAAAAAGGAATCCATTACCTACTATATACAAGAGATGAATTCCTTGTTTTTTCAACATATTGATAAAATGTGTGTTATTTTTTTAAGACAATCAATTTTTCAGTGCCTTCCTCTATATGAGCAATGCATTTTATTATGCTAACGCTTGTGCTAAATCTTCAATTAAATCTTCACCATCTTCAATACCGACAGAAATACGAATTAATGTATCTGTAATTCCTAATTCTTTACGGCGATCTGCCGGGATTGATGCATGTGTCATTTGAGATGGGATAGAAATTAAACTTTCTACTGCTCCTAAGCTTTCAGCAAGTGTAAAGTATTGTAACTTCTCAAGTACTTTATTTAACGTTTCTTCACTATCTACATCAAATGAGATAATAGCACCAAATCCAGTTGCTTGTTCTGTTGCTAATTCATGATTTTGATGTAATTCAAGACCTGGATAATA
The DNA here is from genome assembly GCA_002578045.1 of Bacillus cereus. Lineage (GTDB taxonomy): Bacteria > Bacillota > Bacilli > Bacillales > Bacillaceae_G > Bacillus_A > Bacillus_A cereus_AK. Next base: position 78,497 of record NUMR01000004.1, read on the forward strand.
TACTTTATTTACTTTTGGATGATTATTTAAAAACTCAGCAATGGCACGTGAATTCGTTTCATGTTCTTCCATACGAATTCCTAATGTTTTTAAACCACGAAGTAGTAAGAAGCTATCTTGTGGTCCAAGAATACCTCCTGTTGAGTTTTGTACAAAGTGAAGGTCTTCTGCTAGTTGTGAGCTATTTACAACTACTAAACCTGCGACTACGTCACTATGCCCACCTAAATATTTCGTTGCACTATGAAGCACAATGTCTGCTCCTAAAGAAATTGGCGACTGCCAATATGGCGTCATGAATGTGTTATCAATAATTGTTAATAAGTCTTTCTCTTTAGCAAGAGTAGATATTTTTTTAATATCAGTAATTTTCAGTAACGGGTTCGTTGGTGTTTCCACATAAATTGCTTTCGTATTTGGACGAATCGATTCTTCCACTTCCTCTAGGTTTGTTGTATCTACAAATGTATGCTCAATACCGAAGCGGTTTAGTACTTTCGTAATAACGCGGTATGTTCCGCCATAAACATCATCTGTTAAAATAACATGGTCACCTTTTGAGAACAACATAATTGTCGCTGTAATAGCAGCCATTCCTGAACCAAATGCAAATCCAGCATGACCATTTTCTAATACAGCAATCATTTCTTCTAAAGCTGCACGTGTTGGATTGCCTGTACGTGAATATTCATATCCTTGATGCTTACCAACTGCTTCTTGTTTGTACGTACTTGTTTGATAGATCGGTACGTTTACGGATCCAGTTGAAGGTTCTCCTATGTGAATACCATGAATTAACTTTGTCTTTGCTCTCATTTTTTATTCCCATCCTTTGTATATGTCTTTACTTAAATAGCGCTCACTACTATCAGGAAAAATCGTTACAATATTTGTACCTGGTTTTACTTTCTCCGCCTCAAGTAAACTTGCATGAAATGCTGCTCCTGAAGAACTCCCAACGAGAAGACCCTCCTTTTGCGCCAATTCTTTTACACGTAAAAATGCGTTTTTGTCAGAAATTGTATGAATTTCATCAAAATAAGATGTTTTTAAAAATGGCGGGATGAATTCAAGTCCAATTCCTTCTGTCTCATGTGAACCAGACTCACCACCATTTAGAATAGATCCTTCTGGTTCTACAATAACCGTTTTAATATCAATATTTTTCTCTTTTAAATAAGATGCCGTTCCCATAAACGTACCGCCAGTTCCTGCACCAGCAACAAATATGTTAATCTCTCCATTCATTGCATCCCAAAGCTCAGGACCTAATGTTTTGAAATAAGCACGGGGATTTGCCTCATTAGCAAACTGACTTGGAGAGTATGAATTCGGTGTTTCCTTTACTAATTCTTTTGCCTTTGCAATCGCACCGGTCATTCCTTGCTCAGTCGGTGTATGCACAACCGTTGCACCTAGCGCTTTCATTAATTCTTGTTTTTCAATACTAAATTTCTCCGGTACGCAAACAATGACGCGTAAATCATGTTCTAACGCTGCAAGCGCCAGTCCAATACCAGTGTTGCCAGCAGTCGGTTCAATAAGTGTTCCGCCCTGCGCGACAAGCCCTTTTTCTAGCGCATCTTCGATTAATTCTCTTCCTAAACGATCCTTAACACTTCCGCCTGGGTTATAAAATTCAAGCTTTGCAAATAAACGGACCCCTTTCGGAAGTGAAAAACGAGTAATTTCTACAATTGGCGTATGACCAATTAACTCATGAACTCCACGATATACATTCATCGGGCTCTCCCCCTTATTTGCTCATAAAGTGAAACTTTAATCAGTGGGGGTTTTGTTCATCCCCCACTAATTATGAGCCTACACCAATCGGGCTTTTACG
>NUMR01000050.1 GCA_002578045.1 Bacillus cereus
TGGTCATGTTGATCCAAGTTTGCCGTTTTATACGCAAGTTGTTTCATATGTAAGGGCAATATTAGCATGATAGAAAAAATATAATGTCCTAAACGAAACTTCCTATTATACTAAATGTGCTTTTAAGATTATTTGTTATTAAGTTCATCAGTATTTTCATTTTTTTAAAACTATAATAATTGTACATTTAAAGTAGTAACTTTTTTAGAGTGCAGTAGATATAAACACAGAGTATACAGCACTTTGAGTAATCCCTGGAGTAATAAAAAGTGATATAGCATCCGTTCTTGCAACTGGATTACCAGGTATTGTACTAGTCCATGTAACAGTTGCGGGTGCCACTACTGGAGTTGGGTTAAATACTGTTACAGGCTGCGCTCCAACATCAGTAGGTCTGATAGAAAATACTATAGTTCCAGTAATACTAGCTGTAACGGTCAAGGTAATTGTAGATACTATTTCCCCAGCACCTGGCGAAGCTAAATTAATAGGTACATTATCACATACTTGTAGTAGATATACACCTGCACCTAAGTTATTTATATTAATAGAAGCGGAAAAACCAACAACACTACCAGCCGCTGCTGTTACATAAGGAATCAGTTGTGAATCTGCACCAGGTGATCCTGCTACACGTTGAAATCCTGCATTAGTACCTCCAAAAAGAATTGCTTTTGTAGAAGTTGTTGCCGTCGCTCCGGTAGATCCAGTAGCTCCGGTAACTCCAGTAGTTCCTGTAGTTCCAGTTAATCCCGTAGGTCCAGTAGGTCCGGTTAGTCCAGTAGGTCCGGTTAGTCCAGTAGGTCCCGTTGATCCTGTTAATCCTCTTAATCCTGTTGATGATCCCGCAGGTCCTGTAGGACCGGTCGGTAATGTAAATTGTGGAATTGGCGGCAATGTAGGTCCTACAAGTCTAGGATCAAATGCTCCAGCAGATATGAAATCATCTGGTTCTAATCCTTTTGAATACTTCTCATTCTTATCTGACATAATATACCTCCCTTCTCTTTAAAAAATTTATTCAATGTAAAACTTGTACATATTATAAATCACAAAATAAACAGTTTTTTCTAAATTAACCAAAAATTTTTCGATTTTTCAAAGGTATATTTATTATTAATTAAGGTTAATCTCATATGTATTTTATAAACAAGTCCATTAAAAAATATTACCAAAAACCAATATTTTTGTAACATTTCTTATGCTGCTTATATTTCTATATTTATAAGGTTTTTGAGGTTACAAAAAATAGTTACCAAAAACATTACCAAATACCTTTACAATAAATGAACCTTTGGTACAATGAAAATATATGATTGTACAGGAGGAAACAAATGATTATTGGTTATGCACGTGTATCTACTTTTGATCAAAATTTAGATCGTCAAATTCATTCTCTTACTGAATACGGATGTGAAAAAATCATCAAAGAAAAATTTACTGGAACAATTCGAGAAAGACAGGGCCTTGTAAAGTTGTTTGATGTGATAAGAAAAGGAGATACTGTTGTAGTTGAAAGCATTTCACGTTTAGGACGAAAAACATTAGATATCTTAAGCATTATTCAACAGTTTGAAGAAATGAGAATTCAATTTGTATCATTGAAAGAGAATATGGATACAAGAACGCCCACAGGTAAGGCTATGTTGCAAATGATGTGTGTTATCGCGGAATTAGAAAGAAATTTGATTGCAGAACGGGTAAAAGAAGGATTAGAAGCAAGTAAGAAGCGTGGAAAAAAGTTAGGTAGGCCAAAATTAGAAAAAGAAAAGCTCTCAATTGCATTACGCATGTATGACAGTAAAGAATACTCAATTAAAGAAATTGTAGAAGGAACTGGTATATCACAAGGCTCTCTTTATCGAGCAATCAATCAAAGAAAACTTGAAGAAACACAGAGCTGACAAATCTCTGTGTTTTTACTTTGCAGTCTATGACAGCCACCCTGTCACTACCTCTTATTAAAATAATTACATGTTGTCATTTATATAATACAATTATATTGATTTGTAATTATGTAGTTAGTATACTAACTACATGATTAGTACGCTAACTACTTGGAGGGTAACATGGATAACTTAGGATATTTGTTACACAAAATAAGTGTAATGACGAAAACAGAATTAACAAATCAATTAAAAGAATATAATATAACGGCTCAGCAATGGGCAGTATTAAAGGATATATCATTTTATCCAAATGGAACAACACCTGCTATGATTGCAGACAGATTATTAGCTGATCGTCCAACAATAACAGGAATCATTCAACGATTATTACAAAAAGGGTGGGTTGTTACTAAGCATAACCCAAGTGATAAACGCTCACACTTAGTAACCTTAACAGATAAAGCAAATTCATTAATACATGAAATAGAGCATGTAAGTAATGATGTGTTAAAAATTGCTGTAATGAATATTCCAAAAGATGAGATAGAAATAACGATGAGTGTTTTAAAGAATATGATTCAAAATTTAAAAGAAAATAAAGGGTGATGAAAATGATTTTAGTCACAGGTTCTACAGGAAATGTGGGGAAAGAGATTGTAAAAACGTTAATACAAAGCGATGTTAAATTCCAAGTTGCAACTCATAGAAAAGAAAATGAAGGTGTTTATTTTGATTTTGAAAATCCTTCATCCATAAAGCCTGCTTTAAGAGGTATTACAAAATTATTTCTTCTACGTCCTCCTCATCTTGCTGATGCTAAGAAGTATTTTCAGCCTGTTATAGAAGCTGCAAAAGAAGTAGGGATTAAACATATTGTTTTCTTATCGTTGTTAGGTGTAGAAAAAAATCCAATTGTACCTCATGCTAAAATTGAAAAAATTAAAAAAGAATCTGGAATTCCATATACTTTTTTAAGACCTAGCTTTTTTCTGCAAAATCTATTATCCCAACATGGTGACGAATTAAGAAATGAAAAAATTATTGAAGTACCCGCAGGGAATGAGAAAACCAGTTTTATTGATGTAAGAGATATTGGTGAGGTTGCTGCAAAAGTATTAATGGAAGATGGACATGAATTCAAGGCTTATGCTTTAACAGGAAGTGAAGCATTGACATATTATGAAGTTGCTGAAACTATTTCAAAAGAAATAAAGGAAAATATCATATATACAAATCCTAGTATTTTCAAGTTCAGAAAAAAATGATGCAAAAAGGATTAAAGAATGATTTCATTTTGGTGATGATTGGCATTTATACTACCGCCCGATTAGGTTTGGCTAAAAAAGTCACTGAAGATTTAGAACAGCTACTTGGAAGAAAGCCAACCACTCTAAAACAATTTGCTCATGACTATAAGGAACAACTTATATAAGCGTATGGTAACTAAAAGGTAATTATAGGGGGATATTTAAAAAATACTCTAATACACTTCGTAATTTTATCATTTCTGGAGCGAACAAGATAATATAGAGGGAAGAACCCACACTTATCAGTTTCGTTACACCTATATCTAATACAGCGTTACGCACCTTTCCTTTAATCAAGAGAAAAACAAGACTCACTTTGTAAAAACTGAAACCAACGTTTTCTAAACTGAACTTGTGCCATATCTGCATAAACATGAGCTTCCATTTTTAAAGCTTCTGGTATAGGTCTAGGATGTTGACTTTCTACAATAATTTGATCCTCTTTTAGTACTTTTAAACTAAATTTAGCTAAGATTTGGTCTAGCAAAGGGAATTGCTTTAAAAATGACCTTCCGGTATACCCCATAATTAATGTCTCTTCTTCATCAACTGGTGTAAACGTAATGTACTGAATAAATGACTCATTCTCCTGTTTTCCACTGTGCAGCATCCATTGATGTGGGAATATGTATTCAAGATAAGCATCACCATTTGAGAATAAAAACTGATCTAGTGTCCCCTCTAGCTTATAATTAGTTGACTCAGCTTTTGTTTTTCTACCAATTGTCTTTTTATGTACATAAGAAAGGTGAGCAATATCCAGCACAGATTCGATTGATCGAGTAAGGTGTGCATTCCAAGTGGCGTGGAAGGAAGAGAGTTTAAAAGGAGTGTTCTCCATTACATGAAAAGTTTGCCATTCAGGTGGAGCTTCCTCACTATCAGGGTATATCCAAATCAACCCAATCTTTTCTTTTACAGGGTATGAAAAGGTATGAGAAAATTTCGGGATAGGTTTATTGGGTTGGGATGGAATTCTTACACAAGTACCACAACTATCGAACTCCCAACCATGGTAGGGGCAGACTATTTTGCCATTTACTACTTGTCCCAGTGATAAATCAGCGCCACGATGTGGGCAATAAGGTGATAACGCCTGAACTTCGCCTTTTTCATCCCGATATAATACAAAATCTTTGCCAGCAACCCTTTTTTTACTGGAATTTTTTTTATATCCTTTGAATAACTCACAGCATACCAATTACGTGGGAATACTCTATTTATATTTAGAGCCATTTATTTTCTCCTTCTTTTTTATTCACGTAGTAAATTTTAATAATGTCTACTACATATTGTCTATTCTATGTTAGAAAATATTTTAAATGTTCGTTTAAAGTTAAGAAATCTACAGTTTGATCTAATCATTATGAAAACGTGTATTATCTATCTACATGCAACAAAAATGACTATAGTACAATAGATTTTAAAAAGGAGAAAGTAAATAAACCCAGATTCACTGATAAATAGGATCAAAAAGTGAGGGGATTATTTTTATGGAACGATAGAGCATTTCAGATACGGTGACACATGTATAACCATTGTTTTTAAAGTGGATCAGGATGCTTTCTAATGCTTCAACTGTCTGAGATGTCTCAGAAAATTCGCTACCATTCCAATCATGAAGTAGAATGATATTTCCAGGTTGTACACCTTTTATGATATGCTTCGAAATTTTGCTAGCTGCTGGACTTCTCCAATCTTGGGAATCCTGATGCCATGACCATAAGATCACAAGTTTTCCATTTTGTATGGCTGTATTAATAATTAAATCATTATGTAGCCCTCCAACTGGACGATACAGAGTTGGTTTATAACCAGTAATTTGCTTGATAACTTCATCCGTTTGGTTTAATTCTGATGTTAATTTAGTTGCAGTAATGTTTTTATCATAAATGTGATTATAAGTATGATTAGCAATTTCGTGTCCTTCTTTTACCTCCCTTATTATAATAGCGGGGAACCTTTTAACTTTATTACCTGCTACGAAAAAGGTTGCTTTCGCATTGTATTTAGCTAAAATATCAAGTATTTGAGGTGTGAAAACAGGATGTGGACCATCATCAAATGTTAGTGCAACTATTTTTTCTTTTGTATTTACTTCCCAAATTACTTTCCCTGTTTTTTCATATGCCTTACGACTATCGGTAAAAGCATCTATGGATATTGGTTTAGAACAAAGAGAGAAAATAAGAAGAATGAGGAATATCATTTTTTTCACAACTAATACACTCCTATGAGATACAAGTAAGTTTAGTTTATGAAGTTATTCTTAAATTATTTAATGGAAAATTAAAAAATAAAAGGAGAATTTCTTGTGAAAGTAGGGTTCCCTCCCTTTCCTTGCTATAGATAATAGGGCTTTATGTTAAATGAACATGTATGGAATATTCAAGAAATTTTTTCTTATAAGTGTATTATCTAAATGATACAATTAGGAAAAGGAAGGTGTATGTATGAAGAAAGTCTTTACGAATCACAAACAAAGAAAAAGTTTAAAGGAATGTACATTTACTTTGGTATTGATAGCGATTTTTCTTACCGCTTATATTCAAAAAACAGGTATAGAACACGTATCTTTATTCAAATTGCTGTTTATCCCCGCTATTTTTATGGTTGCCTATTTTGTGGACAAGAAATTTGCAGAGTATGCAAGCTAAACATAAATGTAGCCTTGATAAAAGTAAAAAAGCAGACTGCAGCAATAACTTCTGCTAACGAATTTTGTTTTTAGCTTAGTTTGATAGCAATGTGGTGTTACCCCTAATAGAAGCAACTAACCTTTAAAATATAAAAACCGATTCCTTAACGTACAGGAGATCGGTTAATTTGTGTCTAAAATATGTCTAAACGTACAATTTTCTTTTTTTGATATGGTGACCCCTAATATGTGAAAAAACATATATAAAGATAGAAAAGGTACTGAATTTACATTCAGTACCTTTTATCTACCCATTAGGTTACTTCTTTCATACTCTGCAAATATTTCCTTAGTTATAGGAGATAATATGCCACTTAGATATACTGCTCTATATAAAAAATATTGTTCATCTTTGGTTTGAATGGTAAGGCTTCCGTGCTCCTCGTTATAGGGGATAATTCGTTCGATTTTTAGTTGTTTTTTGTCGCAAATGATTGCTTGTATTGTATAGAGATTATGTATTGTCAATCTTTCAATATACAGACAACTACGCTCTAACAGATAGAAAGTGAGTGCCATTTGTAAAATGAACACAACTTGTAGTAGAGCTGGTATGCCTGCAAAACTGACGAGGAAAATGGAAACTAAAATGATATTTAACTTAGAAAACCATTTCTCGTATTGTTTCATAGAAAGAATACTTGTCTTCGTTTGAAAGACTAGGAACCTTGTTATAAGGAACAGAATTGTAAATATCCCTTCATAACTAAGCAAAATATGCCACTCCGACTTAGAAAGTTCTAAGGCCAAATATATGATGCTGGTAGATATGAGAATAGGTACGAGATGTACTAGGGTAAATACTATTGTATGTTCTAACATTCTTTTCTTATAGAGGTGATTAGTGATTGAATCCAAGTTTTTTAACTCCTTCTGCAATTTTCATGATGACACCACCAATAAGGAGATGGTATTCACCAATTCCTTTTTCATTTACATACCAACACATATAGTGCCTAATACCTTCTTTTGCACCATGATCATGTAAAGGGAAAGGAGAAGCATATTTTTGTAGGAAGGAATTATTATCAAAAGGAACTTGTTCTGCAAGAGCAAAGCGTTTCTTTGCATCATTTACAATCCAGCAACCATAATCTGCTGCTCCATACCATATTGCGTCTTTATGAATAGGATCAATAGAAGGTTGTTCTGGATAATTTTCAGCCAGCGTTTGTGCTTTTTCTTCACGAAGTCGTTGATGAATATGTGAATTCAATGGATCTTCTGTTCCTATTTCATAGGTTTCCTCAAAGCTCCCACACTCATAAGGGATAAGGGGACTATTTGAATTAGCTGCTAATTGTAGACTGCAAGAATCTGACTTTGAAAGATAGTATACACAGTCTTTGCATGTGAAAAAATTTGAAAAAGCTGAATCTGTTTCTTGTTCTGTTACGGTATTATCTACTACAAGTTTTAACATATCTATCACAATCCTTTTTAGGCTATTTCTGAAATGAATACAGATGTATCATATCATGCTTATCTTAAAATGTAAATATTTTCCATTTAAAAATACCCTAATTTATTTTGAAAGGAATGTTTGTTTTGAAAAGAAATCGAGAATATATTGTTTTGCGAAATTCTATTTTAATAGGTTGGCTGCTTACAATTATCGTTATAGGTCTATCTATCTATTTTTTGTCTGTCGTATATTTACTAATTGGATGTTTCATTTTATCGCTTAAATACGGATTAATGGGTACCGTAAAGAATGTGGAAAAACGTTTGCCTACCTGGGCAAATTTTGGGGTTATTGAAAAACCAGTAAATCGAAGAGTGACAAGACCGTTTCAGTTTAGGGGCGGGCTCCTTGTTTCATTAGCATTAGGATTCGTAGAGATGGTGATAAAAGGATTATGTATCTCATATTTTATTTTAGGATTAGAAACGTATGTCTATCGTCTCATGCGCAGAAACGCAAGAGTGTGAAAAGGAGGATTTTACAATGAAAGTATTGATATTCGAATTAATTCTCATTACAATTCTAATTCCATTGAATATTGTTGTGAAAAAACATGTACCACAATGGGAAGGGAAAGCCGGAGAAAAATTAGTGAAACGTATATTAAGTAAGTTAGAACCGAAAAGTTACTATGTGTTACATAATGTGACTGTTTATACGGAGTACGGTGATACAACGCAAATTGATCATATTGTTATCGCGGAAACAGGTGTATTTGTTATAGAGACGAAAAACTACGAGGGATGGATCTATGGAGATGAGAAATCTGCAAGGTGGACACAGGGTATTTTTAGAAAAAAATCCTCATTTCAAAATCCATTTCGACAAAACTATAAACATATAAAAGCAATCGAAGGGGTGATGGAACAACAGCTGCCGTGTATCTCTATTGCTGCGTTTCATCCAAAATGCAGTCTAAAAAGGGTACATGTTCATTCTAAAGACAAACACGTCCTATATTATAACAATTCAAAAAGTTGTATTGAATCATATACTGACGTGCAACTAACAAATGACGAGGTCCAGCATATTTATCAAACAATATCGCAAGCGAACATTACTGATAAGGGAATTAAAAAGAAACATGTGAAATATTTACAAAATAAGTTCGCTAAACAATAAGAAATGGAGAAAGAGATATGTTATATGTAATAGGGTTTATCGCAATCTCTGTAGTTGCCATTCGTCTTAACATGAAGTATTACAAACTAAAAGGAGTTCCAAAAAATTTTGTGAAAAGAGTAAATAAATAGTTGTGAACATTTATTTGAACAAATAAAAAATAGTTAGTTTAATGCTTTTTCTATTTGGTACATCTTTTTTATCTAGTATAAATTTGAAACTAATCGGTTATATTGCGGTAATGAGCCATATAACAGTGAGGTGACCTATTTGAGTACAGTTGTAAAAGTCATGAAATACCAAATAGTATGTCCAGTAAATTTAGATTGGAATATGTTTGAAAAGTATTTACGTACACTACCATATCAAGTTAGGACAATTGGAAATCGAACTATACAAAAGCTTTGGGAGTTTGATAATAAGTCATTGAATCATTTTAGAGAAAATGGTGTATATCCGAGTGCCCAACAACTATATGGATGTACCCAAAAAACGATAATCGGATATATCTATGATCACTTAAAAGAGGAATATCAGGATATTAATAAAGCCAATATGTCCACTACTCTACAAAAGACGATTAAGACTTGGAATAGTAGAAAAAAAGAAATTCGAAGTGGTGAAATGTCCATTCCTTCTTTTCGAAACAATTTACCAATCGATATCCATGGGAACTCTATACAGATAACAAAAGAAAAAAGTGGGGATTATATCGCAAGCTTATCTCTATTTTCATCAAACTTCATAAAAGAAAATAATTTGCCTAACGGTAAAATACAGGTGAAATTATCAACGAGAAAACAAAATAGTATGAAAGTCATTTTAGATAGAATAATGGAAAATACATATGCTAAAGGTGCTTGCATGCTTCATAAGCACAAAAATAAATGGTATTTGTCTATTATTTATAAGCCGACTGTAAAGGAAGAACATAAATTTGAAGAAGATTTAGTCATGGGTATTGATATGGGGAAAATAAACGTACTTTATTTTGCTTTTAATAAAGGATGGATAAGAGGGGCAATTAGTGGAGAGGAAATTGAGGCTTTTCGGAAAAAAATTGAACATAGACGTATAAGTTTATTGCGCCAAGGTAAATATTGTAGTGGAAACAGAGTAGGGAAAGGGCGAGAAAAGCGGATTAACCCCATTAATGTATTGAATGATAAAGTAGCTAAGTTTAGAAATGCAACGAATCATAAATACGCAAATTATATAGTACAACAGTGTCTGAAATGTAATTGTGGCACTATACAGTTAGAGAATTTACAAGGAATAAGCAAGGAACAAACATTCTTGAAAAATTGGACGTATTTTGATTTGCAGGAGAAAATCAAGCATCAAGCTCATCAATATGGTATTAAAGTAGTTACAATTGATCCCAAATATACAAGTCAACGTTGTAGTGAATGTGGGTATATTCATAAAGACAATCGGCAAAATCAATCTACTTTTGAGTGTCAGCAATGTAATCTGAAAGTACATGCAGACTATAATGCGGCAAAAAATATATCTATATACAATATTGAAAAAGTGATACAAAAACAGTTGAAATTACAAGAGAAGTTGAATTCTAAAAAATATACGGAACAGTATATAGAGCAGATAGAAAATATTAATTAGTTTAGGAATGTTATATGAAATAATTTGGTGGATTTCCACACCATAAATGGAGAAGTGATACAAGGTAAATTTACCAAGTGTAAACGCTCCATAAGGTAGTATCGAATGTTTAAAAACATTGATACGTAGGCGTTATGAATGCCTTGAAGGGTGTAACACAAAGACCGTTGCACAATACATAAATTTGCTGGTAAAAAGTCAGGATATTGTTGATTTATAAGGGATTTTCGCAATGTTTATTGTTACATATCCCTATGTTTTTGGGGTTAAGACCTAACAATAGATGTATTGAAATTGGGGAGAGTGCGCGAAGGGACGTTTTAATCTGATAAAAAACTTGGATGAAAGATTGTAAAACGTAAAATGTTTGGCGGATTTCCACGCCATAAATGGAGAAGTAATACAAGGTGAATTTACCAGGTGTAAACGCTCCATAAGGTAGTATTAAATGTTAAAAAACATTGATACATATGCATTACAAATGCTTTGAAGGGTTGTAACACAAAGACCGTTACACAATACATTAAATTGCTGGTAAAAAGTCAGGGTATTGTTGATTTACAAGGGATTTTCGCACTGATTATTGTAACATATCCCTATATTCTTAGGGTTTAAACCTAACAATAGATGTATTGAAATTTTGTGTTCCAATACCATTTTTCATTAACGTAGGTGTTAAAATCAAACAATAGAAGTTTAGGAATCCCGTGGTGTCTCATTTCTATTTGTATATAGATAAAGGCAATGTTATGATATAAGTAATCCAATATTAAAAAATCAGATTGCAAAAGGACACACCTACGCAGAACCATTGGCGTAGGTGTGTCCTTTTTTGTTTAAGGGGGAAAAAGTTATGGGAAAAACGTTATTTATTGCGGAAAAACCGAAAGTTGCCAATGAAATTATGAAATCTCCACGATTCCGTCATTCACAAAAGTACATTGGTAGCAAACCTTATTATGGTTATTATGAAAATGAACATTATATAAATGCTAGTTTAAA
>NUMR01000051.1 GCA_002578045.1 Bacillus cereus
ATTTTATAGGGTACAGTTCAGTAATTAGTATGTTTTTTTATTTTAATTCGACAAAATATGACATATGAGTGTAACTATTTCTGTTATGATAGTTTCGGAAATCTTACATTTTATATTTTAGGGACGGCGTGAAAAAATGAAATCTAAAGGTATTGCGTATTTATTACATATTTTCTTTGGATTCTTAGGCGCAGGAAAATTTTATGTTGGAGATATCGGTATGGGTATCTTAAATCTTCTGACTGTTGGGGGATTCGGTTTTCTATGGTTTATTGACTTGTTCTTATTGAGCGGACGTGTGGATTACAAGAATGCATTATTCACTGCTCGTACTGGTGGAACTAACAACATAAATAATGTTAATACAGTTCAAGTTAACATTGACCCAAATGTGTTGAAAGGCATGCAAACTGAACCGGCAGCTGCAACACAAAAAAACAAAACTGACGGTGTGGATTTATCTAAGAATTAATTATGGTGGCACTCGAAAGAGTGCTTTTATTTTTCCCAATGCCCAATATTAATTTGCATGGTAAAATGATATTCGGATGGAAAAGTCCAATACATATTATTAAAATTAAAGTGGTTAAAGTTGGAGGAAGGCACCTCATGGTGTCTTTTCTTTATTTTTACAAGGACCTGCTCAATTAACCCATAAAAACATAAAGTAAAGTGAACCCGTTAAAATACAAGAGTGACCTCATGTTTCCCCCCTTATCCAAAGGAGAAATTAATATGAGTTATGGTGGTAGTTGCGGTAGTTGTGGCGGCGATAGTTTTGCTAGAGGATTTGCTTTACTAGTTGTATTATTTATTTTATTAATCATAGTTGGAGCCGCTTGCTTCTGCTAAATGAACTGTTTCCCTTTATAATATCCCATCTGTGATTCCCCTGGTTTGTGTAGCTTAGTTTAGAAAACTTTGCAACAGAACTCCCTTATATCTCTTTTTTAAAATTAATGTTTTTGTCTCTTTAACTTTTCAACTGTTGTTTCATTTTTAAATACACGTTTATTTAAAACATCAATCTCAACATCTTTTTCTTCGACTAACTTATATAACTTCGTAAAATTATCATCTATTTCCATACGATGTGCTTTTAATTCTTGTTTTAATTCCTGCAAATCACCACTTACTTTATCTATCTTTTTATCAACATCATCTAATTTTTCTAGAATTTTCGTTAATAATTCTTCCATACAAACCCCTCCTTTATTTAGAAGCTTTAACAAATTGTTCAGCCATTTCTTTGAACATTCCCGCTATCAATGGATTTTGAAGCATAGATTCCATTTGAGGTTCTACATTTTCCATCATTGCTGGTATCATTTTTTCTCTAGTGTAATTTTTAATATCATAATTATTATCTAACCACTGACCAACAATAAAATTCACCAAAGCACTAACTGACATTCCATATCGATCAGACATATCATCTAACTTTTGTGCCGTAATTTCAGAAAATCTAACAGGAACACGTCTCCTCTTATTCTTTTCTTGAATTGTTTCATTTTCCATAAAAAAGCCCCCTTATTACAAAAGCTAATACTAAAATCCGCAAATCTAATATGCAAAAACACAATTTACATATTAAAAAAGAAATTTTATATATACAATATAATATTAGATCCAAAATGGCACCACTATTTTTTCTTTCTGTTACTAATATTATCTTAAAACTATTATATAAACAAGAAATATTTAATAAAAAAACCACTAGTCACTAGTGTTGCGTAAATAAAGAATGAAAATTCGAATGATTAATTTCTGTGGTTCAAAACAAAAAAAGGAAACATCTCAATAAAGGTGGACCTATCCATTTGGTCTTTATTTACAATTAGACTTGAGTGACGTTGACATTTTGCTGGTTACGTACAACTTTTCCTTCGATTTTCCGAATCCAGATATGTGCTGATTTCCAAAACGAAGCCTTTAAGTATCGGCTAATTTTCAGGATTTTGCGCCGTACCAATGAGTAGATAGAACAGAGGAATCTTCAGGTATTTTAAAGTTGTAAATTTCTCGTATCACCGCATTTTTACGCAGTCTAGTGAGGAAAAAATAGCCGTCATCTGTCATGCGATCAAACCGCTCGTAATCCAAGTAACTACGGTCAAACACATACATGCATGATTTGTCGTCTACCATCACTTCAAGCTGACCGCGATCATGTTCCTTCGCATTTGTGATTACAGCTTTTTCTGGGTAGGACTCGCCTTTTTCCATGAACACGAGGCATAAGTGGAGCTTCACACCGGCTTTTGTTTTCCGAAATTCCCCCCATCTATGATGTATTAAATTGAGCGGTAGCGTGCTCGAATCAATAATCTTTACAGGCATATTCCTTTTTGAATCGCTCGTTTTTTGGTGAATTTGAGTGACTAAATCAAGAAATAGCTGTTGGAATACATGAGGATTTATTCCGTTCCATCTGCGTGATAACTGCGAAACACTAATTGAATTTAACTGGATTCCATCTTGAAGTTGGTCATCAAATAAACAATCACTTAATGCGTGCAAACTTTCCGTTTCATGTAGTTGCGCAAAAAGGAGTAATTTTAGAAACGAATCTGTCGTTAATTTTTTCGTATAGTAGTCTAATTTCATTGTTTTCACGTCTTCTTCAAATAATGAAGGGTTTACCCAAATGACGTTTTTTGTGTAATCTTGTCCGTGCATGTATCCTTTATTAGTGGATTTGGACAGGTTACCACCTGACCATATTCCTTATAAAGGACACAAAACAAAATAATTTAAGATTTTGAGTTTTTTGTAACTCAGGATGTTTTAATGCAACACTAGTGAATTAACACAAAAAAATATTATCATTCACAATGAGCGAACAAGGTAGGTGATAATCATAAGTTTTCTAGAATTAATACGGTCTACAACAATTGCAAAAAGATAAGTTTTTTATTGATGAGGTAGGAGAAAATGACAAGTGAATTCTTACTCAGAGGTCTTATCATTGGTTTTAGTATTGCGGTTCCTGTAGGACCTATCGGAATTTTATGTATTCGTAGAACGCTTGAAAATGGGAAATTCGTTGGATTTATGTCAGGTTTAGGTGCTGCGACAGCGGATGGTCTATATGGTTTAATTGCGTGTCTAAGCTTAACAGTGATAGCTAATTATTTGATTAACCAACAATTGTGGTTTCAACTCATTGGCGGGATTTTTTTAGGTTATTTTGGTGTTAAAACTTATAAATCAAAACCCTCAAATACACCTACTAAAAGTAAAAATGAACAAAATATTAAGGCATATATATATCTACTTTCTTTTTAACAATAACTAACCCCGTAACAATTTTATCTTTTATTGCTCTCTTTTCAGGGGTTGGAATAGCTAATTCAGATATTGACTTAATGGTAAAATTAATATTAGTATTAGGAGTTTTTTTAGGTTCAATACTATGGTAGTTATTTCTTAGTATTGTTGTTAACTTATTAAAGAAACGAATAGATGCACATTCTTTAATAATTATAAACAAAACATCTGGCTTAATTTTACTAAAGAAAACAAGTAGAGAGCCTATGTCAACGATTACACAATTGCCAAGCTCTTACATAATTTTTGTATTGGGTTTACTTATTTCAAGAATTGGTGATTCCCTATATACCTTTTCTCTTCCTTGGATTGCATATAAGTTAACTGGTTCAGCAGTAATTATGAGTTCACTTTTTGCTATAAGTGTGTTACCTATTGTTTTATTTGGTCCTATAGTAGGAGTAATAGTAGATCGTTGGGATAGACGAAAATTAATGTGGATTTCAGACCTATTATGTGTTTTCTTTGTAATAACAATTCCTGTTCTCTATATTTTAGGGTTACTCCAACTCTGGCATTTATACGTTGTTTCTTTTATTTTAGCAGTACTATCCATGCTATTTGATGTAGCAACAGTTACAGTAATTCCACATATTGCAGGCCAATCGTTAACCAGGGCCAACTCCGCTTATCAAATGGTTCTTCAGATTGCTAGCTTAATAGGTCCTGCATTAGCAGGTATTATTATTGCTATTATAGGAGGTTTTAATGCACTCTGGATAAATGTTCTCTCTTATATAGCTACTTTAATTGCTGTATTAATGTTACCGAAATTTTAAAAAACTAAATCTGTAGATAGATTAGGAAACCTATTCCAGCAAATAGGAAGAGAAATGAAGGAAGGTTTTAAATGGTTAATAAATGACCGTCTTAATCTCGCTTTATCTCTTCAAGCAATGGTAGGCAACTTTGGTGCTAGTGCTATACTAGGAGCATTAATGTATTATTTGCTTTCAACATTACATTTAACTTCTGAACAAAGTGGATTTAATTATACCTTAATTGGAGTAGGCGGTCTTGTAGGAATTATTATTGTTGTTCCACTTGAAAAGCGATTTCGACGTGGGAATCTAATTCCCGCTTTGCTAGGTATAGGTGCAATTGGATTAACCTACGCAATATGGAGCAAATTTTGGCTAGCACCAGGCATTGCATTTGGAATTGCTATGGTATGTAATATCGCTTGGAACATTATTGTAGCATCTGTAAGGCAGGAAACTGTACCCATGGATATACAAGGACGAGTTTTAGGATTTTCACGTGTGCTTACACGACTGGCAATGCCCCTAGGTGCATTAGTAGGAGGCGTGATTTCTGATTATAATCCAGTTGCAATTTTTATTTTGGCATCATCTACAAAATTCATTGAAGTAATCATTGTACTTACCAGTCCTATACGTAAACTATGAGCAAATGTATTCATCTAAAATTCGTAATTTTCCGAAGTATTTCTCGCAATCAAAATTAGCAGAGAAGTCTATATTTAAGATTAAAAATAACCAATTATTAATCAATATACAACTCAAAGAAGGATAACCTAAATGCATATATATCTAATATCAAAGCTGTTTTTTCAACGTATCTTCTCTCCATATAATTCTTCCCCTTTATATAATATCTCAACTAACACCTGATACTCTCTTTTTATTTCTAATTATATAAGATTTAAAGTTTTGTTTTCTCCTCCTTATCACTTTTTTCATGCGTTGAAATTTGTTTGTTATACCATTTATTTATTTTCCCAATGATTGGTATCTTGAAATCCGCTCAAGGCGTATAGGTAATGCTCATCGATTAAAAGAAATAATTGATTCTAAGATTCATAGTATTGAAGAAAATCAGAATTTATTGCTCTACTACTCACTACTAGATTTTAGATATCAATTTGTAATTGATAATTTAAGCGTTTCAAAAAGTAGCTTTGACAAAGTTGAAGCTTTTGATATGCCTACTAATAATTTCTTAGCTTATTATTATCACTTTTTCAAAGGGATTCATGCCTCTACTATTGGCGAATATCAAATCGCAAAAGAGAGTTATGAAAAAGCTGAATTTTATTATAAAGTTGGTGCCTTCCATTATGATATATATCAAGGGCTCCTATCTTATAAAAAAGTATCAGAGGCACGAGAAATCTTTGCTCAACATGCTGGGTATGAGATTAACGTCGCGTTTTGTGATAATCTCATAGGCTTAGCTTGTACTCATTTAAGAGAATGGGAACTAGCCGAAGAATATTTCACGAAAGCAATGGATATGTTCCAAGAAATAGAAGAAAAGCAATTTATTTTAATGGTACGTCAAAATTTAGAATTAATGTATGCTACTCAAAGCCTTTCACCATTAGCTGTTAGATATCTTTCGGAAGTAAATCAAAAAATACCTAACAATTATAATGCACTTTTTGTTGAGGCAAGAGAACAAATGTAGGGTATTTCTTGTATAATAAGAAGAAAATTAGAATCGGAGAACATTCAAAATGACAAAAAAATTATTCACCAAAAAGGCCTCACCATATCATTTCGGAAAAATTGTACGTTATCAAGACCTAAATCGAAAAAAACATAAAAAATAAAGGTTGATATATATTAGTTATGTATAATATATATCAACCTTTTATTTCTTGTTCCATAATTGCACCCGATTGTTGAAGGTCTTTGCCTAAATCTTATTTGAGATAAGCGTCAGTTAGTAGAAAAATAGGAAACAAAAAACTTTCATCTTACAGGACAGATTAACCTCTGTCCGTTAATGATAAATATTTATGTACAACGGCTTGAGCGAGACAAGTTGATGAATCAACAAAGGAAATATCGTTGGATTTTTTATCTGTAACCACATTTAAATCTGTACATGCAATGATAGCGGTATCAATCGTTTCAGCTAATTCTGAATAGAATTCATCCCATAATTGTAAAGACTCTTCAACTTGACCTTGTTTAATCTTTGCTATTATTTGATTCATGCAGGTTTGCCAACGATCTTGATGTAAAAAATCATAACCTTCTTTCACTAAAGCTTCTTGAAATATTCCAGACTGAACAGTTGGATTAGTAGCTAAGAGGGCTACCTTTTTTGAGTTTTTTGGTATTTCCTTTATTGTTTCATCGATCATGTTTAATAGGGGTTCAGCCGAGATACGTGTAAAAATGGGTCATAGTCTGGATTTTATTCCCATAAAATGACCCATATATTTTTTATACAGGTATATTCTCTTCTATTGGCTGTGGGACGTTTTTTAAATCAATCACATAATCGCCAAAACGTTTTAGATGTTTCGTCATATATGGACTTAACATCACTAGATCTTCTCGTGAGAATTGATAACCTTCTCTTTTGAGCTGCTACAAAATCATAGTTATATCAACAACATTTTGAAAAATGACTGCATTGGCAACGAGATCATTATACTTAATTCGTTTTTCTTGTTCTACTGGATCATTTTCAGTAATAATCCCATCCCCGCCAAAGAATAACCATTTTGAAAAACCATTATATGCTTCCACTTTATTCGTACTAGCTGTAATTTGCTCTCTTAATTTCATATCTGAAATATACCTAAGAAGAAATATCGTTCGAATGACTCTGCCTAGCTCTCGAAATGCTTGGTATAGTCGATTCTTTTTACTATTACTACTCAATTTTCTAAGAAGAGTTGAGGGTAGTATCTTTCCAGCTTTTATAGACAAAACAACTTGAAATAAATCTTGCCAATGGGTCTCAATTAACTGCCAATCAATTACATCACTAAATAAAGGATCTATATGTTTATATTGAATATGCTTGTTTGGTCTAAAAAATTTTAAGTCTTTCCAATTCCGAATTCTAGGCATTAAATTGATTCCTAATAGATAAGAAAGTGCAAAGACGGGGGTAGACTGACCTTGTGTATCAGCATGAATCGTATCAGGTTGGATATCAGATTGGTTTTTAAGCAACCCATCGATAATATAAACAGCTTCCCAAACCCCGCAGGGGATAAAATGGCTAAATAAAGCAATATAATTATCCGAAACATGATGATAAGCTATTCCTCCATAGCCCCCATATCGGATGTGGTATTCTGACAGTAAGTTTTCTTCATACAAATCATATTTTGTTCCATCAGCGGCGGCTGTTTTCCCACTTCCCCATAGTTTTGGAAGGCTAAATAGGTTGTATTGATTTAAAATATCTTGAATTGAGGCATCTAATTTTTTGGCACTGATATGTCTACGGTTTACAAAAGAAATCATATGAGGTATTACTATATTGCGCATATGTTTAGCAGTTTGGGCTGGCCCTAAATTACAGCCATACCCAAATGAAGTAATAATATAACGCTCGATTGGATGCTCTAATTTAGATTCAGATCCTGAAAAGGGGCCGAAATGTCTTGTACAATGCGTCCAGTGTTCAATATTACAAAGTATATCGAGAATCGTTCGTTCCGGTAGTCGTTGTATAATTTCTTTTTCTAAAATTTTACTACTCTTAGAAGACTCTTTTCTTACCATACGTTTCAGGATTGGTTCTCCATCTTCAGTTATGATAACTTGCTCATTATTAGGGTAGTTTAGGTCAACAGTTTTTGCGGCGGATGTTAGCCAACTTTTTAACCGATTAATAAAATCAGTAGGTGAGGAAGGTAATTTTAATTCATTACAATAATCTTCAACCATCGATTGGCATTCTTCCCATGGAAGTAATTGTTGTCTATAATCTGCATATTTCTCAGAACCTTTTACACTAAGGTCTCCCGTCTTTAATTCTGAGGCTAAATAAGAAAATATACAGATTTCAAGACGTTTACGATAGAGTAAATCCGTGCTTTTTTCAACGCGAATTGTATGTTTCCACTGTTCGCTGGCAAATGATAAATCAATATCGCTAGGTAGATGTTCAACCTTACGGTTTTCGTTCTCTAATAAAAATTTCAAAGCGTGTATGAGGGAATAGTCTTGAGTTGTTGAGTCAATTTCTAGTAATGTAATGAGTCGAAATAATGTTTTTCTATGATTCTTATAGAATTTTTCTAAAAGTGGTAGATAATTATTTCCATTGTATGAGGATATTGCTGTACAGTCTTGTTTTAAAGCTTCTATACCACCTTTCGCTTCAAAAAGTTCAGTAATTTTGCTGCCAATTTGTGTATTATCATCATGCATATCTGTTGTTTCTAAAACTTCACTCAGTACAGAAATAAGATTTTCACTTATGGAACGATGCTGCTCTCTCAAAAGGGCAAGTTCCTCCTTTCCTTTCTTATGAATGATTCCCATCCTTTTTAAAAACATTTCTACAAGGTTATCCCTAGTTGTAATTTGTGACCGATAAATAGTTGATAACAACAGCATATGTCTTTTGGGAGGAGCGAAGTCCTTTATTTCTGAAGCGAATTCTTTAGATGCTTCAGAAATAAAGGACTTCAATTTAGAATTTGGAATGCCTTCTAATAAATCATGAATGTTTGGAAGGAAGGACGTAATAAATGAAAGTCTGTTTTGTAAATCTTTCATATGAGTAATAGAAGGGCTTTTGGGAACCTCTTTAAAATAATTATAACCAGAATGTTGAGTTTCTTTTGACGTATGAAGTAATTGATCGAGTTTATCTTTTTCTATATTAGACAAACGAGCGAGAATTGTATTACAAAGACGATTATTAACCAGTGTTCTCACTCGACGTGCAAGCCGATCTAGTGTACTGAATGCTGGTAATTCATAACGTTCCTTAATTAATTCTTCAATAGAAACATTAATAAGGTCAGCGGGGTTATCCATCACTTGAGATGCTTTATATATTGCATTAGTAGCAATATGTAAAGCATCATTCCCAAAGTGCAATACTTGCAAATGCTCACGAATTACTTTCTGGTGTCGATATATGGACTTTGTTCGGAAGTTTGGTTCGGTTTCATTTGATATACGCAAACTCGAACGGATGTGATGAATTATCACAGATGGAATATCTTTTGGACGTGGAAAATAACCTAGTCGTTGGAAAGACTTTAGCATAACTAAAAGGCTAAAAACCGGAATAGTTCCACGTGCTACTCTATGGGCAAATTGGTTCTCCTCATATGTGACGGTATAAATCTCTTTCAGTTCTTTTCGAGTTAAGTTTTGTTTAAACCTTGGATAGGCTGTACGTTCAATTGAGGTCAATGTAATTCCTCCTACTATACTAAAATCAAAACTATATGTATTTTACTGTTGCATCTTACGGTACAAAGTCATTCTCGAGATACCAGCTTTCTCGGCGGCATCTGTACGGCTCATACCTTGATTAATAAGATATAAAGCGTAATCTACCTTTTCCTCATCAGTTTTTGGTCTTCCAGGATGTTTTCCTCGTTTCCTTGCAGCCTCAATCCCTTCTTTTGTCCGTTCAGAAGTTAAATCTCGTTCAAATTGAGCAATACCAGCGAAAATAGTAAACAACATTTTTCCATGTGCTGTTGTTGTATCAAGCCATGATTCCTTTAGACTTTTCAAATGCGCTCCTTTTTGAGAAATTTGTTCCGTAATTTCAATGAGATCTTTTGTAGAACGTGATAATCGAGTTAAATCGATTACAACGACTGTATCTTCTGGACGAAGAAATTCCAGCATACTATTTAATTCCGGCCGGTTTCGTTTTGTACCGGCTATTTTTTCGAAGAAAATACGGTCGCATCCAAATTCTTCAAGCTGTTTCTTTTGACGATCTAAATTTTGATCTAATGTAGAAACACGCATATAACCAAACTTCATATTTATCATTCCTTTCACCGACTATTGTACCAAAAACGATTAAATGGGGATATTGTTACGAATAATATTGTTACATATTTTTGTTACACTCAGTATGCAAGTTAATTAGGCTAAAAGTTTATTAACAATGACCGTAACAAAAATGGTCGTTTTTGTGACAAGGATTATTTCCATTATCCATTTACACATCAAAAAAATGAATCAAATAAATATTCCAATTCATTCTCTATAATTTCTTTCAATGAAGAATAATTAAAATTACATAACATTCTATTCAGTATCTAATTGGTGTTTTTTGTATTATCCCCCCTTTTCGGGGGATGGGCAAAGAAATCCAATTTAGGAATTGACACACGAACTCCAACAGGAAAATTCTTTTTAACAGTTATGTCGGCCTTTAGTGAATTTGATCGAGAAATGATTAAGAAAAAACAAATTGCTGGAATTAAACTTGCAAAACAAAAAGGAGTGTATCGAGGGAGAATAAAAAAATACACGGAACAACATGCAGGGATGAACCATGCAATTGAATTACGCCAACAAACAAAGAAAACAATTAAAGAAATTTGCGCCATCACAGGTGTAAGCCAAGCAGCTTTATATCGGAAATTAAGAGAATTAAAAAAGGATGATTCTTTAATATAGAAAAGAATCATCCTTTTTATGTAAAAATATTCCTTAACGTACAATTTTCTTTTTTGGGTCGTGTGACGCCTATTAAGGGTTTTAAATTCGTTGAAATTTTCTTCATTGTCAACTATTACTTTCTCAGCGTAATTGATTTTTTAGAATCGAGCCAATTCTTAACCCAAATACACGGCATACAAAATGGGTTTGTATATATAATTACCTCTTTCTTTTATAATATTTCTTTAAAGATTTCTCTTTGCACCCCCATAAGACACTTGAACTCTCCATCGGATAGTTTGTGACTTTTTTCATAGATATTCATAACAACCTCTTTTTCTTTTTTTACACTAATTTATCATAAAAGCTTTAATTATCGAAGAGGTCCAATAATTCCAATTTCTAGAGCCTTTTGAACAGCTTCCTCTTTGTTACGGACTCCTAGCTTCGTATAAGCTGTGGAAGCATAATTTCTGACCGTACCATTCGATAAATATAACCTTGATGCTATGGTAGTGTATCGAAATCCCTTTGCTACTAGCTGCAATATTTCTATCTCCCTAGCTGTTAGCTCATAGGCGGTTGCTTTTGATTGTGGTGTCTCTTTTTGCTCATCAAACTTCTCAAATATTTTGTGAGACATCCCCTGATCAATCAGTGTCCCACCTTTGTGAATAAGTCGGATTGTATTAGCTAGCTCCAACGTTTCAATAGATTTGAGTAAAAAACCATCCGCACCGTTGCGAAGCGATTCCAACGCCTGTTCGGTATCCTGAAACGTTGTAAAAATCAATACGCGGATATGTGGCCATTGTTGCTTAATCTTTTTTGTTGCTTCGATTCCATCCATGTGCTGCATATCTAAATCCATAAGTATAACGTGGGGTTGAAGGCGCCCACACAAATCGATGGCTTGATTGCCATCCTCAGCCAAACCGACTACATTTAAATCTTCATATCTATCGAGCAATATACTCAAACTTTCTCGAACATACGGCTGGTCGTCTACAATCAACAAGCGAATAAGTCCATCTTTTATTTCAGTTTGTCGTGGTATGGTACAAGTAACAAGCATACCTTCCTCTGGCTTTGTATATACAGACAATTGCCCTTGCAAATTCATTGTCCGTTCTTTCATCGCATTCATACCGAAGCCTTCTTGCCATTCTACATTTCCTTTTCCATTATCTTGAACTTCCAATCTCGTATATTGTTGTTCAAACTGCAATGAAACTATAATTTCAGTCCCCTGACCATGACGTACTGCATTCGTAAGAGATTCTTGTAAGCAACGAATGAACGCGATCTTCGCTTGCCGAGACAGTTGATATTCCTCTCCGAATGTCCTAAAACTTACATTTACCTGAGCGTGCTCCTGAAATTCGGCTCCAAGATTTTGTAGAGATTGAATTAAGGAGGTTGATTGACACGGAGACTCCATTTGATGTAGGTAACCTCTCACGTCCTCGATGCTTTTACGTCCCATTTCAAGCAGCGAATCTAGCCTCTGTATACCCATTTCAGTAGCAAGTTCGGTACGCAACGTTTCCATTCCCATAATAATAGAAGTATAAGCGTGACCAACAGTATCATGAAGCTCACTCGACAGTCTGTTTCGTTCCTCTGCCAGTGTAATGCGTTCAATCTGGGACATATATTGCTCAAGTACCGCGTTTTGTTTACGAATCGCTTCATTTTGCTTATGATTGACGATTAATAAATGAAAAGCGAAGCCCATTACATATGCGAATCCATAATAAGTGACCATAACCCAATAGCTATTACTTGGTGAAACCGCATAAAAAATTCCAGTTGTTATAAAAACTGTTATTGGAGCTGTCCAATAATAAGACAAATGCTTACTATTCGCAGCAATTAGAAACACCGATATAAGAAATGTGTTGTAAGCTTCCGGAAATAATGAGGTTAAATATATACATAGTCCACCATATAGCAGTATTTCTGTGAACAAATAATATTTATAATTGAATAGTAAGGCTACCCATGGAATTGAGAAGGAAATAATTTCCCAAAGAATAATAATCCAAAGTGGTAATGTTAAACCATCCTGAAAATTTAATGTAGCTAGGATGATAGATACACTAGTAAGTAGACGTACCCCTAACATAATCCAATCATACCAAAACCAATACTTAACCATATCTAACAAGTCATTTACCCCCTAAATAGCCTACCTTTTTACTTCCTATATTATAATTTAATCCTTTATGCCTTATTATACTTTTTAATTTAAAACTGCGATACTACTCACAGACTTCAAACTTCTATTGATTTAGTTGCCGAATCATACAACGTGTATAGCCACCAATTTTCTTTGTCAAACCATCTACTATTCTAATACTTATGGCGGTAAATACTATACCCATAAACATTACAAAGAGTGACTTGGCAAAAGTATCTATCTGTATGAATATAATGTTCATATCGATGTATCGATACAGTAGTGGTGCCAACAGGAACATAAGTGGCATTACATAAAAAATGATTGCACTAATGAGACTGAAAATGCCAATCACAAATTTCTGCATTAACCAATAGATAGCAGACCAAGTATGACGATCTGTAAGCACTAATTTCACGTGAGCCCAGTTCGATGTATCCATTGTTATACTTCTATCGTAAGAGTCTGTTGAAATATCTGTATAAATTTTCGTCTGTATGCGCTCGAATTGGATAAAAGGTGTGGTAGTCTGTAGTACGCGCATTATTAATGGAATCCCAACAACAGTAAATGAAAGGGTTAAACTAAATAGCAGAGCTATTAGATAAAAACAAAAATAAAACAATCCTGTAACGAAAGTTAGCAATAAAAAATAACCATTATGGATGAATCTTGACTTCATAAAGTTCATCGCTCCTATCTATGTAATAACCGAATCATACTGCTTTTTTTGTCATTCTCACCAGTGTAAAAGTGTCATATGACAGTTCTAAATGATGTTAAAAAGGGGAGAGCAGACTACTTCTAGTTAAAAAAGATGCTTTTATTAATCCTCCACAAACAATCCCGTTTTTGCATCTGCAAGAACGGGATTGTTTTGTAATTTTATTTAATATGAGATGGACTTGTTTTTCGAATATGAAAAATAATATCAAATTGCTCAAGCAATGAAGTATCAAAGTATAACGAACTGTTCGGGAGGATTTGTCCCCCTATACTTAGTAATGGTCTTTTTGCTTTAACCCATTTCTCTGCTTGTCCTTTAAGGTGACGGTTATCCAATAAAAACATTTTATATGGCACTTTTCCGAGAGTATAATTGAAACTTTTTACATCTTGTGGAATAGTGTCTGTTGTAATCTTACCTCTGGTGGAAGGATTATATTCGCTATATAAGGTAAAATTCCCCTCCGTAGTTGTACTACCAATTGTGACATAATTATTGTCTAAACGTTCCTTTAAAAACTGCCCAGCAACATCAGGGTATAATTCCTCATCGATAATCCCTTTAGCTATATGAATATTGTGTGCCCATACCATCGTTTTACCACCAAATGTCTCTTGTGCCCACATTGCATGATCGGCCAAGTATTGCTCATGTAGCTTTATCATACTTGGATAGTCGTTAGGAAGTAGCATTGTGGTAAATTTCTCTATTGCACTTGCCGTTGCTTTCACCCAGATGTACTCAGGTGAAACTATTTCTGTGTTGGCTTGCTCATTCTCATCATTTAGTAATCGGGCTACTCTCTCAGCGTTTGCTTTGAACTTCTCTTTCAATTCAGGAGTAAGTTTCATATATTCCTGTATACTTCCAGTAAAAGACGATAATTCTTTATAATTTTCTTCTACTTCTGCCAACAAATCTGGTCGATGCACCCTTACATAATCAATTACTTTATTAAAGCTACCTTGGTCCAACGTTTTTAAGTCGAGCCCAATAAATTGGATCTTTTTTTTATTTGATGGATCAGCATTATAATCTTTCATCCACTCAATCATGGCTATAATTTCATCAGTAGGATATAACAATTTTAAAAATTCCCTAGGGTTTCCTTTTCCTGTTTGGATATATTCATTTAGCTTTAAGCCGTTTCCCCAATCTTCTTCCATTGCGAAATTTGTAAAACCCATCTCAGTAACCAAATATTTCACAAGTCGAAACTTCATAGTGAAAATTTCAGAGCTTCCATGAGTATTCTCTCCTAATCCTACATATTGTGCACTCCCAATCATTTTCTTAAGTGGTTTTAAATCCTCAAATGGTTTTGACGGC
Source organism: Bacillus cereus (assembly GCA_002578045.1). Taxonomy (GTDB): domain Bacteria; phylum Bacillota; class Bacilli; order Bacillales; family Bacillaceae_G; genus Bacillus_A; species Bacillus_A cereus_AK. The sequence continues at coordinate 14,930 of NUMR01000051.1, forward strand.
TCTATCGTTTTTAATGGGTTAGCCTGTGATTGTATTGATTTAACTATATTTTTTTGGATTGATTGACCTGAGTTTTCGACTGCTACCGTTTGAGCTTTTCCTACTTCTCCACATCCTGTGATTAATAAAGCTGTACTAACCATTGCAATTATTCTTTTCTTATTCATTTTTACCCACCTCAATTGAATTATTTTTATAAGCAAGATTGATTCATTTACTTGCACGAATCAATTGCCTTAATTCAATTGTTATCTATTCCATATCATATTTTCTAGTTACATATTGTCATAAGGTTAATTGACACAGGTCATAGGCTAATCATTACACTTTTGTACTATCGGCTATGACAACTTATAAATAATAATTACATTGATGAGTCGCAAGTAAGACTAGATTATAAATTTGGGAGGGATTTTAAAGATGAATGAATCTGCATGCCAAAATATTTTTATTCTAAGTTGTGTCTGTTGAAATGACAGGAAGTAAATTCGATAAACAAATGAATAAAAGGAGAAGGGCGGATTACAATGATATTACACGAAGAATCATTCCACAATAAAGATAAAATCCAACGTGCTAAAATAGGACTTCAACTTTTTCTGAGTATCTTAACCATTACTTCTATTATCCTAAATGTAGTAGTAATGATTACTAAAAGTATGCCGCTTATTGTGGTGTATATGTTTACCCCAGCATTTTCTTCTATTTTGACTCGCATAATACTGAAAGAAGGGTTTAAAGATGTATCTTTTAGTCTCGGTAACTTAAAGATATGGAAGGGGATTGGTTTTGCTCTGCTAATACCTATGATTATTTGTGGAATTACTTATTCTATCGCCTGGTTGAGCGGAATTGCGAGGTTTCAGTCTCCAGAAGGTGGTATGTTAGAACCAATCTACAATATACTTGGGCTTCAGTATATACCGGCGCCATTCAGTTTCATTTATCTAGTAGTATTGAGCGGCATTTTAGGAAGTTTGCTTAACTTAATCCCAGTTTTGGGAGAAGAAATGGGTTGGCGAGGTTATATGCTTACAAGGCTAGTCGATGCAGAGTTTTCACGCCCCATCCTTATTAGTGGATTGATTTGGGCAACGTGGCATGTTCCAATTGTTATTGCTGGTCTATACGTAGAGGGATCATCTGTCTTTCTCTCTGTACTTGGCATCTATTTTTGTATTGTACCATTCAGTTATATTACAGCTTATTTACGACTTATCACAGGTAGTGTTTGGCCGTCGGTTATCATCCACACCACTTGGAATGCCATTATTCAAGGACCTTTCGCACGTGCAAGTACAGGATATCAAACTGAGATTTGGATTGGAGAATCTGGCTTGATAACCGCTATTATCATCTTGATTACTGCAATAATTACGTCTCGAATAGTAAATTTCACCAAATAGCATACAGATGTGTTTTAAATTCAATTGGTGAAATATGCTAAGGAGAAGATACGTGTAAAAACAGGCCACATAATTCCTTTTATTTCCAATATGATTTGAAATAGGATTTTTTATTTTTTGGCTTTATTAAATTATATTGTTGATAATTGAGATATAAAAATGACTTATCGATAGGATAAGTCATTTTTCAATTTCCAGTTCGGTTATTGGGGGTTTTTGCCCATCCCCACCACGAAAAGGGGGAATAAGAAAACGTATTACTCTTCATTCCTATTTTTTTATCGCTTCTACAGCTGTAATTTTATTGTACTTCACCTAAGGAATTGAGTCTCTCACCACTCAATTCCCTTTTTTATGTTATAACAATCTGGAATGAGATTTCAATAATAATACGAAAGAGAGATAGGAATAATCCTATCTCTCTTTCGTACAAGGGTTTCGATGACAGAAAACTCATACAACTCATACTCTATTTTAAATTAATTAGACAGAAAATTCAATTTGCTCATTAATTTCTCAATATGATTTTTTGTATTTGGGGTACCGCCCCATCTAGTGATGTTAAGCCCATATATGACGAAACATCTAAAACGTTTTGGCGATTATGTGATTGATTTAAAAAACGTCCCACAGCCAATAGAAGAGAATATACCTGTATAAAAAATATATGGGTCATTTTATGGAAATAAAATCCAGACTATGACCCATTTTTACACGTATCTCGGCTGAACCCCTAATATGGGAACTGAAACTGAGTTTTTAATTTGGTCAAAATAGATATGTGCCGTATTACATGGGATGGCAATAAAATTAACATCTGTTTTTTTCAAGTCTGCGAGCCCCATTAATAATTGCAATTTCCATGTCCGTATGATTGAGAGGTTTATCAATGTAGAAAGGCGTTGGACATGAATAAATCATCATGTGTGGAAAATCAATGTCATAAATTGCTCCATATATCTTTTGGCACTGGTCTATGACTTTATCTACAAATGGTCCAGTAGATTTCGGTCCCATTCCTGCTAATATTCCAATCATCGTTTTCCCCCCTGTGGACTTACCACATAACTTAGAGTGTTTCTCAGTGAACGTGCGGGACTCCCTACTCGCAGGCTGAGCAGCCTGACCCTCGAACCTAG
>NUMR01000052.1:0-44990 GCA_002578045.1 Bacillus cereus
TTTTCTCCGTGGGTTTTATTATTTTAAAGGGGCTTTTGGGACAGCCCCTTTTTTGTACAGTTGTCTGAGTTAGATGATGTACGGATTGAGAAATACCTTTCTAAAATTGATATCGATGCTTTACAGAAAATGACTAATACGTTAACGAAAATTAATCAAATTATGCGGGAAGAGAAAAAGAAACTTCTTGAGTCTGAAGAAGTAATAAAAATTGTAATATAAAAATTCTATCTATAAATGAGAGCGGTGTCTTTAGACAAATTGTCCATTTTTTCCGTTTACTATAAAACGCTTTCATTTTAATATAAGTAGTAAGAAAAAGATTTCAAATATATTAAAGGAATTGAGGGAGAAGCACAATGAAAAAGATTATAAACAAACCAGAAACATTAGTAATGGAAATGTGCAACGGAATGGTTATGGCTCATCCAGAGCTGGAGTTTTTGAAAAAATATAAAGTCATTAAGAAAAAAGAAATGAATGAAAATAAAGTAACGTTAATTAGTGGCGGTGGTAGTGGTCATGAACCGGCACATGCAGGACTAGTCGGAAAAGGAATGTTAGATGCGGCAGTGTGCGGTGATGTGTTTGCTTCTCCTTCACAAATCCAGGTATATCAAGCGATTAAAGAGACAGCTAGTAAAAAAGGTACGTTATTAATTATTAAAAATTATAGTGGAGATATTATGAATTTCAAAAACGGTGCGCATTTAGCGACTGAAGATGGAATTGAAGTAGACTACGTAAAAGTAGACGATGATATTGCGGTAGAGGATAGTCTGTATACAGTAGGACGCCGCGGCGTTGCGGGAGTTATTTTAGTTCATAAAATTGCCGGCGCAGCAGCGGAAGCAGGTATGGATTTAGGAGCGGTGAAAGCTGTCGCAGAAAAAGCAGCGGCTAACGTGCGTACAATTGGTTTAGCGTTAACTTCTTGTACAGTTCCAGCGATCGGATCACCTACTTTTTCACTTGGTGAAGATGAAATGGAGTACGGCGTCGGTATTCACGGCGAACCAGGAATTAAGCGTGAAAAAATGATGTTAGCTGATGAATTAGCTAACCGTATGACAAATGATTTAATAAAAGACTTATGGATAAAAGATGGTGAGGAAATTGCACTTCTAGTAAACGGTTTTGGCGGAACACCACTGCAAGAACTTTACCTATTTAACAACGCAGTTACGAGAGAATTAGCTGCTAGAAACATTAAAATCAATAGAGTATTCGTCGGTAACTATATGACGAGTATCGATATGGCAGGTATGTCTTTAACGGTAATGAAATTAGATGATGAGCTAAAATCGTTATTGTCAAAAGAGTGCAATACACCAGCGTTTAAAGTAGACGGACCAGTTGAAAGTGTAGAGTACGTGAATGTACTTGAAGATGTAGAAGAGAAGGAAGTTTCATTTGAACTAGAAACAGCGGAAGAGCACGCTGTTATTAAAGATAATGTCATTACAGTAAACAACATGATGTATCTCGTTGATAAAATGAGCGACGTTATTATTAAAAACGAAGTACCATTTTGTGAGTTAGATACACATGCAGGTGACGGTGACTTCGGAATGAGTGTTGCGAAAGGATTTAAGCAATTAAAACGTGAGTGGCATTCTATTGTAGAACAAGAAAATGTAACGATTGGATCGTTCCTTGAGGATTGTTCCATGATAATTATGGAGCATTGTGGTGGTGCTTCTGGTCCAATTTGGGGCGGTGCGTTCCGCGCAGCTAGTAAAGAGGTAGGCGAAAAACGTGAGCTAACAGTGAAAGAATTCTCTGAAATGTTGCAAGCTGCACTTCACGGTATACAATCTATCGGTGAAAGGTCGTTCGGTAGAGGGGCGGTAGTTGGTGATAAAACGCTTGTTGATGCACTTGCCCCTTGTGTAGGCTCTTGGTTAGGCAGTGCTTCAAACGAAGTAGACGTGAAAACTGCCTTTGAAAAAGGAGCAGAAGCAGCAGTTAAAGGAGCAGCGTATACGAAAGAAATCGTCGCTCGCATGGGCCGCGCCGGTACAGTTGGTGAAAGAAGTTTAGGATATCCTGATGCAGGTGCACATGCACTTGGAGTTATCTTTACGGAGATTGCGGGTAGTTTGAAGTAGGTAGTGCACAAGAGATAATCTCTTCTATAGAAAAAAGAGAAGTAGTAAGTTGTTTCTATGGAAGGGATTGAATGAATGCCCTATATAAATATTAAATTTAATATAAACTTTAGTCTATGCAATTTGATTAAAATGTATAGGCTTTTTCTATTGTATAATATTTATATTTTTGTAATTTTTTTATATTGTTTTTCTCAACTTTATGAAGATGCTAGAGGATTGTTTGTATGATAATATTTAAAATATAATATATAGACAATTCCGAAAAAAAGAGGATGCGAATTGACTGTTCAAACTAACGTGAATAATAAACTTACAGAACTGTTAAATGCGTGGTACTTTGAAATTCGAAATAGACATATTGCGAATGCCTACAAGTTAAAAAAGAAATTGAAAGCGCTATTCAAAATATTAAAGAAGATCAAAAGTTATTACTCTACTATTCTATACTGGATTTTGGTTACAAGTACTTAATCGATAATTTAAGCATAGCAAAAAATAGTTTTGATAAGATTGATTCGTTAGATAAACCAACTGACGATTTCTTATCATATTATTATCATTTTTATAAAGCAATTTACTCTAATGCAATTGGTAACTATTAAAATGAAAAAAATAAATGTTGTTATAGCTGGGGTTGTTACGACTCTTACGTTATTTTTGAATGTGTTTCATAATGCAGTTGGGCATCAAGAAGCCTCTCAATTTACTAAAGACGTCATTGTTCAATATGCACATGGAAATACTGGATGAAGATAGAACTACTAAAACAATTTTATTACTTATGAAAAAAAAGAGTGTAATTAAGCGAGAGATAAAGAATTATCCAAATAATTCAATGCTCATTTTGAATAGGTCATAAAATATATGTTAGTGGTATTCAAGTTAACTCAAATATTGTCAATAGTTCTAGAATCGTCTGTAATGTTAGTAATGATGTAGGTGTTCCTTTTCACGCTACGTATCCAAACATAACGTATGCTTATGAAGGAATAGCATATAAAAATGGGAGTTTCAGATTGAGCGGTTCCCATGATAAAGCACCAAGCCAGGAGAGTTATGGAGTAAATTCTTATACGGATCTTCCACCAGTTACAATCTATAGATTTGGTGTTTCTAGTGAAGCTGATTTTAATCCCCTATATTTTAGGTTCATTTTTAGCTTTTTTCATTATAAACATTTCTGATTTTAATTTAGAGCTAGCTTTTTTAACAAATAAATACATATCTTTTATAATGTGTTTTCCATATCTAAATTAATTCATGAGTATGAAAAACAAAAAGATGGATTTAATAAAGAATTGATTTGTTATTTAAGTCCCTACATGACAGCACATGTGAATCGATTTGGAAAATATCATATTGATTCAAATCGAAAATCAGGAGATCTTCCATTTGATCCTTCAACTTTTTCAAAAAATAAGGTGTTTATTTAAATGTTATGTACAAATAAACGTAGGAATCATTAATTCCTACGTTTGTTTGTAAAAATTCTATTTATCCCGCTATTTGNNGCTCATAATCAGTGGGGGATAGACAAAACCCCTACTGATTAAAGTTTCACTTTATTATATTAATTCGACAAAATATGACATGGAAAAGGCATTTGATTTGTTATGATAACTTTTATAATTTTACATTTTGGAGGATTAATAATGAACAAAAAGAAGATTTTTGCAGCGTTAATAGGAATTGTAGTTTTACTTGTAATTATTAATGTAGTTGTTACGAAAGAGAAAACGACATCAACTAGTGAAAAAATGTACACTGAGAAAGAGTACAATAAATTAGTAGATGAGCATTTTGAAGAAAAGAAAAAGTTGAAAAGTGATATGAGTGTATTAGAAACTGAAAAAAAATCTCTTGATGCGCAAGTTAAGAAGTTAAAAGATGAGTTAGCGAAAAAAGAGCAACAAGTAGCGCAACAGCCGGTTCAACAAGAACAACCAAAGCAAGAACCGCAACAACCAGCACTAGCGCAACAACCGGAAACGAAAGAAGAGTCTAAACCAGAGCAACCTACTGGTGCATTCGCAAATCCTGTGAAAAGTATAAATAAAACAGAGGCAATGGATAAAGTGAAAGAAAAGGCGAAGCAAGACTTCCAAGATGACTACATGACGCAAAACTTTGTTGCGGATGAACAATCAAAAGCATTTGACTTCTTAAATGGAATAGAAATCAAATCACAAGAAGAATTGAACGTGATGAAGAATGCATTGAAAGATTTTCCGAATGACTTTATGACAGTGAAGTTTGTTTATGAAGAGCAAATGAAGGCGAAGAATAAGCAAGGATAATACAAAAACACTATCTTTTTAAAAGATAGTGTTTTTGTTATGGATTATAAAGTTATTCGTACATTTGATATATACAGTTAAATTGTATAGTTTAGCAATATAATTATCGTTATATTGGAGGTCTTTATGAATAGATATAAAAATTTACCATTGAAACGATGTATTACGTTTTTTTAGCTTTATTAGAGCCAGCACATGGATATTTAATTATGCAAAAGATAGAGGAACTTAGTAATCATCAAGTGAAAATCGCAGCGGGTACACTGTATGGTGCGGTTGAAAATTTATTGAAACAATAATTAATAGAGTCGGTAAAAAGTAAAGATAAACGAAGAAAAGTGTATGTCATTACGGAACGAGGGAAAGAAGTATTACATTTAGACTTTATGAGAATGCAACACATTATTGGAGTTACAAAAAGCTTATTACATGTATAGTTAGGGGGAAGCGATGATATGAAGATTGAAGTTTTTTGTTGATTTTGAGAAAGAGGAAAAATGGTTAGAAGAGATGGCTTGGAAAGGTTATCAACTAGAAAGTAATACATTTGGTTACAAATTTAGAATGGCAGAACCAGAAGATGCGACAATTAAAAAGATAGATGAGGAAAGTGAAGATGACATTTTTTCAGATCAAATGTCACGAGCAGGGAAATATAAACGTTTATCCTGCTATTTGCGGNNCGATTGGTGAGGGCTCATCATCAGTGGGGATAGACAAAACCCCTACTGATTAAAGTTTCACTTTATGTTTAATAACACGATTAATTTAGGAGCATTTGTAAATCCAAAAGAACTATACTTGACACCAGGACTATGGGATAAGCAAGGAGCAGCATTTGTAGGATCATTCATATTTGAGACACCATTTGCATTAATGAGGGGTATTTCATGTCTGTTTATCCCAGTTGCAGTTGGTATGTTTTTATTTTTCTCATATAAAGCAAACAGACTGTATGAAGAGAGAAAATGATAGGAAGTGATTTTTTTGAACTCGTAAATATTAATAAAAAAGATGTGGATAAGAAACAAATTATCATGATTTTCCTTTTTATAAATCAAAAACGTTATGTAATCAAATAGGGATCTCGCCACACGGCGATCAAGCTAAATTTTTAAATCTCTTTTTTCAAACTAAGATTATTTTCTTTCAGATAATTTATTGCATCTTTATTCACTGTTCGTAAATCTATACCTTGTTTCTCTGCTGCAAATGAGCATCCACAATAACATTGACGGAAAACATCATATTCATTACACATTTCAATTGAACGTTGATATCCATTACTTTTTTTGAAATCACTTGGTAAATAACGTGAATCATAATTTTGTTGCACACCGATTCCAAGTTCATTTATTAATTGGCTATTTTTATTTTTAGAAAGGGTAATTGCACTACCGAAATAATTAAATCCCCTTTCTTGTGCTACCTCAGCTGAACGATCCAATCTCATATCAAAACAAGCTGAACAACGAAGTCCACCTTCTGGTTCTTCTGCCAAACCTTTTTCTTTTACCATTTTGAAAAATACATTCGGACGATAGTCATCATCAATAAATCCTACTGTGTGCCCTGTACGGTCATTGAATTTTTCTACAAAAATCTTTTGTTCATTAGAGCGTCGTATATATTCACTTTTTGGATGGATATTCGAATTTGAGAAGAAGATTGTAACATCTGCATGTTCTGCAAGAAATTCCAGTGAAGAAGTACTACAAGGAGCACAACATGAATGAAGTAACACTTTTGGTCTTTCATTCTTTTCTTCCCAATCTTTAATCATTTTTCTTAATACTTTGTCATAATTTACTTTCTGGTTCTTCATTCTTTTTAAATACGTTTCAACATCTAACACTTCTTTCATCCCTAAACCTCCTGCTTATTTTTATTTATGTATTTTATCACTTACGCCTTTTAATAGATAGTGAATAGGCATGTTTGTATTTGCTAATCGAAAAATGGTTCTTACGCACTTTTGGTGATGGCTTAAACGATGTATGTGGCCTATTGCTTTTATAACACAATTTGCTAACCAATGATAATGAGATTAATATATTACTTCTTTCAAAAGAATCAGCCTTATAAGGCGTATCCATAACTTACATTTTTACTACATGTATTTTCACGAATATGTATAATTACATAAAATTTAAGGGGAAAAGGGAGTATACTTTGGTATTGTGTAATAAAGATATGGTCCGCCTACGGAAATAGGCGGGCCTTTTTAACATATAAAGAAAAGACACTCTTATATAAGGGTGTCTTTTCCGATAGTTTTTTAGCAGAAGCAAGCGGCTCCAACGATGATTAATAAAATAAACAATACAACTAATAAAGCAAATCCTCCAACGAAGCCGCCGCCACAACTACCACCAAAGCCCATAATAGTTCCTCCTTTAGGTAGGAGGGGAAAACAATGGTTCACTCATGTGTTTTAACGGATTCAATTTACTTTATGCATTTACGCATGAATTGAGCAGGTCCTTTTTTAAAAAAAGAAAAGACAACCTAAGTCGCCTTCTTCCGGCTGGAACCATCTATCTATCTCGTTTTTTGGATTGAGTGATAGAAACATCCATTATGGCAAGTATATTAGTTGGTTTAATTTTATGTGTTAAAATTTTGCTTAGAAATAAATTAACTCCGCGACGGCAATATCTATTATGGATAATATTAATTGTAATACTTTTATTACTATTATATCTAAATTGTGTAAATTCAAACTGTACCTTAGGTACCACCTTACTGTTGATAAGATTAGTTTCAGCTGATAATGTTTTCCTTTAAATAGGTTTTGCTTTTCCATACTGATTACGCCCTTTTTAGAGTATTAGTATCAGTATGGAAAAGTTTCAGAGCTTAGTTACATAAATCTTATAGCTTTTGCACCAGAACCGTTGGTTTTGTATCATCTTTTTATAAGCCATACTCCTATAAAACCCTTATATTTAAAACCTCTATCCCCAAGGATGATATTCTGCAACTTTATCAAAAATATTATCATCCTTTTCATCTACAACATAAACTGCTATAGAGTTAACATCTGCTGGAATTCCTTTTCCATTATTATATTCTAAAAAATTTACATATCTGTTCCCCTCAGAATCTATTTCATATGCGGGTTTGATTCCTTTATCTTGATTATAATCTACTACTACCTTATATCTAACTTTTCTATCTGTTACCTTTTTAAAAGTTATACCATTTATATATTCTTTCTTGTTCTCTTTAACTTTGTTCCAACTTATATCTACATGATGCTCAAAGTAAAGTGGAATATATTGAGCGATTTCAACTTTCAAATTATCATTGTGTTGATCTACAGCATATAGCTTAGAGCCAGGAAAAAATAATCCAATTGGAACAATCCTGTTTCCAAACTCGTCTGTATCATTTGCTGGCCGAATCTCAGACCAGGACTCTTTTCCTGTTGCAGGATTTACCCCTGACCATTGGTATCGAACTTTTGTATTCGGAACCTTTGAAAAGGTAATTGAAGACACACTGCCAAAACCATCATATTTAGGATTCCATTTTTCAAACACATGAAGTTTTTGAATGTTTTCTCCCTGTTTCCATTCTGTTACGGATACATCATCAATATGCAGGTTTGAATTCCCGTTATTTTCAATACCTAATCTCTTGAAATATTCTGGATTCCCCATTGTATTAAAAGAAAATTCTACTAACTGCCACTTATCTCCTTCAATTGTTACGTTTTGTCTCGCACCTTTTCCCTTCGCAGAGTTGTCGATATCTGCATAAAATACTATATTGCTCTTTCCAGTAGGAGATGCTGTTTTAACATATGCACGAGCGGTATAATTTGTATATGGTTTTAATTCGAGTTCATTAGCTGTATAGCCACTGATTCCAGGTTTAATACTTCCTCTTTGCTTCCCAGTGTAGCCTCCATCCTCTTTAACCGTGTTAGTCCATTCTACACTATTAGGTTCAAAATCATAATAAGTAGTTGGGATATGAAGGGTAATATTCATATCCCGCTTCCATTTTGCATTGTATATTTTTTTATCTTGCATTTGGTCTAGCTGCTTTCCAATTTCTTTTTGTGTTTTTTCATCTCCAATTAGATTTACTGCCGACTCATCAAGACACACATCTTTTCCTGTATAATCTGTATAGTATAATCGTCCATCTTTTTCTTTTGCATTAAAAGCTTTTTTAATCGCTTCTCCTATCGTGATTTCAGGTGTTTTATCCTCTGGATCATTTTCATTTTTTGCAGCAACTCTTCGTTCTAAACTTTCTTTACTAGTACTATAATACATAGTTAAAGAACCTGAAACTGTATCAATATTAGTCCGTATCGGGTCCCATTGTTTAGATGCATCTGTAACTAAATTACCTGTATCATCCAAAATTCCATATTGCCCTTTGTTTTGCGTTGTTTCTAAATTTAATGTTTCTTTGCCATCTTGAAGAGCATCTAACTGTTCTGCATTTATTGCAATTTTAGCTGTTCCTGACTCATTTGCCTTATCTAGAGAGATAGGTGCTTGCTCCCGTTTTGGATATGTATCATTAGGTCCTAAGCTATTTCCAATTTGATTAGGTCCAGCTGTTATCGTCGTAACGGAAGTACCTGAGTTTTGGAATACAAAATTTGAAGTAGGACGCAAGTCATAAATAGGCGCCGTTCCTGCATTATAATAGCGCACATTTGCATTCAAAAATGCAGATTCTGCTGTATTAATTCCAATTTGCTTTGACCAAGATTCACTTTCTGAATTTTGGATGGCTGTACTATTGGTCCAAGAATGTGAATATTTCGTAGATACTTTAAAGGAGGCAAATTTGAATGGATTAAATTCTCCTCCTACTTCCCCACCAACTTCAACAGCGTTTGTAGTAGTATTTGTATCTGTTACACTTTTGGACTTGGTACCAGAATCCCCTTCTGTTACATTTTCATTCTTAGAAAATAATAAATTCTCCATCCCTACTCCTACAGCTGGATAAGCTGCGACTAAAGGATCTCTGGCTTCATCTTTTGTTGCTGCTGGCATATGATCCGATACTTTTTCAAAATCTGTATATGGATCAGCAACGGTTCGAGCCTTATATGGATTCGATACATACTTTTTATAACCTTGTGCGAGATAAGAGGTATCCCACTTTACAATGTCTTGATCTTTAAATGTATAGCCTTGTTCTTCCCATTCGTCAGGAATTCCATCTTTATCTGTGTCTTTTAATTTTGTTGAAACGGATTTATTATTAAATAGATTAAAATTTGGTAATAACAACATATCTTTTTTATCATCAGGGAGCTTCTCCTTTTCAGAGAAATTAGGCAGTAAAATATTTTTTTGTGGGATTGGTTCTTTTTCTTTACTATCTATTGACCAGAACAATTGTAAATTAGATACGTTATCCTTTGTATTTTGATATTCAATCTTTAATTCATATACCTTACCTTTTTCTAATTTAAGAGTTTTTTTCATTTTACTTTGATTAATGACTGTTTCACCATTAATTTGCAGGATGACATGTTGATCAGATGATGTAGAAAGAGTATATTCTCCTGTTTGAGATGGCTTTACTCTTCCCATCCATCGTATGGATTCGATAGTCTGATTATTTTTCATTACTTTCGTCTTATCTATTAACTTATTACTTTGTACACCAATCTTAATAGAAGCTAACTCATGGAATTGAGCGTCTTTAAAATGATAGCCCAAGAGTCCTTGTATATTACTTTTTTCTTCGGTATTCGTTTGGTTATCAGCTTTCTTTTCATTGCTACTTTCGGCATAAGATGTTACAGGAGATACAGCAATTTGGGACAGTATTGCTGTAATTGTAAGACATTTGAATATACTTTTTAGTTTCATACTTTTACCCCTTTCACTATGAACAACATAAAATTATTTCCCCTTTTTCTCTTCTCGCTTTATAAGTGTATCAGGTTAAATTTTTTTAATCATGTCAAAAATTTCCGTCCAATCGGAATGTTTTGGATTGTTCATATTTGTAATTTAATAACATAGAAAGAAGAAAGAGTGTGCGCTTTATCCCGCTATTTGCGGGCAGTAAGACTCCCACCTCANNAAGTTTCACTTTATTTTACATAAGAACTTACTAAGACAATTAGAATTTTTGGAAATATTATACGAAGAGGGTGGTTGGATTACCTTAGGTAATATTGTAAAAGATTAATAAATAATATTTCACTCTTACAAAATTGTAACATTCATGTAAGGCAATTCAATAGATTAATTACTTTTTCCATGTCATAATAAAGACATAAGAAAGAGCATTAAAAACTACAACTTATTAGGGGAGTGTTAGTTATGATTGTAACAACAACGTCTGGAATTCAAGGTAAAGAGATTATTGAGTATATTGATATCGTAAATGGTGAAGCTATTATGGGTGCAAACATTGTCCGCGATTTATTCGCTTCAGTTCGTGATGTTGTCGGTGGTCGTGCTGGTGCTTACGAAAGTAAATTAAAAGATGCACGTGATATTGCGATGGATGAAATGAAAGAACTTGCAAGAAAAAAAGGTGCGAATGCTATCGTTGGTATTGACGTAGATTACGAAGTTGTTCGTGATGGAATGTTAATGGTTGCTGTAAGTGGTACAGCTGTACGTATATAATAGAATAAAAAACAGGCTCACCCTTCGAAGCGTATGTTTTGAGGGGTTGTTTAATTATTTCATCTAAAATCGGCAAGGATACCCCCACCTCAATCGTGTGAAGAGTGTAACTCAACGATAAGTGGTGAGTAGTTGACAATGTAGTTTTGTATGGATTGTAAAATTGATTTCCGGAATAAGTTATTAGGTACATATTAATATAAGAAAAAGACGCCCTTGTGAGCGCCTTTGTCCAACTTGAGATAGATGTATCATTATTGTTCTGCTAGAGTACATAATTCAAGTTTAAAGTTTTCTTACAAAAATAATCTGTATATCAATTTGTTTTTGATATACAGATCATTTGAATGATAATGCTTATAAATAATTGCTGAATGATAATCTTACATAAATGCTTTTAAAAGTTCTTGAACAAATGGAATTACTTCACCTACAAATTTTAAAACTGCCATTGCGATTTGCATAAGATTGCCTCCTTTTTAAATAGTAAGATGTAATAAATCTTTATACCATCATTATAGTAAGCACCTACAAAAACATCAATACATTGCAATATGCAATATTTCATATTTGCATTTGATAAAGAGGAATGAGTAACTTATTTCGCTATTTGCGGGCAGTAAGACTCCCACCTTAAAATTCGGCTGAAGCAAAGAAGTTAGGTGGGAGTCGGGCTGCTTGTAAAAGTACGATTGGTGAGGGCTAATCATCAGTGAGGGATGGACAAAACCCCCACTGATTAAAGTTTCACTTTATCCACTAAATAAAAAGGAAGCAACCTCAGTCGCTTCCTACATCTATTAAGCCGAGGCTTTCTTCATTTTCTCAAGTAACCTAGCTAAAATATGCGTGCGATAAGATTCTAATTTTTTACCTTCATACGCACGAACACCTAATTTTTTAAGTTCTTTTACATACCAACCTTTGCTTCCGAAATACATGTGATCGCTCCCCTTCAACTTTATTTTGATTTGTTCTGATCGTGTTTGGAGGTACGGGATTATAGTGAAGGAAATGAATTTCATGTGAAAATGGTTAACTTTGTTGCAAAAGACATATATACTAAAGGTAGTATATAACGAGGTGGGCAAGACGTGATTATAGAGAAGCACGAAATTCAAATTGACCAAATTACGAGCGGAAAAGTGAATATCTTTACTTTCTATCGAAATAGAAAGCAAATCGATGATCATTTTTTACGATTGCAAGAACCATCGCTTACAGCAAACTACTTCTTCCATTTTCATTTTGATGCAGAGAGCTTATATCTTCTGCAGGAAGAGTTTCCGAGCGTATATCCGTACGACGGTAGTGAAACGATTCACGACTGGACGGAAAAGATGAAAGCGGAATTGCAACATCAGATCCAAACAGGTAAATGGAATAAACGCGTACGTATCGGTAATCGCATTCTAGATGTGGTATTTACCTGGTGTGACGAAGATATAGTAGAGTGAAAAAGAAGCGGATGACGCTTCTTTTTTTAGCGCTGGAATAAAACGAGCTTACCTGCAGAAGATGTGCAGCGATGTGTTTTTTCGTACAATCCTTTTTCTTGTAAAATAGATTCACCTTTCGCTTTCGCTTCTTTTTCAGTTGCCGCCTCGAATGATTCGTCTAATGCTTTTGAGCCATCTTTTTCAAAGACTGTTAGAACGTATACTCCCATGAAAATTCCCTCCAAAATTAAAATCAGAATCTTATAACTATTTTGTCATAAATCACTAGAATATGCAAAGAAATATATGACATTGCGTGTTACAATAAAGTGAAACTTTAATCATATGGAGAGTCTTTTCATCCCCGTTGATTATTAGCCTTCACCAATCGGGTAATGACGGGCAGCCTACTTTCAGACAGGTGTTCTTGCCTACTGCCCGTTAATTCGGGGTAAAGTGAAACTTTTGAAATATAGAAAGGATCGTTATTTGTGAAACAAGTGAAGTTTATACATGCGGCTGATTTGCATTTGGATAGTCCGTTTAAAGGGATGGAAATGAATATAGCGCAGTCTATTTGGGAGAGAATGAAGCAAAGTACGTTTAAATCATTTGAGCGTATTGTTGATAAAGCAATTCAAGAGCGCGTTGATTTCGTATTATTAGCTGGAGATTTGTATGATGCGGAGACGAGAAGTTTACGAGCGCAAGTGTTTGTGCGCGAGCAAATGAAGAGACTTTCGCAGTACGATATTCCTGTTTTTATTATTCACGGTAACCACGATCATTTAGGGGGAAGCTGGGCGGCAATTGAGTTTCCAGAAAATGTTCATGTGTTTACCGAGCCTTATGTAGAAGAGAAGTCGTTTTATAAAAATGGTGAGCTGCTAGCTTCTATTTATGGTTTTAGTTACTTGCAGCAAGCGGTAACGGATAATATGACAGCGCAGTATACGAAAATGAGTGATGCACCTTTTCATATCGGAATGCTTCACGGAAGTGTGGAAGGAGATGTAGAGCATAATCGCTATGCGCCGTTTCAAATTCGTGAGCTGAAGGAAAAGCAGTTTGATTATTGGGCCCTTGGTCATATACATAAACGTGAAATTTTATCGGAAGAGCCGTACATTCTTTACCCAGGTAATATACAAGGGCGTCATCGTAAGGAAACGGGCGAGAAGGGTGCATATCTTATTGAACTAACGAAACAAGGAACGCATTGTTCATTTTTCCATACGGCGGATGTTGTATGGGAGGAGATAGAAGTTCATATCGATGGGCTTGAAAATGTTGATGACCTCATGACAGTAGCGTTAACCGCGATGAATGAGTGCCGAAGAGAAGGGGAAGGGACGCTTTTAACTGTCGTATTCACAGGACAGGGTCCACTTTCTCCTTATTTGCGTGATGAAAAGCGTGTGGAAGAGATTTTTCATATTTTAGCAGCAGGCGAAGAGCGAAAAGATTTCGTATATGCGATGAAGTGGAAAAATGAGACGGTTTCTTTTGCTGAAATTGAACGTTTGAAAACAGAAAATCATTTCGTTGGTAGTGTGCTGAAGGAGTTAGAGGTTTTTACAAATATGGACGGAGTGTTGCGCAGCATTTGGACATCTCCTGTAGCACGTAATAGTATTGAATCTTTTACAGAAGAAGAGAAGAAAGAGATTCAAAAGGAAGCGGAAAATATTATTTTAGAACAATTATTCCAGCAAGAGAGGGATAAGAAATGAGAATGGAAAAACTCCATATTTATGGGTATGGAAAATTAGAAAATGTAGAAATGGATCTTTCGTTGCTGACTGTGTTATATGGTGAAAATGAAGCAGGGAAATCAACAATACGCTCGTTTATGAAAAGTATTTTGTTCGGTTTTCCAACGAGAGGACAGCGCCGTTATGAGCCGAAAGAAGGCGGAAAGTATGGCGGTGCGATTACTGTACAAACAGAGAAGTATGGCCGTTTGAAAATTGAACGATTGCCAAAGACGGCGACTGGTGAGGTGACCATTTATTTTGAGGACGGGGAGACTGGCGGCGAAGAAATTTTAAACGATATAGTAAGCGGGATGAATGAAAGTTTATTTGAATCTGTCTTTTCATTTGATATGCACGGTTTGCAAAACATTCATCAGCTTGGTGAAGCGGATATCGGTAATTATTTATTTTCCGCAAGTGCAGTCGGAAGCGATGCGTTATTACAGTTAGATAAAAAGTTAGAAAAAGAAATGGATCAGCGCTTTAAGCCGAGTGGGCGTAAGCCAGAAATTAACGTGTCACTTCAGGAAATGAAGAAGATTGAGGAAAAGATGAAAGAGTGGCAAGGAAAGATTGGTACGTATGAAAAACAAGTTAAGCAGTTAAAAGAAAGTGAAGAGAAACTTGCTTCTGTTCGTGCGGAGAAAGAGTTAGCGGAAAAAAGAAAGCAAGATTATGAAATATTAGCAGCGCTTGAGCCTCTCGTTATTGAAAAGAATGCCCATGAGAAAGTGTTAGAAAATGAAAAGGGGCAGTTTCCTGTAAACGGAACGGCGCGCTATGAGGCGATTAAGGCAAAAATGGAGCCGCTTCAATTACAAGTCGATTCGCTTCATAAAAAGATAGAGGCGGTGCAATCGGAAATTGAATCGATACAAATAGATGAAGAGTTTTTACAAAAAGAAAGTTATGTAGAAGAACTTCGTATGCAGCATATGTCTTATGAAAATGCACGCCAAGAAATGCGTGATATGACGGGAAGTATTGCGAATATAAAAGAAGAAATTGTAGAACTAGAGCAACAAATTGGTGCTACTTTTGAAAAAGATACGGTTCTTTCATTTGATATGGGTTTGGCAACGAAAGAGCTGATTACGCAAACGGTGCAAAAGGCACGCGAATTAGAAACACAAAAAGCACAGCTTGATAATCGTTTTAAAGTAGCGCAAGAGCAATTAGAAGAACAAGAAAGAAATATAAGACAAATAAGACAGCAAATGTTAGCGGATGAAGAGCGAAATACGTTAGTTGAGAAAGAAAAATCATTTCAAGATGCGGCGTTTATCGGTATGGGCGCAGAGAGAATGAAGCGTAAGTATGAAGAGAAAGCCGGGGCAGCAAAGCAAAAGAAAAAACAGTGGCAACGAGTTTGTCTTCTGTTACTTCTTATTAACACGGGCGTTTTACTAACGAGTTTGTTTATAGATAACCGCGCACTCTTATTTATTAGTGTTATTGTTTTTGTAGGGATTGTTCTTGCCCTTGTTTTATATAAAGATCCATCAAGTGGATTACAAGAAGAACTTCTTACTCTTCAGCAAAGTGCTGGTGGGCGTCAAAGTGAAGAAGCGATGTCCGTTCGCTATCAGTTAGAAAAGGATGAAGAGATTCGTAAGCTATTTGAGCGTGAGTCATATAAATTACAGCAAATGGAACGAGCGTATGATAAAGTCGTTTCATCGTATGAGGAATGGGAGAGAGAAACTTTCCATGCAGGAGAACAAGTGGATGCATATAAAATGCGCTATATGTTCCCTGAATTTTATACGTATGCACACATATTGCCGGCATTTGAGCGTATTGAAAAAATGCAGCAATTATATCGTGAATTAGAAAAGAAAAGTGAGCGAAAATCTTCATTATATGAAATGATTTCGCACTTTGAGCATAAACTAGAAACTGTTATCGGTAGTACAGAGTATAGTAAGCTCTATGAGGCGCAAAGTCGTATGCAACATGAGAAAGAGAAGCGTCAAACTTGTAAGCAGTTAAAAGAGAAGATGGCGGAATGGCAAGAAGAATACGAGTTCATGCAAGGGCAATTGAAACAACTGCTAGTAGAACGAGATAGTTTATGGCATATTGCAGAGGCTACAGAGGAAGAGATGTTTTTAGAAGCAGGTAAACTGGCAGAAAAACGTGAAGACGCTGAGAAGCAAGTGGGGCGTTTATTACCGCAAATTGATCTTTTAGAGCAGCGCTTAACGAGTTTATCATTAGCTGAACATTATGAAGCTGACGGTTATGAGGAAAAATTAAAGAGAGAGATTACAGCCGTGCAAAACTGTCTTACAAAAGAGAAAGAGCTGACGGAGCGTATTGCGAAACATCGTATGGAAATTGCGAATTTAGAAGAAGGCAGTACGTACGGTGATTTACTACACGAATGGGAAATGAAAAAAGCGCAAGTGCGTGAACAAGTGAAAAAATGGGCTGCCTATGCGACCGCAAAGACGGTGTTAACGAAAACGAAGCAATATTATCATGAAGTGCATTTGCCTCGTATTTTACAAAAATCCGAAGAGTATTTCGGCTATTTAACGGGCGGAAGATATAGTAAAATCTTTTCACCGTCAGAGGTGGAGCCTTTCATTGTTGAGCGTAATGATGGTATGCGTTTTTACAGTCATGAACTAAGCCAAGCAACAGCAGAGCAGTTATATTTATCGTTACGATTTGCATTAGCGAAAACATTCAAGCATGATTATCCATTTATTATTGATGATAGTTTCGTGCATTTTGATGCGGTAAGGACGACTCGAACGATTGAACTAATAAAGGAAATTGCGAAAGATAGACAAGTAATCTTCTTCACATGTCATGTGCATGTCCTAACATATTTTACAGAAAAACAGATTATAAAATTAACACGTAAGCGTAAAGAAAATGAGTTGTAATATGCTATACTAAAAGTAATTGATTTGGTGGAGGAATTCGAATGAAAAAGAAAATTGCAGAGTATGAAGTTGGTGAACAAGTCGATACTTTCTTGTTAATTAAAACAGCAACAAAAGGTATCGCAAGCAATGGAAAACCATTTTTAACAGTAATCTTACAAGATCCAAGTGGAGATATCGAAGCGAAGCTATGGGATGTATCACCGGAAGTTGAGAAACAATATGTAGCGGAAACAATTGTTAAAGTAGCTGGTGATATTCAAAACTACAAAGGACGTATTCAATTACGTGTGAAACAAATTCGTGTTGCGAATGAAAATGAAGTAACGGACATCTCGGACTTTGTAGAAAAAGCGCCAGTGAAAAAAGAAGATATGGTTGAGAAAATTACGCAATACATATTTGAAATGAGAAACCCGAACATTCAGCGTCTAACAAGACATTTATTAAATAAGCATCAAAACGAATTTTTAGACTATCCAGCAGCGACGAAAAACCACCACGAGTTCGTATCGGGACTAGCTTATCACGTTGTATCGATGTTAGATTTAGCGAAAGCTATTTCAACTCTATATCCATCGTTAGATAAAGACTTACTATATGCAGGTGTTATTTTACATGACCTTGGTAAAGTAATTGAATTGTCTGGCCCAATTTCCACAACGTATACGTTAGAAGGAAATTTACTAGGCCATATCTCTATTATGGTGAACGAAATTGGTAAAGCGGCTGACGAACTACAAATCGATGCAGAAGAAGTATTAATTCTTCAGCACATCGTCCTTTCTCACCACGGAAAAGCAGAATGGGGCAGCCCAAAACCACCATTAGTAAAAGAAGCAGAAATTTTGCACTACATCGACAACTTAGATGCAAAAATGAACATGATGGACCGTGCATTAGGACGCACAAAACCAGGCGAATACACAGAGCGTGTCTTTGCGCTTGATAACCGTTCGTTCTATAAGCCTAAGTTTGAAACCTATTGTGACAAGTGACTTTAGTGTTTCATTAAAGTTATCTGTCCACAATTTGCCCACGAGATTTTAAAAACTCGTCATATTGGTTTACGGCAGTTTCCTCTATAGATTTTGTTATGTGAAGATAAACATTTGCAGTCATGTCTATAGAGGAATGCCCTAAACGTTCTGAAACATATGTAAGGTTTGCCCCACTTTGTAATAAGTAAACGGCATGTGTATGTCTAAATCCTTGTAAGGTAATGTATTTAAAGTTTCCTTTCTCTAATTTTTCTTCTATTTTAGCAGTAGCTAATTGGGCTTCTTTTTTGTTTTAAATCCACCTTTAAAGGTGGATTTGTATTTCTTCATTTCTTTCCCTAATCTTAGTAAGTTTTCTAAAGACATGATGAAGAGGCGTTTTGTTTCTTCTGATATTGGTTCAGAGTCTTTAGAGAATGCAAGAGCAGCAGCGTTACTCATATCCTTTATTAACTCTTCTACTTTCTTTTCAATATCTTTTTCATTTGTTTCAGTGAGTTCCCAGTATTCCCTTTTTGTTCTTCCTCTTCGTTTGCTGGTGATAAAAAGCGTGATGTATGGAATTGTTAGGTTCAAGCAATTTCAAAACTAGCGCTAACAGAAGCGGTAGGTCTAAGGTTAAAACGGGAATTTAGTTGGTCAAGAATTAGCTTCTGGAGCTAAAGGACAATTCTATATGTATTTACAAGGTGATGTAAAAACAGATATTGGTCAATCTGTAGAAGCAGGACATAAACAAACTGTAGTTATTGATTATTTAAAAACGAAATCAAATTAAGAAATGAGGAAATGAATAAAGATTATGACAAGAGAAGTAATTGAAAAGGTATTAGAAATTGGAACGATTGAAACACATAAAATTGGTGAACAAACATATTCAACGCAGCGATTACATCTTATGCAAGAACCAACACTTGCAAAAATTGTTGTACGTAGTTTAGTAGGTCATGTGAAACCATAAACTTTGCTCCCATCATATAGAGAGCAGAGTTTATGGATGTGGTTGTTGAGTTCTTGGGATGGTAAGGAGCAGTTTCTTTAAGGTGATCGGATTGTAGGGCCCCATTTTAGGCCTTAGTAGAAAACCCTCGTGACTTCAGTCATGTGTTGTTGACTAAATTACCACAATTCTTTCCATGAAGCAGCTATACTTGCATCTGTAGTTGCGCTAGTAGTTTGAGCAGAGAAGGTAAAGATATCGCCAGGGTTAATTTCAATATTAAGATCAAGCAAAGGAATTTGTGCTGATCCTGGACCATTAACAGCAAACGTAAGCACTGTCGTTCCTCCTGTTACTGTAGTACCAGATGTATCAACTGCTATTACACTAGTATCGGTTGAAATATCCGTAAAAATTGGAGCCCCTCCTAATGTAGGGTTTTTGACAACACTAAAAATAACATTTTGATTCGCACTCCCAAGAAATGATAACATGTCGAATTGAACACGTACTCGGTTTAACTTTGATTGAAATATTGTTTTATTCTGTAATGTAAATATTGAAATTTGAGTAGTCCCAATTGCTATTTTAGTATTGTTGAAAGAATTTCTTGTTACAAGTGAGTTTGTATTTCCATTTCCTTCTATTATCCCTATAGCTGAACTCGTTTGCAGAACAATATTATTAGTATTTGTTGTATTGATAACTTGCGCCATAATTGGAAGGGTAGGGTTCATTATGGATGGAATTGTATTTGCATTAGAATATCGAATAATGTGTACTAAAGTTGGGTCTCCTGTAATTGGGTTTTCAATAAAGAACCTAATATCTCCAAATCCAAGCCATTGATATTGAATTGTATATACAGATCCTAGGCTTGGATTTAATGTGACACGGCTAGTTCCTGTTCCATTAAACTGGTCAGTATTCCAATCGGATTGCGGAATCCAGTTATCTGTTCCATTTTGTCTTCTTAAAATTCCAAATGATGCCCCATTATATCCAAAGAAAAAACCATCTAAATCATCTCCAATCCCTATAATTTGAGTACTATTTGGAATACCGGTTGTAAAAACTGCTGTAAAGCGAATCAATGCACCTAATCCTGGTGTATATCTAAGAGCTTTAATAGTTTCAATTTTTGCTGAGGAGCTGGAGGTAGGACCCGTTTGAATGATGCCCATTGAATTATTTGCAGTTACTGTACCACTTCCAGTCAATGTGGTGTTAATTAAATCGCCGTTAATATTATAGTTAAATGTCCATCCAACAAACGGCAGAAGCTCAGCTGATCGTACATCTCCAAAAGCAGTACTTGGTACCTGTGCCCCAACAATTGATATTATAGACATTTTTTATATTAACTCCTTTCCTCTTTAAAATTATGAAAGATTAAAAAAGGACAGAATATTTCTAATAAGAAATTCTGTCCAAAGATACAAGTTAAGTTACAATAAATTCAATCATAACTGGAATTGCTGGATCGAATGCGTCTCCACCTGGAATTGTGATTGCGCCAGTTGGACCAGTAGTAACACTTGAGTCTCCACCTGGTTGAAGTACACCGTTCAGGTAGAAGTTATAATACGTGAAGGTTGGAAATGCTGTAGCAGCAACTCCAGCATCATTTAAGCAAGCTGTAGCAGCAATTGCAAAAGCAGCACCTGTACCTGTACCCGCACCTAGCGTGGAAGTAAATCTTCTGGAAGCTATAAATGGAGGTATGATAGCCATGTGATATTAACTCCTTTTAAATCTTATTTGGACTGGTTTGTAAGAATGATTGTCCTATATTGTATTATATGGCGTGTTTATATATTAGTAACGGCTTTTGAACTAGTAAATAAAATTTTTATTTCGATATAGATGAGATATTCTTCCATGTGCATTGAACACGGACGATATTAGTGCAATATACAGAGGAAAAGAATAAAAGAGCAGCTAGCGAAAGCTAACTGCTCAATATGAAGAGAGCGTAACAATATACAAGAAGATAAAACGAGTTCTGGCTTATCGCCTATGTATAGTATGTGTTTGTTGTTAAGAAATATTCAGTGTTTCAGAATAAAAAAGAGCACCTTCGAACGGTGCTCTTTCGCGGAGTGAATGTCAACTATTTAAGCCAAGCTCTATGAAGGTGTCTTGGAAAGTTGTTCAATACAATGTATGCCACGTTATAAAAAAGGTGATGAAAAATAAAAGAGAAGCTAGCAAAAGCTAACTGTTCATCCAAGAAAATCGGAGAAATTAAGTTTCGTGTTTGGGTGTTAGAAATAGAAGTTGACGGTGAAAATGAACATCTTTATCATTTTCTGGAAGAAAACTCCCACCTCAAGGAATGGGTCTAAATAGAGAGGTGGGAGATGAATGGCGATTAGGCAAAAGCCTAAAGGTTTTTTGTTGAAGAATCCGTATAAGGTATCGGTATCCGTTCGTTCTATAGGAATTGTTCCCTTGTAAAAGTGCTTTCATTTGTATTTTTTGAAAGAGGCAGAGGACTTTCGACAAAAAAGAAGAAATGCTACGTAATCATTATTTTTGCCGAATTCTGATATCATTCTCATATATGCCTTGAAAAACATTGTAAACAAGTAAAAATAGGAAGTGAGGTGAAAAGTGGTGTTTGTCCATAAAGCGTATTAATTCCGAATCTACACTAGTGTAGAACAAAAAATTCGTACTGCGAAAACAATGGGTTGTTCCCGTTTTGTACTCCATTACTTTTTGGCAAAATGGAATGAGGATATATAAAGAAACAGGAAAAGGACCCTCCTATGGCACTTGTTCTTCGCAATTACCTATTCTTAAAAAAGAATTTGTATGGCTAAAAGAAGTGGACAGTATCGCTCTTCAATCCTCTCTTCCTCACCTCGCTCATTCGTATATACGATTCTTCCAAAAACAAAACAAAGCACCACGGTTTAAGTCGAAAAACAATACAATACAGTACAAATCCTATACAACGAAGTATACGAATGGGAACATCGCGATGATGGGAAATAAATTGAAACTTTAATCACATAAAAGAATTGACTTACTTTTCATATGTAACTATAATAGTTACATAATAACCATCATTAATAGAAATAAGTTATATTTTTTTCATATAATTGTAACTTATTCGGTTACAATTAAAAAGAGAACATAAAACAACCAAAAAATGTAAAAACTTTAAATAGCAACATGAGAAAGGAGATGGGGAATTTGAAACGGTTTAAGTTTTATATGATTAGCGGTATCGTGCTTGTTTTGTTAATAGTTTGTAACTTCGTTGATAGGCCGATTGCGAAGGTTGGAGAAGTGAAAGACACTGTTGTGATGAAGCTGAATACGAAAGAGAGTATAGCGCAGATTGATGGACAGACAATTTATTTTAAGCAAATTGGTGAGGGAAAGCCGCCTTTACTTATGCTTCATGGGTTTGGTGGTTCTTCTGATGGATTTAGTGATATTTATCCGGAACTTGTGAAGGACCATACGATTATTGCAGTTGATATTTTAGGGTTTGGGCGTTCTTCTAAGCCAGTTGATTTTCAGTATTCGTTTCCTGCGCAAGTGAATTTATACTATAAGCTAATGAAGAAGCTCGGATACAATCAGTTCGCAGTACTTGGTCATTCGATGGGAGGAGAGATGTCCCTTAATTTAGCGTATTTATATCCGGACGCAGTGACGCATCTCATTTTAGCAGATTCTACAGGGATTGAGTCTTTCCAGCAAAAAGAAAGTTATGAAGTGCCGTCACTATCGACGGATTTACAAACTGTAACTGAGATTACGGATTATAATAAAAATGAAGTGAAAAATAGTCGTGATGATAAAAAGCATTATGATCAGCTTACGAAAATGAGAGGACGCCGCATTGCGATGGAGGCCGATAAAATTAAGGTGCCGACTTTAATTATATGGGGACGAAATGATAAGAGCGTTTCTTGGAAAAATGGTGAACTATATCATGAGCTATTTGCAAATAGTACGTTTTATATTATTGAAAAAGGATACCATGCGCCGTTTCGCCAAGAGCCAATGGAGTTTATGGAATATGTACAAGCGTTTTTCTCGAAGCATCCACAATAAAGTGAAACTTTAATCAGTGGGGTTTTGTCCATCCCCCGCTGATTATGAGTCCATACCAATCGGGCTTTTACGAACAGCCCGACTTCCGCCTCACTTCCTCGTATTCACTGAATTTTGAGGTGGGAGTCTTACTGCCCACAAATAGCGGATAAAAATTTAAGCATAAATCCATCTCTTTCCTCATACAGTGAAACTAATAAGGCTTGTCTAAGGAAAGGAATGAAGTAGAGTGGAAACTTTACCATGGTGGATTTATTTTGTAATCGTTGGAATTGTATTGAGTGGCTACATGGTTTTATATACTTCGAAAAAAGAGCAAGAGATGGATAATGAGTTTATCGAAAAAGAAGGCGAAGTTTACATGAAGCGTTTAGAAGAAGAGCGAGAGAAGCGTAATCAGGATAGTGGTAAGGATTCGGTTTTATTATAATTACAGGTGAGTGGCTGTCACAAAAGTCTCTTTAAATGAATAAAACCCACGGAGAAAACTTATTTTCTCCGTGGGTTTTATTATTTTTATGGAAAAAACATGAGGAAAAGTTTTGTTAATATTAGAAAAGGAATTTAGCAAAGTAGGTGTATTTATGGAAATTCAAGCTATACTTCCTATACTTTCTATAGAAGTATAGGAAGTATATCGTTTTTGTTTATATGAGTAAAATTGAAAGAAAGTCCCTATATTAGCTGTTCTTTTCGTACAAATTGTGTACTATAAAGAATAGATAGGAAGGGGACATTTAGAATGGAATTTCATGAACAAAAGATTTTGCCGGCAGTGAGACAAATTAAAGATTTGGAAAAGTTATTACGTAGTTCGTATGAGTATATCGTTATTTTAGATATTCATATCGGTCAATTGAAGAGTGTTATATCACTTGCGAATCAACATTGTAAAAAGGTGTTTTTACATGTGGATTTAATCCATGGCTTGCAGAGCGATGGGCATGCGACGGAGTATTTATGTCAGGAGTTTAGACCGTACGGTTTACTTTCGACAAAGGCGAGCGTGATTATGAAGGCGAAGCAAAAAGGTGTGGTGGCAATACAACGCATTTTTTTAATTGATTCGAGTGCGATGGAGAAGAGTTGTAATCTTTTAGAAAAGACGAAGCCGGATTATATTGAGGTGCTTCCTGGAGCGTTAGCGGATGTCATCGCTGAAGTGAAAGAGCGTACGGGTGTACCGATTTTAGCAGGTGGTTTCATTCGTACCGTCAGTGATGTGGAGAAAGCTTTAAATGCTGGTGCAACAGCAATTACGACATCAAAACGCGAACTATGGAAACATTACCAAAAAAAATGACGAAAATGTGAATGTTTTTATTGACAACGTTTTCATTTTTGGTTAACATTATAGATAAGTTAATAAACGTGACGGAGAAAAGAAGAGATCCACATTTCATTGTTTCTATATACTTTTATGTAGAAGCGTGCAAGCTGTGGGTCTTTTTCTTTTGAAAAAACGAATGGCCATTCATTTTACCTCTATCACATTTGAAGGCGTTTAAATTGATTGTGGAGGGATACTATGTCAGCATTTTTAGGAGAGTTAATAGGGACTGCGTTGCTAATCGTACTTGGTGGTGGCGTTTGTGCTGGTGTAAGTTTAAAGAAGTCATTTGCGAAAGATTCTGGTTGGATTGTCATTGCAATGGGCTGGGGCTTGGCGGTAGCGATTGCAGCGTATGCGGTTGGATCAATTAGTGGGGCACATTTGAATCCAGCTTTAACGATAGGATTAGCGTTTAAGGGAGCGTTCCCATGGAGTGATGTACCAGGTTATATTGCAGCACAAATGATTGGAGCAATTATCGGGGCAGTTATCGTATATTTACATTACTTACCACACTGGAAAGAAACAGAAGATCCAGGAGCAAAGTTAGGTGTATTTGCAACAGGTCCAGCAATTCCGAACACATTTGCAAACCTTTTAAGTGAAATGATTGGAACATTCGTTTTAGTATTTGGTATATTAGCAATCGGAGCAAATAAATTTGCAGATGGATTAAATCCATTTATCGTAGGTTTCTTAATTGTAAGTATTGGTTTATCATTAGGTGGAACAACAGGATACGCAATTAATCCGGCTCGTGATTTAGGTCCGCGTATTGCACACTTCTTCCTTCCGATTGCAGGAAAGGGCGGCTCAAACTGGAAGTATGCATGGATTCCAGTAGTTGGTCCAATTTTAGGTGGATCACTTGCAGGTTTATTCCATCAAGTTGTATTTGAAGGAAAACAAAATTCAGCACTTATTTATGTGATTATTGCAACTGTGATTGTACTAGCAATCTCTTATATGACAAGTAAAAAAAGTGGGAGCAACACAAATAGTAGAAAAGTAGCATAAGGGGGAAACCGATATGAAAAAATATATTCTTTCATTAGACCAAGGAACAACTAGCTCACGCGCAATTCTTTTCAATAAAAAAGGTGAAATTGTTCATTCAGCTCAAAAAGAGTTTACACAACATTTTCCAAAGCCAGGTTGGGTAGAGCATAACGCACAAGAAATTTGGGGATCTATTTTAGCGGTTATCGCATCTTGCTTAAGCGAAGCAGATATAAAACCAGAACAAATCGCTAGTATTGGTATTACGAACCAACGTGAAACAGCGATTGTATGGGATAAAACGACTGGCAAACCAATTTATAACGCAATCGTATGGCAATCTCGCCAAACAGCTGAAATTTGTGATGAGTTAAAAGAACAAGGTTATAGCGAAATGGTTCACGAAAAAACAGGTCTTTTAATTGACGCATACTTCTCTGGTACGAAAGTAAAATGGATTTTAGATAACGTTGAAGGTGCAAGAGAAAAAGCAGAAAACGGCGATTTATTATTCGGAACAATTGATACATGGCTTGTATGGAAACTATCTGGCGGTAAAGCGCACGTAACAGATTACTCAAATGCATCACGTACATTAATGTTTAACATTCACGACCTACAGTGGGATGATGAGCTTCTAGACATGTTAACAGTACCAAAGAGCATGCTTCCAGAAGTACGTCCATCATCTGAAATTTATGGAGAAACAATTGATTATCATTTCTTTGGCCAAAATGTACCGATTGCAGGTGTAGCTGGTGACCAACAAGCAGCATTATTTGGACAAGCTTGTTTCGGTGAAGGTATGGCGAAAAATACATACGGAACAGGTTGCTTTATGTTAATGAACACAGGTGAAAAAGCAGTAGCTTCTGAGCATGGTCTATTAACAACCATTGCATGGGGAATAGATGGTAAAGTAAATTACGCATTAGAAGGAAGTATTTTCGTAGCGGGTTCTGCAATTCAGTGGTTACGCGATGGAATGCGTATGTTTAAAGATGCAAGTGAGAGCGAAGAGTATGCATCACGCGTTGAATCAACTGAAGGTGTATACGTTGTACCAGCATTCGTAGGATTAGGTACACCGTACTGGGATAGTGAAGTACGCGGCGCTATGTTTGGGGTAACACGCGGTACGACGAAAGAGCACTTCATTCGTGCAACATTAGAATCTTTAGCATACCAAACGAAAGATGTATTATGCGCAATGGAAGCAGATTCAGGTATTGAACTGAACACATTACGCGTTGATGGCGGAGCAGTTAAGAATAACTTCTTAATGAAGTTCCAAAGTGATATATTAGACGTTCCTGTAGAGCGTCCAGTAATCAACGAAACGACAGCTTTAGGTGCAGCATACTTAGCTGGTCTTGCGGTTGGATATTGGAAAAACCAAGATGAAATTAAAGAACAGTGGCATATGGACAAACGCTTTGAACCAACAATGGAAGCGGAAACAAGCAAAGAGCTATATGCTGGATGGAAAAAGGCAATTGAAGCAACAAAAGCTTTCAAATAATCATAAATAGTGTTATAATGATAACAAGTTAATAATTCGGTAGGAGATTTGGAGAGACCACAACACGCTATAGAGACGAAATCTATAGTGGAGTTTGTGGTCTCTTTTTTCGTTATCAAAGGGAGGAATTACCATGAAATTTTCAAGTAGACAACGTAAAGACGTATTAAACGGAGTAAATAAACAAGAATTAGATGTGATTGTAATTGGTGGAGGTATTACTGGTTCTGGTATTGCATTAGATGGGGCAACACGAGGGTTATCAACAATTGTGTTTGAAATGCAGGACTTTGCAGCAGGTACATCAAGTCGTTCAACGAAACTTGTACACGGTGGTTTACGTTATTTAAAACAACTTGAAGTGAAAATGGTAGCAGAGGTGGGGAAAGAGCGTGCGATCGTATATGAGAACGGTCCCCATGTAACAACACCAGAGTGGATGTTACTTCCGTTCCATAAAGGCGGTACGTTCGGATCATTTAGTACATCAATTGGTCTTCGTGTATACGACTTCTTAGCAGGTGTAAAACGAAGCGAACGTAGAAAGATGTTTAATCGTGAAGAAACGCTAAATAAAGAACCTCTTGTAAAACAACAAGGATTAAAAGGCGGAGGTTACTACGTTGAATACCGTACAGACGATGCGCGTCTTACAATTGAAGTAATGAAAGAAGCAATTGAGCATGGGGCCAAAGCTGTTAACTATGCAAAAGTAGACGGTTTCTTATATAAAGATGGAAAAGTATCCGGTGTACGTGTAATCGATTTACTAGACGGCGAAGTATATGAAGTCTACGGTAAGAAAATTGTAAACGCAGCTGGACCTTGGGTAGATACACTTCGTGAAAAAGATAATTCGAAAAAAGGAAAAGTACTGCAATTATCAAAAGGTGTTCACTTAGTAATTGATCAAAAACGTTTCCCGTTGGGTCAAGCTATTTACTTCGATACACCAGATAAACGTATGGTGTTCGCAATCCCGCGCGGTGGAAAAACATACGTAGGTACAACAGATACGTTCTATGATAAAGACGCAGCTGTACCGCAAATGACGACAGAAGATCGCACATATATCATTAATGCGATTAACTACATGTTCCCAAGCGTGAAAATTACAGAAAAAGACATTGAATCAAGCTGGGCTGGTGTACGTCCATTAATTTACGAAGAAGGTAAGAGTGCATCTGAAATTTCTCGTAAAGATGAAATTTGGACTTCTGAATCTGGTTTAATTACAATCGCAGGTGGTAAATTAACAGGATACCGCAAAATGGCTGAAATGGTAGTGGACTACGTAACGAACTTATTACAAAAAGAAGGTCATAGCGCATATCCGAAGAGCACAACGAAACATATGCCAATCTCTGGTGGACATGTAGATGGCTCTAAAGGATTACCAGCATTTATCGCGAAAAAAGCAGGTGAAGGTACGCAATACGGTTTAACGACAGCGCAAGGGGAAGAATTCGCGACATTCTACGGCTCTAACGTTGACGTACTGTTCGACTTAGCGAAAAAACATAAAGATGAAGCGAAAGAATACAACATGCCGCTAGACGTTCTAATCCCGCTCGTATACGCAATGGATTACGAAATGACAGCAAAACCAGTTGACTTCTTCGTACGCCGCAGAGGCGCTGTATTCTTCAACATCCACTGGGTATATGAGTGGAAAGAAGCAGTAATCAACTACATGGCTGCAAAACTAGGCTGGAGCAAAGAAGAACAAATAAAATACACAGATGAACTAGAAAAAGCATTAACAGACGCTGTAATTCCTGTAGATCAACAAGAACAGGCAGCTGTGTTAGCGTAAAGTAGAGAAACACCTGAAGGAGAGCCTTTCAGGTGTTATTTTTATCTATATTACGATGATATTTGTTATGCTTTGGTGGAGTAAGTTAGGAAAGAAAAAGGCATTGATTATTACAATTGTACCAATTTGTTTATTGATTATAAGGGTATCCTTTTCCTGGTCTTCAGTAAAAGGATATCATTTGGATAGATTTTTAGGGTATTTAAATCCAGAGCGTGATGCAATGGGTGCGGGGTTTATGTATGTACGTTTAAAAGAGGTAATGTCGTCAGCAGGGTGGTTTGGTACATCTGGAAATACAAAGCTCATCCCTGCTTCAGATACTGATTTTGTGTTAGCAAGTTTGACTTACTATTACGGGTATTTCCTTGCGCTGTTCCTTGTTTTCATTCTTTCTCTTTTTGTAACAAGGTTAGTGGTCATGTCTTATAAAATAAATGATCGGTATGGTAAATTGCTTCTTGTGGGAGGAATGACTCTTTTTGTAGTCCAGTTCATTTATAACGTTGGAATGATTGTAGGCTTATTACCAATTGCTTCTATATTATTACCTTTTATTAGTTATGGATTAACACCAACTTTATTTCACGCACTTTTAATGGGCATCGTGTTAAGTGTATATCGACGTAAAAATTTGATAGTAAGTAGTTTCAGTTAGAATGAAAAAGACACCTTGATAAAAATGAGGCACTAAAAAAGTCAACTTCATAAGAAAAAGGAATCCATCACCTACTATATACAGGTGATGAATTCCTTGTTTTTTCAACATATTAATAAAATGTGTGTTATTTTTTTAGGCAATCACTTTTTCAGTGTCTTCATAAAAATCAAAGTGTTTTCGTTATAAGCTCAAAACTCTCCAAATCAGCCCCCATCACAAAAGGACTAATTTCACCAACGCTATACATATGCAATTCATGCATTGCGCGCGTACAAGCAGTGTAGAACAATCTGCGAAGGCTTTCATCGCTGTATACTTCATTATTTGCGTTGTAAATGATGACAGCATCAAATTCAATACCTTTTGCTAAGTAAGCAGGGATAACGACAATACCTTGCTCATACTCGGCTGAGTTACTTTTCACAAGTTTAATATTTTCGATATGACTGAGTGCCTCGTAGGCAGTGACGCTTTCAGCTGCGGATTTACATATAATTGCGATCGTATTGTGCTGTTGTCTTTTTAGTTCTGCGACTTTGGAAGTGATAAGATTGTGCAGTTCGCTGTAATCAGACACTCTAGTCACTGTAGGCTTCTCGCCATCACGTTCAAATGCGTTAATGTTCTTGCCTTCTGGTACGAGACTTCGTGTGAATTCAATAATCGGTTTTGTTGAGCGATAGCTACGAGTTAAGTTGATGCTGTTTGTTTCATCTGGTCCATATAAGTTAGTAAGTGTATGAAAATCCACTGTTTCACTTGCATGAGCGAATATCGCTTGGTTAAAGTCTCCGAGTACCGTCATTTTTGCGGCAGGGAAGAGACGCTTTAAAAACTCGAACTGAAACGGAGAGTAATCTTGCGCTTCGTCTACGAGTACATGTTTAATTGATGTGTTTGTTTGGAATCCTTCAATTAATTCTTTTAAAAGTAAAAACGGAGTTGCATCCTCGTAATATAGTTTTCCTTCATCTAGCATGTTTACGGTTAGTGAGCAAATGTCTTCCCATTCTTCAGGTCTTTCACCAGCAACGAATGATGCATCTGTGAAGAGTTGTTTATATATTCCTGTGAAATGAATAAAGCGTAGCGTTTGAATTCCTTTACGCAGTGGTTTCAATTTCTTACGAACAATCATGCGTCCAAGTACTTTTAGCTCTTTTTCATAATCGTTAAAGGAGTCATCGTTAAACTCCCCTTTTTTCTGTAAGTAATAATAAGCTTTTTGATATTCGTCTTTGCTAAGCAGTTCAATTTCTTCTTGCACCCACGGTTTCGTTCGCTCTGTTTTTTCGAGTTCATCAATTTGTTTGTTGAGCCATTCTGTTAATTTTTCAATTCGATTGTGGAAGCGAAGGGACGTATCGGTATGATAAAATCTCTCCGTAATATCTTTAGCTGAAGCGATTGGTTTTCCTCTGAATTTCAGCCCTTTAAATAACATGCCAGACGATTCGAGAGACTGTCTGTACGCTCTGATCATCTCAAAAAAGTGAGTAGATGCTTTAAAGCGAATGCTCGCATTTCTAGTTTTATAGGTAGGGTTATTCGTTTTAGTTAACATATATTCTAATTGTTCATAAGGGTCTTCCACATCAAATGATTTGCTGAGTCTATGGTTTAAGTATTCTTGGAATGTCACTTGCTGCATATTTTCTTCCCCGAGTTCTGGCAATACGTTAGATACGTAACTATTGAACATGGAGTTAGGGGAGAAGAGAAGAATTTGATCAGCTTTTAACCATTCGCGATATTTATATAATAAGTAGGCGATTCGCTGCAGGGCAGCCGATGTTTTTCCGCTACCAGCAGCTCCTTGAACGATAAGAAGTCGCCCTTCATCATGACGAATAATTTGATTCTGTTCACGCTGGATCGTCGCAACGATACTCTGCATATGTTTGTTCGTACCTTTACCGAGTGCTTGTTGTAAAATTTCGTCTCCAATTGTAAGGCTCGTATCGAACATGGAATCAATCATGCCGTTTTGAATAATATATTGTAATTTTTTCTCCACATTTCCGTTAATGACACCACTTGGCGTAGTGTATTTGGCTGGGCCTGGTGGATAGTCATAGTAGACACTCGAAATGGGGGCGCGCCAATCGTATATTAGAAAGTTTTCGCCGCTTGCATCAGTAAGGGTAGAAACACCGATATAAATTTGCTCTGCGGCAGGTTCGCCTTCTTCTGTAAAATCAATACGTCCGAAGTAAGGTGCTTTCTGCATACGTCTGAGTGCAGCGAGTCGATTGAAAGTGTGCTTATGTGTAATTTGTGTTACGGCAAGGGACTGAGCTTGTTGTCTCAAATTGATAATTGTTTCAAGGTAATCGTCAAAAGTATCAGTATTCACTTTAACGTCATCCCAAAAGTGTTTACGAATATTAATTACTTCTGTTCGGCGTCTGCCAGTTTCATTCTCCAGCTTATCAATTTG
Source organism: Bacillus cereus (assembly GCA_002578045.1). Taxonomy (GTDB): domain Bacteria; phylum Bacillota; class Bacilli; order Bacillales; family Bacillaceae_G; genus Bacillus_A; species Bacillus_A cereus_AK. The sequence continues at coordinate 31,920 of NUMR01000052.1, forward strand.
TTCCATAATGGTTTCTATTACGGTGTCTAATCGGTTTTGCTCTTGATCAAGTTTTTTGTTCATACGTAAGCACTCCTTTAAAAGTGAAAAATAGAGGTTGACTGAAGATAGATTGTGTTGTAAAATTAAGATACGGATAAATATGTTTTTTTATTTTTAAAAAACGTGTTTCTGTACTAATTTAACATAGTTTTTAAATTTAATCAATAATGATGAGATAAACCTTGGTTGTGAGCTGCACGAATCAAGGTTTTTTTATTTTGTCCTTTAAGAGGATGCGATTATTGTCGTTTTTTATCCCGCTATTTGTGGGCAGTAAGACTCGCGCCTCAAAATTCGGCGAATGCGAGGAAGTTAGGTGGGAGATAACTTCCTGTAAAAGGCCGATTGGTGTGGGCTCATAATCAGTCGGGGATGGACAAAATCCCCACTGATTCAAGTTTCACTTTATTTAACGTATGCGGATATAATGTATCGCAAGAAAGAACAAAAAAGCTCGGGCTTCCCCCGAGCTTTTCATTATTTCTGCTCTTCAAAAAAATCTTTTAAATCTTTATCTTCAACTTTTACGTCTGCTTTTTTCATTTCTTTCTTCATAAGATTGTTCATGAAATCAGCATCTTGTGCTTTCTTTTCAACAAGTTCTTTTTTGATGTCGCCTTTTACTTCATCAAATGGCTTTTGTTCTTTAATATCTGTTACTTTAATGATGTGGTAACCGAATTGCGTTTTTACAGGGTCGCTTACTTCATCTTTCTTCAGTTTATAAGCAGCATCTTCGAATTCTTTAACCATTTTACCAGCTGTAAAGTAGCCAAGGTCTCCGCCTTTGTCTTTTGAAGAAGTATCTTCAGAGTATTGTTTCGCTAACTCTTCGAAAGATTTACCTTGTCCAAGTTCTTCTTTCACCTTTTTCGCAGTAGCTTCATCTTTTACAAGAATGTGGCTTGCTTTAATTTCAGGTTTGTAGTTTTCTTTTAGTTCTTTATCAGTGATTGTTTTCTCGATAGCTTTTTCTTGAGCTAATTGAGCACGCACACTATTTTTTAACGTTTCTTCTTTAAGGCCTTGTTGTTTTAATAGGGTATTGAATTGATCACCGTATTGTTTTTTCAATTCATCGTACTTTTTGTCAACTTCTTTTTCATCTACTTTGTAGTTTTTAACAAGTATTTTTTCCATAACCATGTTATTTAGTATTTGTTTACCAGCTTGTAGCTTCATTTGATTGTAGAACTCTTCTTTTGTAATGTCACCAGCTTTAGATGTAACAATTTTGTCTGATGATGTTCCACATGCTGATAAGGCAATTACACTTGTTGCGGCTAATGCAAGCATCGCTTTCTTCATTCAATAAACACTCCTACTATTATGTATTTTTAATTTATCCTACACCAATGAGCCTTTGTTCGCAAGAGCTCGATTAAGTCTCACTGATACTTTTGCTTTTTATAGTGGTAAAGCGCACTTAACAGGGCTTACCGAGGCTGAGGATAAAATTTTGATGAATGCTATTTGTTTTATTAGTATAAGCAATATGTACAGAGTTTAATATATCATATTTCGATTCGTTTTCCTATTGATAAAGTGTCCCAAAGGATTATTAGTTGAATAAATCGGGCATTTACGGGCAGTTGTACCTATGTTTTGCTGCATTGTACCTACTGCACGTTCATGCGGGATAAAAAAATTTTAACTAGCATGTGTTAGGTTTTGGAAGTGTACCATTTTGGGCGCATGCGGCATATACAGAATAGAGGAGGGGATGGGGATGAATTCTCAATTTATTTTATTGCTTGTACTGTTTATTTTATTGATTATAGTAGGTATAATTTGCTTATAGAGGAAAAAGGTGAGGAAGGGGGGCTTTCCTTCCTCACTTTCCATGAAATATAATTTCTATATAACTAGAAATTAATAAAATTGTCATACATACATTAATAACCCGAAAGACACCGGGCTGGCGGCTCGCAGATATTTGTTTTCGTTCACATAGTGTATGCGTCATAAAATTCGTATAAAATATAACAAGAAGTGCGAATGCGACAAAAACAATTGTTATAAGAGTCATGAGGCGAGACCTCCTTTTGGCTAAAATACATATACTTTATATATTGTATCATACGATATTTTGTTCGTGTTATAAAATTCAGAAATAGAAGACTTTGTGTTAGAAAGTGAGGGAGAAAATGGACGTTGTAAGAAGATTAGAACAAGCTGAATACTACGTAGACCTATTATTTAAAATGATTGATGAAGAAAAGTGTCCATTTTATTCTTTAATCATAAAGAAAAAAGCTCGTAAAAAAGATATTGAACGTATACTGAATCTTTGTGAAAAACTGAACGAACAATACGTAGCGGAGAAAGCAGAAGGTCTTCTATTGTTCGACGCGCTGCTAAATCAATTTGAAAAAGCGCTTCCACATCAGCTCGAAGTAAACGAAACTGCGGAAGCGCTAGCAAAACAAGGCTTATTCCAGCCACTTATGAATGAATTTTTACGCATGATTGAGAAAAAATAAATAGATTACTTTTTAACTAACTTCTGATTGGATTCTGTAAAGTTCTCCTCAATATTCTCTAATGATTTCTCAAAAATATCGATGAAATCTTGTCCGTAAATATTGCGCAAGATCGCAATAAGTTCGATATTTTCTGGGAACTTACCATAAAAATTACGAAGAGCAAGTGCCCCATTAAATACAGAGTTATTTTCAGGATCATACTCCGCCATTAAGCGAAGTAGTAATTCTTCCCCTTTGTCTGTAATTTCAATGTACGTATTTCGTTTATCATCTTCTTTTTTTGAAAATACAAGATAGCCGCGTTCTTCTAGTTTTTTAGAGAAGTTAAACGCTGTTGATACGTGCATAACTCCAAACTTAGCTATCTCAGAAATAGAAGCACCTTTTAAATGATAAGCGATTGATAAAATGTGATGCTCATTAATGTTTAAATCGTAAGGTTTAATCCAGTGCTGCCAATCTTTCTCTACGCATTTCCATAACGCTTTCGATAATTGAGCAATGCGTTGGCTGAAAATCATCGCTTCTTTTACCGAGTAATCTTTTTCTCCACTTTTCATTTACTCACCCACTTTAACATTCTTTTTCATTACTATCTATTATGCCAGTAAAATAAAAATTAATAAAGTCTTTTTGTGAGAATTGTGAAAATTTTTCGGAAAAATGACATTCTATACAAATCATGCATATCTATAGAAGCGTTTTATGAGTTGAAAATACATGTGTTGTCTGTACATGTTAAGTGATAACATATATTGTAAATGCATAAAAACACGGCATATCTACGTAATATGCCGTGTTTAGGTCAATTTATATGAAAAATATTTGTTATATGCAAAAAGCTAAGGGTGAATATGTTTATGCTTTTTCTGGAACAGCCTCTTGCAGTTTCTCAATTGACTTTTGAATGTCTAAAATTTCTTTTTCAATATGGCGTTTGTTTTGGGAAATGTCTTGTTTCCAATTAGAAAGTGTGTCGTGCATATCTTCTTTTAATTCTTGAAACACTTCTTTACCTTCTGAAGCTGTTTCAACGATTTGACGTTTTAACAATTTTGTATCAGCTGTAATATCAGCTAAAGTCTTTTTAATATCATTTCCTTTTTCTTTCAGCTTACCGCGCATGTCTTTACCAGAAGAAGGAGTTGAGAAAAGAACGGCTAGTCCAGCAACTGCTCCGCCGCAAATAACACCTGTAATAAAGGATTTAGCTTTTGACATAAAAGGAGACCTCCTTATTTTTTGTTCGTATTCATGATGTGAAAAAGTATGCATATCTTTCTTGTATGTGCTATGCACCAAAAATCATCCCCGAGTATTTTAAGTGAGGAAACAAGCCATGCAATATTTGGTGACTTCGGGGAAGCGGCTTGTTATGTATTACGTCTTCTTATAGTGTCACTATTTCACACTATTTGCAATTGTGCTTGCGATGTTTTGTAAATTTTCCATTGTGTATTTATTTTGGTGTGATTTCCAAACAGCACCGAAACCATCGTTTTCGCCGTAGCGTGGAATTAAATGAAGGTGGAAGTGGAACACAGTTTGTCCAGCTTTTTCACCGTTATTATTAAGTAGATTAAAGCCAACTGGATTAAACTCTGCTTTCATTGCATTTGCGATTTTTGGAACGACAGCAAAAATGTGAGATGCAATTTCTGGCGTTAACGCAAAAATGTCTTGTTTGTGTACTTTTGGAATTACAAGTGTATGTCCTTTTGTCACTTGACTAATATCTAAAAATGCAAGTACATGTTCATCTTCGTATACTTTTGAGCAAGGGATTTGCCCATCAATGATTTTACAAAAAATACAATTATCTGTTGTATGATTCATCGATCTCATCCTTTCAAATAGCCTTAGCCGTATTTTACCATAATTACATATGAGAACAAACACGAAAAACAGGAAGCTGACTCAGCTTCCTGTTTTCTGAAGATGGATTGAAAAAGCATTATTGTAATTTACGTTTCACAGATGGCTCATTTATTTAAGAAATGCATGGTAAATCGGCTAAAGTTTCTGCCGTAGACACCCCATTTTCAAGTGAAATGAAATTGCAATCTTTTATAAAATGAAATTGTTTATTTTTTAAAACAGTATATGCTCTTTTAGAGACACCCCGTTTCTAAAATGAAACAAACAATCTGGTTATGTGTAAATTTCTTTGTCCAACCTGGACACCCCATTTCATGATGATTGCACTATGTTGTTGTACTCATCAATTGGTGGTTGCTTTTTCAATGTGTTCCTTCTTCAATAATTATGATGTCCGCTTTCGTAAAATATATGTAAAGAAATTAAAAAAATTTTGAAGCCATTGAAACTATGTAGGACAGTGTAATTTTTGGTAAGATAAATATAGAATGAATACTAATGAAGAAAGTGGTGTCGTATGAGCGAGTTATTGTGTGTAGAAAATGTTACAGGAGGATATACGAAACGACCTGTACTAAAAGATGTTTCGTTCTCTGTTAATAAAGGCGAACTTGTCGGCTTAATCGGTTTAAATGGAGCTGGTAAAAGTACGACGATTAAACATATTATCGGTTTAATGGAACCGAAAAAAGGAACTGTCACAATTAATGGAAAAACAATTCGTGATGATATGACAGCGTACCGTTCTAGCTTTTCATTCATTCCAGAAACACCGGTATTATATGATGAGTTAACGCTAGAAGAGCATTTGAAGTTAACAGCGATGGCGTACGGTGTCGATGAAAACCAATATGAAGAACGTGTAGGACAACTATTGCAAGAGTTTCGTATGAAAAGTCGTTTAAAATGGTTTCCATCTCATTTCTCAAAAGGGATGAAACAAAAAGTAATGATTATGAGCGCATTTTTAGTTGAGCCATCTCTTTACATAGTAGACGAACCTTTCGTTGGACTAGATCCATTAGCGATTCAATCTCTTCTTCAAATGATGGACCAAATGAAAAAGAGCGGTGCAGGCATTTTAATGAGTACACATATTTTAGCGACGGCAGAGCGTTATTGTGATTCGTTCATTATTTTACATCAAGGTGAAGTAAGAGCGAAGGGAACATTATCTGAACTGCAATCACAATTCAATATGCCAGGTGCAACACTAGATGATATTTACATTGCGTTAACAAAGGAAGAAGATTATGAATAGCACAGCATTATGGAAAGAAAGGTTTCGGCACTTTCTAAAAGAAGTTCGTACATATAGTAAATACGTATTTAACGATCATTTGAAATTTATTTTCGTGTTCATTATCGGTGCAGGAGCGTATTATTACCAGCAATGGTTACAAACGTTAACACCTTCGTTTCCAACTGGGCTCGTGATGGCAGTATTAATCGGACTAGTTTTAACGGCTGGATCGATCCAAACGTTATTAAAAGAAGCAGACCTTGTTTACTTGTTGCCAGTTGAAGAAAAGTTAAAACCTTACTTCACAAAGGCATTTCTCTTTACGTTTATGATTCAGTTATACATGATTGCAATCGTAGCAGCTGCGCTTGCCCCGTTATATTTTCAGCAAATGAAGCAAACAGGTGCAACTTACATATGGCTTGTGCTTGCTTTCGTAATTGTGAAAGCGTGGAATTTATTTGTAACGTGGGAAAAGTCCTTTTTAACGGATCAAAATGTACAAAGGGCTGATTGGTTTATTCGTTTTATTTTAAATGGTTTATTTGTATATTTCCTTGTAGGACGTATTTCAGTTCTTTTTATTGGCGGAATTGTTCTGTTGATGGTGTTATACCTTGCTATCATACATCAAATGGTGAAGGGAAAGCCGCTGAACTGGGAGTATTTAATTTCTGAAGAGGGTAAAAAAATGATGTTGCTGTACCGTATTGCAAATATGTTCGTTGATGTACCAGCGTTAAAGGAAAGAGTATCACGTAGGAAGTGGCTTGATTTCATTCTTTCGATAATCGGTGAAAAGCGTACATATTTATACTTATATACGAGAACGTTCTTAAGATCTGGCAACTATTTTGGATTATATGTGCGCTTACTCGCTCTTGGAGGAGTCATACTTTACTTCATTCCGTTTTTATATGGGCGATTTATCGTAAGCCTTGTCTTTTTATACTTAATCGGCTATCAGCTATTAACCTTATGGAAACATCACCGCATGAAGATTTGGCTTGATTTGTATCCAGTAGGGGGAGAAGAGAAGAAGAAAGATTTTCTTGTTTTATTGAATGCGATCCTCATTACTGGTAGCATTATATTTACAATTGTATTTGCACTTGCGTCGAAAGATTTCATGATGACAGGAATTTTGCTAGTTGTAAGCATATTATTTAGTATCGGTTTTGTTTATCAATACGGTGCAAAGCGCATTGAGCGTTTAAATTGAAAGGAATGAACCTATGATTACATATGAAGAAAAGGTTATAAAAGAACTGGAGCAGTGGAGAGCTACATTCACGAAAGATTCTTCTATGATGACACGGTTTTCAAAAAAAGTGCAGACGAAAGTACAACAGCTAATCCCAGAAAAGGTGCAAAAAGTATTAACAGAAACGATTCGGATGATGGTGCAAATGATTAGCGCTGGATCAAACTTTATAAAGCCGAATTTAAAAGAAACGACCTGGTCACTGCAAAGACGTGACGATGAATTGTTATCGTATGCGTTTGCTTAATAAAAATTGATTTGCTTTACAAACAAGAAGGCATCCTAAATGTGTAATTTAGGATGCCTTCTTGTTGTTATAACTAACTGAATGGTGTCTCTTCTTAGAAGCCAAGTCTGCAGCGCTTGTTATTGATAATATGAGCAACTACATGCTGATGGGATTCCAGTTAAAGCATAAAGAAATTTGGATTCAAAATGTGAAAAATGTAATGAAGGAGGAGTAAAAATGAAAATGAAAAAAATTGGTGTCTCGGATTTCTTGGGTTTATTGGAATTTATAAAATTCCAGGTATGATAGAAACTTTTCAAGTGGATAAAGGTTGGTTCTCCTTAATTGGTTTTATTTGGCTACTTTTGTTCGCATATTTTATCCGTGAGAAAAAGGCAAGGAAGAAAGAAAATAATAGTATTCCTATCTTCTGTGAAATTATGTAAAATATAACTTGAGAGAATTCATATATTAAATGACTAGATTTGGAGTGGTTACATGGAGCCATTGAAAAATGAAATTCACCCTGACATGGTCAAGGTGTGGAAAATTCGTGCTGTAATTGAAGAAGGGATAGGTATTCTCGTCATTTTAGTATACCTTTTCCTCATGATAAAGTTTGGTTGGTGGGCGTGGATTCTGTATGTGCTAATCGGGTTAACAGTTGCGCTAGCACCATTTGAGTACTTCGTATTCCCGAAACTACGTCAGCGTTATTATAGCTACCAATTAAATGAAGAAGAACTTGAAATTCAGCACGGTCTTTTCGTCGTAAAACGCGTATTAGTACCGATGATTCGTGTACAGCACGTGACGATTAAACAAGGACCAATTATGCGCCAGCATGGATTAGCAGAATTACATATTTCAACTGCGGCAACTTCTCATAGCATTCCAGGCTTAACGATGTATGAAGCAGAAATATTAAAAAAGAGAATCGCAGAATTAGCGAAAGTGAGTGATGAGGATGTATAAGAGGCAACATCCAATCACGATGTTATTAGAATTAAAAATAAGAGATTTTATACCGCTCATTATTTTTCTTTTTAGTTTAAAAGGAAAGTTTCCATTTTGGTATTTAGTTCCCGCTGCGTTCGGTTTAATTACGATTTTTTCAGTGATTGAAAAATGGTATTACACAGTATACTGGGTCGAAAATAACGTATTACATGTTAAAAAAGGGCTCTTTGTGAAGAAGGAGAGCTATTTAAATAAAGAACGTGTCCAAACGATAAATACAAGTTCGGGCATGCTGTATCAAGTGTTAGGACTAAAGAAAATTAAGATTGAAACTGCTGGCGGAGGAGATGAGGCAGAAGTTAGTTTAGCTGGTATTCCGGCCGAAGAAGCGACGGAGCTTATTTCCTTGCTAAATGAGCCAACTCCAGAAGTGAAAGCAGAAGAAACGTTAGACGAAGCAGTAGAAAAAGAAATCATTACAGAGGAAAAAGAAGCGACAGAATACAAATTAACTTGGAAAGAAATTTTATTAGCATCTGTTACATCTGGTCAATTTGGATTATTATTTTCCTTAATATTTTTTGTGTATCACCAAGTAGATGAGTATATTCCAAGATGGATAAAAAACAAGGTAGCGTCATATGTAATGGACCACGATATATATGGCTGGATTTATATGGTAGCTATTTTACTTGTCGTTTCTTGGATTATATCCACAATTGGTTATGCGTTAAAACATGGGAATTTCACAGTAAATCGAAAAAATGATGAAGTCCGCATTTCGCAAGGGTTACTTGAGAGAAAAGAACTTGTATTAAAGTTACACCGCATTCAAGGGATTACGATAAAAGAAAGTATTTTACGTCAGCCATTCGGTTATTGTGCTGTGCAAGTAGAAGTCATTCAAAGTAAGGGAATGGGAGAGGACAAAGAAAAAGTTACACTGCATCCGATTATTCGCAAAGATCGTGTGCAAGAGTTACTCGCTCATTTACAATTACCATACGAAATGAATACAAACATTACCCTATTACCAAAAGCGGCATTGCGCCGTTACTTAATTGATAGTTTCATCTTCTTCGCAATGCTAGCAATCCCGCTGACTGGAATAAGCAAATACTTTGAAAAGTATTTCATCATGTGGGCGTTGTTACCACTCGCTATCCTCATCTTTACACTTGGTTATGTAACATTTAAAACAAATGGTTATGGTGTAAACGAAGAACAAATTACAATTGTACACCGCAGTATTGGGAAATATACAGGACTTATAAGAAGAAGACACGTCCAATCAATTGAAAAAACACAATCATATTTCCAGCGCCGCGCGAATTTATGTACATACAAGTTCTCTAGTGCGTCATCGAATTATAAATTAGGGCATACGAGAGTAGAAGATGCGGAGAGAATGAAAGATTGGTATAAGAAGAGAATAAGCAAGAATTAATTGGAATAGCTCGCCTTTCGTAGAAGACGGGCTATTTTTCTATGTAAAAATAATTAATAGTATATGTGAAGCAAAAAAGTACGATGAGTGTGATTTAGGTTACTTATAACGGTAATACAATCTAGAATAGATACAGAATTTATAATTGGAGTTAATTAACAAAAATACACTTGATTGTATGGAATAGATATAGATATAAATTTAACTTAATGTGTTGATTTATAGAAGAACATCTTGGAAATAACGCTATAATAAAGAAATTTCTTTATACAAATCACATAATTAATATAATAGCAGTTTATAACATGGATTCTATTATAAAAAATCACTCTCCTTTTTGAAAAAAGATTAATAATTTTAATGAGGAATTGAGTTTTATTGTACAATGAGTTGTATGTTTAAAAAAGCCTTGTTCAGTGTTTGAGGATACCTCTTTAAGTTTGTTTGGCATAAAAAAAAGCATCTAGCAAAAGAACTAGATGCAAATAAAAACACAAGGGAAGACAAAATTCTTCCCGTTTCCCATAAGTAATTATATCAAAAAATTTATAAAAAGCCTAACTCTTTTGCGGGGAGTTGCTGACACAGTTCTTTAGAAAATAATTGTAATTCATCTTGAATCAAAAGGTTAAGCAAAACGATTCATTCCCTACTTATCACCGAGCCGCTTTTTTTTCATGCCCGAAGTAAGGGGTTTCAGGGCTTTCGAGCGACTAAGATACCATTAGCACCCGGGGAATGAAATGTAATTCTTTGGATATCTATAAATCCAACATTTTTTAACCAACCCTCATATTCTGACCAACTGTAGTTTCGACCTTTTATTGTTTCAATAAGCATATTTAATGACATGAGAGCCGCGGATACAGGTCCAGTTTTATCATCATCAACCATTAGTTCACTTATAATAACGCTTCCACCCTCAGGAAGTGCATTATAACATTTTTGTAAAATCTCATGATTTTCCTCAGGTGACCAATTTTGAAGTAGCATTGAAAGAAGAATCACATCTGATCCTTTAGGTAACTCCTCTTTAAAAAAATCTCCAGTATGCGTTTTAATTCGATGAGATAATTTTGCCTGTTCAATTTTTTCTTTAGCAATTTTTAATGCAGGTGCTAAATCGAAAACTACTGCATGTAAATCAGGGTATTTTTGTACTGCTTCTATACAATATGCCCCAGAACATCCACCGACATCAAGAAGTTGTGTATTTTTGGAGAAATCAAAAACTTTAGTAAGCTCTTTTCCTGTTTGAATACTCCAACTATGCATACCCTCTGTAAAAATTCGCTGTTCTTCAGGATTAACAGAAATAGACTCAAAAATCCCTAGAGAGTCCTCTTTTAATACTTGCATCTGATTGGTTTTAATAGCTTCTGTAAGCTTACTCCAAGGGATATATTCTCTTTTATCCAACATCGTTATAACCCCACCGAAGTAATAAGGTTCACCTTTAACTAAAAATTTATTTGATAAAGGAGAATTATAATATAATTCTCCTTTCTTTGTAAGTAAGCCTAAAGCAGTACATGCAGTTAATAACATTTCAGCAGGACGAATCTGAATTTCTAGTTTCTTTGTCACTTCTTTTATATTTATACCTTGTTTGGGTATTATATTAAAAATCTCTAATTCTACAGCTGATGCAAGTGCTTTAGAAGCCCAAAAACCAGTTGCAATATTCAGTAAATTATTAGCTGATATATCTTCTATTTTATTTTTAATCTGACTATTCATTTCTCCCACTCCTTATTATAAAAAGTTATAGATATTACAATTTCAAGTGAATAAGAATATAGTATCAATCATAAATGATGCAAACGCGATGCAGAAGTCTCTTCTATGATTTCATCAAGTTGGAGGCGAAGTTGTTGTAATCGGTCTTCTCCTTCTATAGTCATTCCTGTAGAAAGATATTCCTTTTGTGGAATGTTTTTTTCAGATAAAGTGAATATAGCTCTAGATTTATGCATGATTCGCCAACGTTTTACTGTATCTATGCATACATTAAATTTGTTAATTAATTCTTTATTCGTAACTATTATAGGCTGTATTTCTTTAGCTAGTTTTTCGGTCAACTCTATGATGCTTCTTTGTTCATATGTCATATACATACGAGATTCTTGTAATAATATTCTCATAGAAGATTTACCAGAAATCTGTAGTATAGCATCAACAATGTGAACAATTGGAGACATAGGACCACTTGCCCCAGTTAGTATCTTTCCAGATTTTGAAGCGAGACCCCAAATCATGAATGGTTGAATAGATGATAAAAAACTTTCTCCGCTAAAATTTCCCTTTTTCAAAGTACTTGCAAACATTTTTGTTATATTTATTACTATTTTTTGAAGTTCATCGAGCAGGATCGTAATAGATTCAGTTGTGAGTGCACTTAAAATTACATTCTTGATTATTGGAAATATAGATGCACCGATAGCTTCCATTCGAACAATGGTCATTGAAAAATTTTTATGATGTTCTCTGTGCTCTTCAGTTGCCCAACAGAATATCGGTTGTAACCCTTCGCCATTAATTACATTTTCTATGTTATAAATTTGATTAGAACCAATGTTATCGACCTTCCAGTTATAGAGCATTAAATTGTGAAGAGTACCGACTGGTGGCATTCCAAGTTTTTCATTAATATATTGCCAGTATTCCAAACAATATTCCGGAATATCTAGTGTCTTTCTAGCATATTCGCTGGATTTAGGTGGAATAGTATCCCATCTGAAACTATGAAAGATAATTGCTAATCGAGTACTTAGATTATTAAGTTCATAGTTATTTAATGATTTTACATTATTTACATCAAAGAGTTTCCTATGCTTTGCAAGAAATTCTTTTACTATATTTCGCGCACCTAGATAATGTAATTCCTGTATACATTGATTTGCTAAAATATCAAATTCCGATAAGTAATTAGGGAGCTGATGTAATTGTAACGGTGTAGTATTAGGTAAAAAACCATGAGAACATTTATTTAATTTTTGAATATCTATCTCATTAAAAGTTTTTGACATTATGATTCCTCCATAAACTGATTCGAAATGCTTTATTAAAACTTTTTGGGATTTCTACCAATAGTTGTTCTATTATGTATGTTCTTGTTGGAGATTACTTGGCTGTAAACAGAGTGAACTTGCTTTATAGGTGTTAAGGGGACTTCCATACTTTTGAATCGGTATAGAAAATATAATAATCACAGGATTTAGTATAATTTGATAATTATAATTTCACAATATAATAATTGGAATTAATCAGAACCTGTGTATTGAGAAAGTTTTTATGTATATTTCAATCCTTCCTTTTCCTGCAATACAAAAAATCTAGGGTGTGTCTAAAAACTTCTGTTCATTGTGTCACTCGAAAGATAGCAGCGACATAAACAAAAGCTAAAAAAGAAGTTGCCAGCTTATCATAACGTTTCGCTACTCTACGAAAATGCTTGATTTTATCTCGCTATTTGTGGGCAGAGTAGGACTTGCACCTTAAAATTCGACGAATGCGAGGAAG
>NUMR01000052.1:45035-45475 GCA_002578045.1 Bacillus cereus
GGGGGATGGACAAACCCCCACTGGTTAAAGTTTCACTTTATAAAAACATATAAAAAATTACAAACAAATTATAAAACGAGGTGACTCCGTTGCTATTTGCTTCATAATTTAGGTACAATAAAGTTACCTACAGTGAATCTAAGATATTGCGTAAGTGATATCGGTATTGGGTAGAACCATGATAGTGTGTAGGCTCGAAACCTGACAGGCAAAAACCACGCCAATAAAAGAGAAGTTGAGAATAATCACCTTACAAGATAACTCAACTATGTAGGATTCGTTGTATCCGAATTTACGCCCTCGGAGTGTCGTAGCAAACGAAAGTAGCTTTAGCGAAATCGGACAAGTAGAACAGGGAAATAAACAAACTTTATAGAGTTTTATAAAGTTTTGGCAACGGGCAATTAGACAGTTTATCCCGCTATTTGTGTGCAGTAAGA
>NUMR01000053.1 GCA_002578045.1 Bacillus cereus
ATACATTTATCCCGCTATTTGTGGGCAGTAAGACTCCCACCTCAAAATTCGGCGAATGCGAGGAAATTAGGTGGGAGATAACTACCCGTAAAAGCCCGATTGGTGTGGACTCATCATCGGTGGGGGATGGACAAACCTCCACTGATTAACGTTTCACTTTATTTTCAAAACGAATCTTTTCTTATTCTACAGAGAAGATGAACGAATACACTGGTTGGTTTCCAGCGTGTACCTCTACTTCTACATCTTCAAATTTCCCTTCTACAAATGTAACTAGCTCAGCTACTTCTTCATCGGTTGCATCTTCACCTTGTAGAATCGTTACGATTTCAGAATCTTCATCAATAAGTGCTTCTAGTAATTGCTTCGCAGCTCCTACTTTCTCAGCATTTGTAGATACAATTTTCCCATCTGCAATACACATGAAATCGTCTTTTTGAATTGTTATACCGTCAATTTCCGTATCACGTACAGCATACGTAATTTGACCTGTTTTCACGTGAGATAAAGCTTCTTTCATGTTTTCTTCATTTTCTTCCAACGTTCCAACTGGATTAAATGCTAACATTGCCGCCATACCTTGAGGAACTGTTTTTGAACGAACAACAATAACTTCTTGATCTACAACTGATGCTGCTTGTTCTGCCGCCATCACGATATTTCCGTTATTCGGTAAGATGATGATTTTTTCAGCATTCGCCTCTTCAATTGCCTTCACGATATCCTCCGTACTTGGATTCATCGTTTGGCCACCTTCGATAACTTTCGTTGCGCCAATGCTCTCAAATAAAGTTTTAATACCAGATCCCATAGCTATAGCTACAGTTACGATACCGTACGGTTGCTTTTCTTTTGGTTGGCTTGTTTGCTCAGGCACCATGGCAGGCTCATCTAATAAAGCAGTATGCTGTTCACGCATATTCTCTACCTTAATCTTAATTAGACTACCATAACGTTGTCCATAGTTCATAGCGTCTCCAGGATGTTCTGCATGGATATGAACTTTTACAATTTCATCATCAGAAACAACGAGTAACGAATCACCGTACACACTAATTTCTTCACGGAATTTTTGCTCAGAGAAATGATGCTCTTTTACTTTTTCAGCCTCTAATTTCACCATGAACTCCGTACAATATCCATACTTAATATCTTCTGTACTCAATTGGCTTTGTACACTACGGTGATGTTCTGCGCGTACCATTTCATTCATAGATGGTTGCGTCGGCGCATTAGAAGAAATCGTTTCTCCTTTTAAGTCAGCTAAAAATCCTTCATATACTACAACAAGACCTTTACCACCGCTATCTACAACGCCAACTTGTTTTAATACAGGTAATAAATCTGGCGTACGATTTAATGATGCATTCGCTTCTTTCACAACATCTTCCATAAACAAAACAAAGTCGCGCTGTTTTTTCGCAACTGTTACTGCATATTTACCCGTTTCTCTTGCAACCGTTAAAATCGTTCCTTCAATCGGTTTCATAACCGCTTTATAAGCTGTCTCTACTCCAGCTTCTAAAGCTGCAGCAAAATCAACTGTTGTTAATTCTTCTTTTTGTTCAATAGATTTTGAGAAACCACGGAATAACTGAGATAAAATAACTCCAGAGTTACCACGAGCTCCCATTAATAATCCTTTTGCTAAACTTACGCCGACTTTACCAGCATGCTGCGAAGGGTTTGCTTTCACTTCACGTGCACCTGAAGTCATAGATAAGTTCATGTTTGTACCGGTATCGCCATCTGGAACTGGAAATACGTTTAATGCATCAACAAGCTGCACATTATTTGTTAAATTATTCGCACCTTGCATAATCATTTGTGATAAACGTTTTCCATCAATTTTTTGAATTGACACAGATTTTCCTCCTTAATGCACATTACAAGTTTATTACTTTAACTCCTTGTACGTAGATGTTTACAGAATCTACTGCTAGTCCTACAGTTTGATCTAATGTATATTTCACTTTTGTTTGTACGTTATGCGCTACTTCTGAAATTTTCGTACCATAGCTCACAATAATATACATATCAATATGTACTTCATCTTCATCTTTACGAACAATAACGCCTCTAGTGAAGTTCTCTTTTCGTAAAATGTCTGTTAATCCATCTTTCAACTGATTTTTTGATGCCATCCCTACGATACCGTAGCAATCTACTGCGGCACCTCCAGCAATTGTTGCAATTACCTCTGTACTAATATCAATTTGACCGTACTTCGTTTTAATTTCAATTGACATCTCGTTTCCCCCTCTATAAATGGTGAAAGTGAGTTAGACTACTTTAGTTACTATCATATAATCTTTTTAAAGAAAATTCCATCGTTCTTTCTTTTTCACCCTCATATGTTATATCAAAAACTACACTGTTTTATGATGAGCAAAATAGTCCATTGTTATTATACAACATGTATCACTATAATATGTCAAGTAATTTTTCTTGATTTTATCTTTTCTGTATTGATATATAGTGTCAAGTAATTTTTCTTGATTTCTTTTTTATACGGTGTTGCATTCTCTTTTTAGTTGTGTTAAATTATAGTAGTGTTTTTAGCATCGCATAAAAGACTAACATTGAAAAATTACGTATGGTAAGGTATCAAGGGAGGGAAATATACATGGCTCGTGTTTGTGCTATCACTGGAAGAAAAGCTCGTTCTGGTAACTCTCGTTCTCACGCAATGAACGCTACAAAACGTAAATGGGGCGCTAACCTTCAAAAAGTTCGCGTACGCATCGACGGTAAAGTTCAACGTGTTTACGTTTCTGCTAGAGCATTAAAATCTGGCAAAATCGAACGTGTTTAATAATAAAAAAAGAGCCGCTAGGCTCTTTTTTACTATACCAATGGAAAAAGCACCGATAATAGGTGCTTTTTTTAATCTTTTTTGAAGGTATTTAACATGGCACGAACAATTCCACCAAGAAATTTAGGTAATTTAATTGTATAAAATCTCATGGTTTCCCTCCTAATCCCCATTACTCCACTTGTTCACTATATGATGTAAGGAGCAAAATTGTTTCTTTAATCAGTGCTTCTTATCACCATTAATATGCCAGAAGTAAATGAAAAAGTACCTTTTTCCTCAACGAGTTCATTACTAATACAAAGTGTAGATCCCCACTCTATTGTTTTATTCGTAAGAGGGTACTTAAAACCAAACAATGTAATACCTTCCACTATTTCAGTAACCGGCACAAAAGAAACATAAGGGAAATTTTTATTCTCCTCAATTATATGTGTACCAAATTTTTTAACTGTTATTTCATTTTTATTGTCTACAATACACATTTCTACCTCTACTTCTAACCCTTTTAAAAGCATCTGTATATTTGCTAGACCGTGATCAAGCCTTCCACCAGTAGCGCCAAAAATGCGAATTAATGTCGGATTCTGTTCTAACGCCCAGTTAATTGCTATTTCTAAATCTGTTTGATCTTTTTCTCGAGGAACAATATGTAATTCATTTGTTTGCTGCCCCATCCACACTAATTCCTCTTCAGTAACTGAATCGTAATCACCGAACGCAATAGTTGGGGTAATCCCTCTTTTTAATAAACGGTACACTCCTCTATCAACAGCTGCCCACACTACTTTCTCATCTTCATACCGAGAAAAATCTGCGCAATATTCTGCAGGGCCTCCTGCTAAAATATGAATAATCATTTTTCCTCCCCCTTCTATTGTAAAAAGGCAATCTGCCATTCGGTAGATTGCCTTTTTACATATTTTTTACTCTATCTTGTCTAAATAGTGAAATCTTACTAAACTAGAAGCTTCACTAGAATAAAGATTTTTTCATCCATTATCCACGAATGACACGAATCGCTTCACCGCGGTCTTTTTGATTGTATACTGCTGATCCAGCTACAAGTACATTTGCTCCAGCTTCAACACAAAGTCTTGCTGTTTCAGCGTTTACACCACCATCAACTTCAATTTCCACTTGTAGATTGCGCTCTTTAACCATTTCTGCAACTTGTTTAATTTTCGGTAATACAGAATGGATAAATTTCTGTCCACCAAATCCAGGGTTTACTGTCATAAGTAATACCATATCTATATCTTCTAATACATGCTCAATCATTGAAACTGGCGTATGCGGATTTAGTACAACTCCCGCTTTAATCCCATGAGATTTAATTAACTGAATTGTACGATGTAAATGAGAGCAAGCTTCTACATGAGCAGTAATAATATCAGCTCCTGCTTTTGCAAAAATCGGGATATAATTGTCAGGATTTTCAATCATTAAATGTACATCTAACGGCAACGATGTAATTGGGCGAATTGCTTCAACAATTAATGGACCAATCGTAATATTTGGTACGAAATGTCCATCCATTACATCGACATGGATGTAATCTGCTCCGCCTTTTTCTACATCTTTAATTTCTTCCCCTAACTTTGAAAAATCTGCTGATAAAATCGATGGTGCAATTTTAATCATGACTAATACCTCGGCTTTCTCTCTCTAATTTCTTCTACGAATTGTTTGTAATTCTTATAGCGATATTCAGTAATCTTCCCTTCTTCAACTGCAGCTTTCACCGCACATCTCGGTTCAGAAAGATGTGTACACCCTCTAAATTTACAGTATTGGCTCGCTTCTTTCAACTCTGGAAAACAATATGTAAGATCCTCTACTTCTATATCTATGAAATCTAGTGAACTAAAACCAGGTGTATCTGCGACAAGTCCACTTCCAATTGTAATTAATTCCACATGCCTTGTCGTATGTTTCCCGCGTCCTAAATGTGAAGAAATATCATTTGTTTTCAATTCTAAGTCTGGACGTAGAACGTTCAGCATTGAAGATTTTCCAACACCAGATTGACCTGCAACGACAGAAACACAACCTTCTAAGTATGGTTTTAAAATAGCAATACTTTCTGATGTATTTATAGAAGTAAATAATACATCATAACCCATTTCACGATAATCATTCGCATAAGCTTCAACGGTTTCTCTCATCTTTTCATCCACTAAATCCATTTTACTAATACAAATAATTGGCTTAATGTTATGATATTCAATCAATACTAAAAATCGATCTAACAATCCTGGATTAAAATCTGGTTCTACTGCAGAGAAAACGAGAATCGCTTGATCAACATTAGCAATAGGAGGCCTAACAAGCTCATTTTTCCGGTCAAATATCTCTAACACATAACCTTCATTTGGATTATCTGCTTGAAAAACGACTTGATCTCCTACAAGTGGTGTAATTTTATTTTTTCTAAATATACCACGCCCACGACATTGTGTAACCCCTTCTTTATGCTGCACATAATAAAACCCACTTAGAGCTTTTACAATTTTTCCTTCTGGCATAGAATTCTCCTTTATTTTGTATAAGGTGATGCTGTAATGAAAAATGAATGGATTTATACTCTTCAAACAATTATTTCAAAACCCATCAAATATATACTTTGTTCATATACATGTAATCTACCATCAAATGCAAAATAATATTTACAGCCGCATCACTTTAACAGCTTTTGGAATCACATATTTTTACCTGCTATACCGTCCACTTTATAGACAGCATAACAGGCAAAAGTAAAAGAGCAATGACGTTCACTATTATTGATTTGGATATGGTACTTCTTTATCGATAATCGTTACTCCATCTCGAACAATTTTATAGTGTCCCTTTGCACCTTCTTGAATTACAAATTCTAAAGAAATAGTCGCTGACTCAGTAATCGTTCTCGTTTCAACCGGTCTATCCATTTTTTGTTGCATATCTTCTTTATAAATTTCTATTGTTTGCGGTTTTTTCTCACCCATTATAGGAGATTCATATGGGATAGAAATGTTATCCACCTTCACTGTTTTCGTTACTTTCGGCTTTGGGCCATCAGAGATGGTAATTGTCACTTTATCTCCTTCTTTTAACGGAGTTCCTGGCTTTGGTGATTGCGAAATTACAAGTCCTTTATCAACTGTATCTGAATACTCTCGTTTTATATCTGGAGTTAGTTTTCTCTCATTCAAATAACCAGTTACACTATTTTCAGTCCATCTTGAAAAATCACCTAGTCTAATTTGATAAGGCCCTTTACTTATCCATATTTTCAGTTCTTGCTCCGACTCTACAACCATTTGATCAGGTGTTGGTATTTGTTCAACAATTTCACCTTTAGGTTTATCATTTTCAATATAATTTTCTGTAACTTGTTTATATCTTTCTTCTAGCTCAGTTTTTACACTCTCAAAGTTTTGTCCTGTGAAATCCTTCATCTTACTTTTCTTTTTTCCACCTGATTGATAGATAGTAATTTTAGAGTTTTCTTTCACGACCCTACCTGCTACAGGGTCTGTTTTTATTACATCCCCAGCTTCAACATCATCTGTATATACAATATTAGGTTCCGTCACTTCAAACCCCTTTTCTACTAATGTATTTACAGCTGTTGTATATTTCATACCAGCCACATCAGGAACTTTTATATCTTTCGGAATAAAGAATCCCGGAATAACAGTAAGCGCTAATGTTATTCCAATTGCTAAAAGTAAAAATGTCGTAATTAAAATTTTGATCCATTTGTTACTTCGTTTTTTCTTCTTATCTAATGCAGTATCTTCTTTTCTTTTTGGTTCATCCACTTTATTTCCATTTAAAACAATCGTTTCATCAGTTACATTTTCAAATAATTGTTCTTGTTTAATAATTGGAATCGCTTTCGTCGCTTCCATATCTTCTGGTATATAAAATGGCTGCTCATTAATCCGTTCTGGATATAAAGCCGTTTCAATATCTCGTTTCATCGCATTAGCAGATTGATATCGATGGAACGGATCTTTTGCAGTTGCCTTTAATATAATATTCTCAACACTTTGTGGAATATTTTCATTCCATCTTTTTGGAGACGGTATTTCACTTTGTAAGTGTTTTAAAGCTATTGCAACAGCAGATTCACCTGAAAATGGCTGTCTTCCCGTTAACAGTTCAAACATAACGATACCAAGTGAATAAATATCTGATTGTTTATTTGCTATTCCGCCACGTGCTTGTTCTGGTGATAAGTAATGCACCGAACCGAGTACTGAATTCGTATGTGTAATTGTTGTTGCACTTGTAGCTGTCGCAATTCCAAAATCCGTTACTTTCACTACTCCATCAGCTCGAATTAAAATGTTGTGCGGTTTTATATCACGATGCACAATTTCAAAATGATGGGCATGTGCCATGGCGGATGTTAACTGCTCCATAATATCAAGAGCTTCTCCTATAGGTAACATCCCTCGCTCAGTTATGTATTGCTTCAATGTTTGTCCAGGTACATACTCCATTACAAGATAATATATACCATCTTCTTCTCCAACATCATACATATTCACAATATTTGGATGCGACAACGTTGTAACAGATTGCGCTTCTCGATGGAAACGTTTAATAAACTCTTCGTTATTTGAATAGTCGAGTCTTAATATTTTCACCGCTACATCTCGGCCTAGTATATCATCATGAGCTAAATACACATTGGCCATTCCGCCACCACCAATCATTTTTAGCAGCTTATAACGGTCATTTAAGCGTTTTCCAATCAGCACGTTGCACTTCACCTACTTTCGTTTGTCGAATCCGCATAATCAATAAGAACAAGGGTAATATTGTCTTCTCCACCACGATCATTCGCCAATTGAATAAGACGTTGTCCCTTAACTTCGAGCTCTTCATTTACCTGTACAATTTGTTGCATATCAGCAATAGGAACTTTGTTAGACAACCCATCAGAGCAAAGAAGTAATTGATCATCTTCTTCAAGCACCAATGTTTTAACATCTAATCCAACTGTTTCTTCTGTTCCTAATGCTCTTAACAAAACATTCTTTTTTGGGTGATATTCTGCGTCTTCCTTTGAAATTTCACCATGTCTCACAAGTTCATTTACAAGTGAGTGATCTTCTGTTACAAGCGTCATTTCTCCCTCTGATACCATATAACAACGGCTATCTCCTATATGACCTATCGTCACAAAACTTGGTGTACAAATGGCTATTATAAGTGTTGTTCCCATGCCATTACATTCTACATGTTGCTTAGCATATTCATATATACGCTCATTAATAATTCCAACACTAGTATGTAACCACTCTTCTACTTTTTTAGGCTCATTCATATTATGTGTTTGCTTCCAATAATCATGGAATAATTGAATGGTCATCGAGCTAGCTACATCACCAGCTCGATGACCCCCCATTCCATCTGCTACTACCGCTAAAATATTTCCATCTAAATTGTGAAAAACTCCTGCACTATCTTCATTATGTTGACGAACTTTTCCTTTATCTGATAGAAACACGGCTTTCATCTCGTCACCTCGTCTCTTCTTTGCGCTCCTTCGCACGCAACTGACCGCAGGCTGCATCAATATCATGACCTTGTTCACGGCGAATCGTTACATTCACTCCACGATCTTTTAACGTTTTCTCGAATAAGAAAATTTGTTCACGTGGCGTACGTACATAATCACGTTCAGGTACGTAGTTTACCGGAATTAAGTTCACATGACATTTTACACCTTTTAAGAGCGTAGCAAGCTCTTCAGCATGCTCAACTTGGTCATTTTCTCCTCCAAATAATCCATATTCAAAAGTAATACGACGCCCTGTTCTATTTACATAGTATTTAATAGCTTCCATTAAATCTGGTAACTTATAAGCACGGTTAATCGGCATTAATTTTGAACGTAATTCTGAGTTTGGAGCATGCAATGAAATCGCAAAATTAATTTGCATATCTTCTTCAGCGAACTTATAAATTTTCGGGATAATCCCACTTGTTGAAACTGTCATATGTCTCGCACCAATATGAATTCCTTTTTCATGGTTAATGATGCGTAAAAACGACATTAAATTATCGTAATTGTCAAACGGTTCTCCAATTCCCATTACAACAAGGGAACTTACACGTTCATCAGTTTCATCAAGCGCACGCTGTACTTCTACTACTTGCGCTACGATTTCTCCAGCTTCTAAATTTCGTTTTAAACCACCGAGTGTTGAAGCACAGAACGTACATCCAATACGACAACCAACTTGCGTTGTTACACAAATCGAATTTCCATATTCGTGTCGCATTAATACCGTTTCAATAGAATATCCGTCATATAATTGGAATAAGAATTTAATTGTTCCATCCGAAGACGTTTGTTTTACTAACGTGTTTAGAGTAGTAATATCGAAGGAATTCGACAATTTATCACGCAATCCTTTAGAAAGGTTTGACATATCCTCATAATTTTTTACACGTTTTTTATACAGCCAGTCAAAAATTTGTCCAGCACGGAACTTTGGTTCTCCCTGTTCCTTTAACCAATCTTGCATTTCATGAAGTTGTAAAGAGTAAATGGATGGTTTTTTCGTTTCTAAATTTTTCTTTTGTTTTCTTACAGTCGTTTCCATGATACTACACCTTCTTCCTTAAACAAGCAATATAAAAGCCATCTGTTGCAAAATAATGCGGTAAAATTTGCACTTGACCTTCATCAATATACGGACTTAACTTTTCTGGCATACGCTCTTTTATTGTAGTATCCCACTCAAATTCAGGATGCTCTTGTAAAAAGTGCTCTATTACTTGTTCATTTTCTATTTTCTCAATTGTGCACGTACTATAAACAAGGCGACCACCTTGTTTTAATAACGGTGCTATTTTTTCTAGTATCGCAAGTTGAATCGTCGATAATTTTTCACTATCGCCTTTATCTTTTCCTAACTTAATATCAGGTTTACGTCTAATTACACCTAATCCAGAACACGGTGCATCTACCAATATTTTATCAAAAGTTTCATTTGCAAAGTGCTCTTGCACTTTTCTAGCATCCAACGCTTTTGTTTCTATATTTTCTAGACCAAGTCGCACTGCTTGTTGTTGAATTAAACGCACTTTGTGTGCATGTAAATCAAGGGACATGACCTTACCAGTTCCCTTTAATCGTTCTGCGATATGCGTTGTCTTTCCGCCTGGAGCAGCACAACTATCAAGAACTACATCTCCCGTATTCGGTTCTAAAGCACGTGCTACAAGCATAGAACTTTCATCTTGAATAGAAAGGAATCCTTTTTTAAACGCCTCTGTATGCGCTACATTTCCTTTTTCAATTTGAATTGCATCATCTGACAAGTCACCACGTTTCGCCTCTATTCCCTCATTTGCCAATAGCTCAATCGCCTCTTCTACTGTTACCTTATCAACATTCACACGTGCTGTAGGTACAGGGGGTAACATGTTTACTTCGCACATTTTCTCTGCAGTTTCTAAACCATATTCAGAAGTCCACTCTTGTACAAGCCAAACTGGATGACTCGTTGCAATTGCAAGACGTTCTACTGGATCTTTAATTTCATCTAAAGAAGGTACACCTTCTCTCTGAATCGAACGTAAAACACCGTTCACCATACTAGCAATCCCTTTATGCCCGCGACGCTTTGCAATCTCAACTGCTTCATGAATAGCCGCTCTTTCCGGCACTCGGTCTAAATAGATTATTTGATATAAAGATAGGCGAAGCAATACTCTTACCCACACCTCAACTTTTTTTCTTAAAAAAGGTTGTAAATAATAATCTAATGTGTCACAACGTTGAATCGTTCCGTATACAATTTCAGTTAATAAACCAATATCTTTTCTATCAATTGCACTTTTTTTAATTAGATTATTTAAAAGTAAATTGCTATATGCACCACTTTTTTCTACTTGAATTAAGCCATCAAGAGCTAATTCACGAACATTTTGTCTCATGCATTTTCTCCTAACTTCGTTCCAATTTCAGGTTTGGTGCCACGTAAAAATTGCGAACAACTCATACGCTTTTTACCAGAAGGTTGTAATTCAGTAACTTTAACACCCGTTTCATTACAAGTTGCCACAACAAAACCATCTTCTTCAAGGGCAACAATTGTACCTGGTTCCGCTGATTCTACTACAGGTACTTTTTCCCCCCACCAAACTTTAACAACTTGTCCTGCTAAAGTCGTATAAGCAACTGGCCATGGATTCAATCCGCGAATGTGATTGTATACTTCTTCACCTGTTTTTGTCCAATCAATTTTCTCTTGCTCACGTTTTATATTATATGCAAACGTTACTTCTTCTTCGTTCTGTTTAATTGGCTCTAATTTACCTTGAATTAATAAAGGTACTGTTTTAGATAGAAGGTGCGCTCCTGCTTCACTTAACTTATCAAATAATGAGCCTGTCGTTTCACGCTCTTCAATTTCCACTTCTACTTGCGTTAAGATATCACCAGCATCCAATTTTTCTACCATGTACATAATTGTAATACCTGTTTTTTCTTTACCTTCCATAATTGCATAATGAATCGGTGCACCACCACGAAGTTCAGGAAGTAAAGAAGCGTGGACGTTAATACATCCATATTTTGGTGCTTCTAAAATTTCATTTGGTACAATTTGACCAAACGCAGCTGTTACAATTAAATCTGGCTCTAATGCCAATACTTTTTTATATTCGTCTTTTTCACGAATTTTTAACGGTTGTAATACCGGAATACCATGTTTTTCTGCTTCACCTTTAACAGGTGTAGGTGTTAATACTTTTTTTCTACCTACTGGGCGATCAGGTTGTGTTACAACACCTACTACATCATAGCCATCTTCAATAAGACGACGAAGCACCGGCACTGAAAAGTCCGGTGTCCCCATAAATACTACTTTTATCATTTAAAAACCGCTCCTTTTAACACCTATTCTAATTCGTTTTCTTCATAATATCTTGTCACTTTAGATGTAAATAAAACACCGTATAAATGATCGATTTCATGTTGAATTGCACGCGCTAAAAATCCTTCCGCTTCTAATAAAAATATTTTACCTCGGCGATTTTGCGCTCTTACTTTAATATAATCGGCACGTTCCACTTCACCATAAAGTCCTGGGAAGCTTAAACAGCCTTCAGGACCTACTTGTGCACCACGTTTTTCTAGTATGGATGGATTGATTAACTCGATTTTTCCAGTATCATCACCGATATCAACAACCGCTACTTGCAAGCTTACACCTACTTGAGGCGCAGCTAAACCGACCCCGTCCGCAATTAACATTGTTTCATGCATATCTTTCAACAATTTCACTAACTTTTTATCAAAGTTAATTACTCTTTCACATGGTGTTTCTAACACTTCATTTGGATGATTTACTATTTCTAAAACTGCCATATTTCCCTCCGCTACATTAACATTGTTGGATTAAAATCAATTGAGATTTGTAGCTCTTTTTGCATCTCTACTGGATAATGTTCATTTACCATTTTGAGCACGTTCTTTAAGTTTGGTTCCCGTTTGTATTTTATCATGCATTGATAACGATATCTATCTTTTATCCTTGGAATTGCTGAAGCGACTGGCCCTAACACCATTGTTTGCTGTGAACAATGCATTCGTAAATGACCGACAATTTTTTCCGTCACTTGCACTGCCTTTAATAATTCCGGATGAGATACAGTTACAAGTACGACATAGTAATAAGGCGGATATTGCCTCCTTCTCCTCATTTGCATTTCTTGATCAAAAAATATATCATATTGCTGATTCTTTGCTAACTCAATACTATAATGTTCTGGTGTATATGTTTGAATCACAACTTCCCCCGGCAATTCATGTCTACCTGCTCGTCCACTCACTTGCGTCAATAACTGATATGTCTTTTCACTCGCCCGAAAATCAGGTAAATGAAGCATCGTATCTGCAGTTAAAACTCCAACGAGCGTTACTTTTGGAAAATCTAGTCCTTTTGCAATCATTTGTGTTCCAAGTAATATATCTGCTTTTTCTTCCCCAAACGCCTTTAGTAATTTCTCATGCATTCCTTTACGACTTGTCGTATCTACATCCATTCGAATGACTCGCGCCTCTGGGAATAGTTTTGTAATTTCTTCTTCTACCTTTTGTGTACCTGTACCAAAGAAACGAATATATATACTTTGACAAGCAGGGCACGCAGTTGGCATATTCTCCTCGTAACTGCAATAATGACATTTTAAACGATGGTTCATTTTATGATATGTCAGCGAAATATCACAATGCGGACACTGTACAACATACCCGCAATCACGGCACATAACAAATGTAGAATGACCTCTTCTATTTAAAAAGAGTACTATTTGTTCTTTCTTTTCTAATCGATCTGCTATTTTTTCATGCAATTCCTTAGAAAACATTGATCGATTCCCGTCACGAAGTTCTTCACGCATATCAACAATTTCTACCGTCGGTAAAGCTTGTTCGTTCATACGTTTTTCCATCGTTAGTAATTCATAAACACCCTTTTTCGCTCTTGCAAACGATTCAAGTGTAGGTGTTGCACTACCAAGAACAATGGGACACTTATGATATTGTCCCCTCCACACAGCTACATCCCTTGCATGATACCTCGGATTATCTTCTTGCTTATAACTCGATTCATGCTCTTCATCAATAATAATAATTCCTAAATTTTCAAAAGGAGCAAAAATAGCTGAGCGCGCACCAACTACCACTTTCACTTCTTTTCTTAAAATCTTACGCCATTCATCATATTTTTCTCCGACAGAAAGCGCACTATGAAGAACTGCAACTTGCGAGCCAAACCTACCTTTAAAACGATCTACCATTTGTGGCGTTAGCGCAATTTCAGGAACAAGTACAATAGCTTCTTTCCCTTTCTTCAACACCGCTGCTATAGATTGTAAATATACTTCCGTCTTCCCACTTCCTGTAACACCATATAGTAAAAATGGATTGTAAGCTTCATTTGTAATTGATGATAAAATCGGTGTAATGACTTGTTTTTGTTCCTCCGTAAGTGGAAATGGTTTCGTTTGTTCAAAATCATCATCATCATACGGATTTCGGTATACTTCCATATACTTTTCTGAGAGTAACCCCTTTTTAACAAGTGCTTTTATTGGAGCATCTGTTATTTGTAACTCTTCTGTTATCACTTTCAACGGTACACTTTTATAATTTTCCACAAAATAATAAAGTACATCTTGTTGTTTTTTACTTTTCAATTCAAATGCCGCTAATTCTAACTTATCTTCTGACCACTCCGGCTGAACTACTCTTTGTTTCTTTTTCTGCACTTTATCTTTTACTTGATAAACGACTTCAATCGTTCCATTTTTAATTTCTTGTTGAATAGTCCGGTATAAATGTGGCTGCGCCTCAATCGCTTCAAAATCGACCGTTTCCTTATCCTGAAATAAATACAGTATTTCAGGTGCTACAACTTCTTGTTTCCGAAGTTGTAGACGCTTTTTATACGTTGCCTTTATCGCTGTTGGAAGCATTACTTGAAAAGCTGAAATCATATAACATAACGTTTCACTTGTAAGCCAATACCCTAGCTTTAATAATTCCCCATTTAAAACTGGTGTTACATCTAATATTTCATAGATTGTCTTTAATTTCTTACTTTTTACGTCAACCGAATCTTTGATTTCAATAATAAAACCTTGCAATTTTCTTGGACCAAATGGAACTACTACACGCATTCCTGTCTGTACAATATCTTCCCATTTTTCAGGAATAATGTAATCAAACGGTCGATCTGTTTGACGGGCAGGTACATCAACAATTACACTTGCAAATTTCATAAACGATCATCTTCTAACATCATTTCAATTTGCTTTATTATTTCACGAGCTACCTCTTTCTTCGTTAAAAGTGGCAACTCAATAACTTCTCCATCTTTTCTATACATTGTTACAATATTCGTATCTGTGCCAAATCCAGCCCCTTGTGCTTTTACATCATTCGCAACAATCATATTTGCATTTTTCTCACGTAATTTTTTCGTTGCGTATTCCTCTACGTTTGTCGTTTCAGCCGCAAAACCGATAAGTAACTGTTTGTCCTTCCTCTCACCTAACGTTTTTAAAATATCTACTGTTCTCTCTAATTCAATTACAGCATCATCATTTTGCTTTTTCATTTTATTATCATGAACATATTTCGGGCGATAATCTGCAACTGCTGCTGTTTTGATAACAACATCTACATTTGGATAATGTTGAAGAACAGCTTCTAACATATCTTGTGCAGATTCCACTTGTATCGTTGTTACATGTAATGGTGGATTTAACGATGTCGGTCCTGAAACGAGTATGACATCAGCCCCTAAGTTCACTGCCACTTCTGCAATCGCATACCCCATTTTTCCAGAAGAAAAATTCGTCATAAAACGGACTGGATCAATTTTTTCACGTGTCGGGCCAGCAGTTATTAATATTTTCTTTCCTTTCAGTGGTTTTTGTTCCGAGAAAAATCCCTCTAACCGCACAATAATTGCTTCTGGTTCTTCTAGTCTTCCCTTCGCTACATAGCCACACGCTAAAAAGCCTTCACCAGGCTCAATAAATGTATATCCTAGCGTTTTTAACGTCATCATATTTTTTTGAACAATTTTATTTTCATACATATGCACATTCATAGCAGGTGCAATCCACACTGGAGCTGTAGTAGCTAACAAAGTAGTTGTAATCATATCGTCCGCAATACCACCAGCTAACTTCCCAATACAATTAGCGGTAGCAGGTGCAACAAGTACCACATCTGCCCAATCTGCTAAATCGATATGAGCAATAACAGCTGAGTCTTTCTCATCGAATGTATCCGTATATACATCATGGCGAGAAAGTGCTTGGAATGTAAGAGGCGTAACAAACTTCATTGCCGACTCACTCATCATTACTTTTACAATAGCACCAGCTTGTGTCAATTTACTCGTTAACGCAGCCGCTTTAAAAACCGCAATGCCTCCTGTTACACATAGAAGTATCTTTTTCCCTTTTAGCATATGACTCGTCCTCTTTCTTTTTCAAACTTATAACACTGAAATAGAAATTCCAGCTCGTCAGTACCAATATTTCATGTCTATCGTAAAAAAATAACAACCTACTTGTAAATAGGTTGTTACCGTTACATAGAAAATTATAAAGTCTATGTTTTAAATTGTCGAAGACAAAGTCTTATTCAGCTACTTTATCTTCACTTGGTACGTAGCTTAACACCTCTGCATCAATTTCTTCTAATGACTTACCTACACATTTATGAGAAACAGGTTGTTCAACAACACAGTTATTAGCAAGTTGCATTTCACGCGCACGCTTTGCAGCTACTGTTACTAATGTGTATTTTGAATCGATTTTTTGTAGTAATGAGTCAATTGATGGATTTAACATAATTATAGACCCTCCGTCATTTCTTTATAATATTTTGCTACCCTTTCGCGGCGGCAATGTTCGCCAACCACAATTGCTTTAATTCTATCACAAGCTAATTCAACTTGATCGTTTTCTACAACATAGTCGTAAGCGTCCATCATTTCGATTTCTTCTTTCGCTACAGTTAA
This sequence comes from Bacillus cereus, assembly GCA_002578045.1. Lineage (GTDB taxonomy): Bacteria > Bacillota > Bacilli > Bacillales > Bacillaceae_G > Bacillus_A > Bacillus_A cereus_AK. Next base: position 16,372 of record NUMR01000053.1, read on the forward strand.
ACGATTTTCAATAACATCTTCAGTTTCTGTACCACGACCAACAATTCTGTTCTTTAGTTCAGATAAACTTGGAGGTGCTAAGAAAATAAATACACCTTCTGGGAATGCTTTCTTAACTTGAATTGCTCCTTGCACTTCAATTTCTAAGAATACATCTTTTCCTTCTTGTAATGTTTTTTCAACATAGTCAATTGGTGTCCCGTAATAATTACCTACGAACTCAGCCCATTCAAGTAATTTTTCATTACGAATCATTTCCTCGAATTCTTCTCTCTCTTTAAAAAAATAATCCACACCATCTACTTCACCTTCACGCGGTTTACGTGTCGTTACTGAAATGGAATATTGAAATTGTGTATCGTCATGGCTAAACAGCTCTTTTCGAACCGTTCCTTTCCCAACCCCAGAAGGTCCTGAAAGAACGATGAGCAATCCTCTTCTACTTTTCATAAATATGTAAAACCTACCCTTCCTCACTTAAATCTTCTTTATTATTCAAACGATGTGCAATCGTCTCTGGCTGAATTGGACTTAATACAACATGCCCATCATCCATAACAATAACCGCCCTTGTTTTTCTCCCATATGTAGCATCAAGCAAAGCGTTGTGTTCACGCGCTTCCTGCACTGTTCGTTTAATAGGAGCTGACTCCGGACTTACAATAGCAATAATTCGATGAGCTGATACAATATTTCCGTATCCAATATTTAAAAACCGCATGGCCATAGTTTGCGCCTCCTAGTAAGTCTATCCGATTTCTTTACCACCTATAACTCTATATATTTTTTGAAAGCTACTCAATATTTTGTACTTGTTCACGAATTTTTTCAAGGTTATTTTTCATTTCTACAACATATTTTGAAATTGTTAAATCATTTGCCTTCGAACCAATTGTATTCACTTCCCTATGCATTTCTTGCACGATGAAGTCCATTTTCCTTCCAACAGGCTCTGTAATTTGCAGTGCTTCACGAAATTGCTCTATATGACTTTGTAAACGAACTAATTCTTCGTGAATATCAGAACGTTCTGCAAAGATTGCCACTTCTGTTAACAGTCTTTGTTCATCTAAATCTTGATTATGTAATTCTTTTAAACGCTTTTCTAATCGTTCACGATATTTTTGTGTAACAACTGGTGCATGTGGAATAATTTCATTTACACAATTGTGAATTTCTTGCAAACGATATGCTATATCTTTATGTAATCGTTCTCCTTCGCCATCCCTCATTGTTTTTAACATATGAGCAGCTTGGCGAACAGCCTCATATAAACTGTTCTCAAATTGTTCATTTACATTTTCTACTTCTTCAATTGCCGTTACTTCTGGCATTTCCATTAATTGCCCGAGTGTAATAGAATCTTGTAATTGAAATTTTCCTTTTACATCTTCCATAATCGATTGGTACTGTTCAAGAAGCGACCAATTCACACTCAATTTTCTTTCGACAAGCCCTTCTCCCGTTATACTAATAGACACTTCAATGCGTCCACGTCGAACTTGTTCTGCAACTATTTTACGAATTTTGTCTTCAAATACCATCATTTGCTTCGGAAGTCGAATACTCATCTCTAGAAAACGGTGGTTCACCGATTTCATTTCTACTGTAATTTGAAAAGTATCATTTTCTACTTTCGATCTTCCAAACCCTGTCATACTAGAAATCATTTTTATCACATCCAAGCCATGAAATAACTCAATGAAAAAGGTAATAGAGACAAGGCTCTACTACCTTCTGTAAATTATATCACATTTTCATATCATTGACTATTTCAAGTTTAATCCCTTCTTATATAACATTGACTTTTTCTTCGTCTCCTTTTTCCCTGTTAATAAAGAACCTACTAGTAAGAAAGTAGGAATTGATGACAAACCTCCAATTAACAACCAATCTCTTGCTTGTATTGGCATTGTACTAAAAATCGGTTGTAACGGTGGATAGTATATAACAACGAGCATTAGTAACAATGAAATAATAACCGCCACTACTAAATACATATTCCCAAATGGATTGCGATGGAAGACAGAATGCTCACTTCGGCAATCAAATACATGAATAAGCTGAGCAAGTACTAATGTCGCAAATGCAATTGTCTGTGCATAGTTCAGTTCATTTGGATGTTGATTATATGCGATAATAAACGCCACTAATGTAACTACCCCAATTAAAAAGCCCCGACTTATAATTTTCCAAGCAAGCCCTCTGGCGAATACTCCTTCTTTCGGATGACGCGGCGTTCTCTTCATCACATCTCCTTCCGCCTTATCCAAACCTAATGCCATCGCTGGTAAACCGTCAGTAACTAAATTCACCCATAATATTTGGATTGGAACCATTGGCAGTGGTAATGCAAGTAACATTGCAAATAACATTACTAAAATTTCCCCAACGTTTGATGCTAACAAATATCGAATAAACTTACGTATGTTCTCATATATATTTCTACCTTCTTTAATCGCTGATTTAATCGTAGCAAAGTTATCATCTAGTAATACAAGTGAAGAAGCTTCTTTCGCAACATCTGTTCCTGTAATCCCCATTGCTATTCCTATATCCGCTGTTTTAATGGCCGGTGCATCGTTTACCCCATCACCTGTCATCGCTACAATATGCCCTTTATTTTGCAGTGCCTTCACAATTTTCAATTTATGTTCTGGTGATACACGAGCAAATACATACGTATCTTCTACAACATTTTCTAGTTCTTCTACATCCATTGTTGCTAATTCTGTTCCTTCAACAACACGACCTCCTGGTGGTAATATCCCTAATTGTTCTGCAATTGCCATCGCTGTTACTTTATGGTCTCCTGTAATCATCACTGTTCGAATACCAGCTTCTTTACACTCTTTTACCGCCAGTTCCACCTCTGGTCTTGGCGGATCGATCATACCTTGTATCCCAATTAACATAAAATCTTTTTCAACATCTCTTTCATGCTCCATTGAATCCGTTGCTTTTAATGACTTAAATGCAACTGCAATTGTTCGAAGTGCTTGACTACCTAAACTATGAATCGCCGCCTGTACTTCTTTTCTATACAACTCACTTAATGGTTGTTGCTTGTTTCCCCATAAAATCGTCTGACTCATTTGCAAAAGGACATCTGGCGCTCCTTTCGTAACAACAAACTTTTTTCCCTCTCGATCACGGACAATCATACTCATCATTTTTCGAGTCGAATCAAACGGAAATTCACGAATAATTTCGAACTTTCCTTTCAGTGCATCACGTGTTATCCCCGCTTTCATTGCTGCCGCTACAAGTGCTCCCTCCGTTGGATCTCCATCTAATACATATGCCTTTTTCTTTTGAATAATATTTGCATTATTACATAGTGAACCAAATGTAAGTAGTTGATACAGCGCCTTCGTCTGACCTGGGTCAATTTCTTTTTCCCCTTTCATAAAAGATCCATTAGGCTCATATCCTTGGCCTGTCACTTTCCACAACTCTCCACCTGCCCACATATGTGTTACCATCATTTTGTTTTGCGTCATTGTTCCTGTTTTATCAGAGCATATAACAGAAGCACACCCTAACGTTTCTACAGCTGGTAGCTTTCTTACAATCGCTCTCTTTTTTATCATACGCTGTACACCAAGCGATAAAGCTACTGTAACGATTGCTGGCAATCCTTCTGGAATAGCAGCAACAGCTAGCGACACGCCAGCTAAAAACATATGATATACTTCATTCCCTTGATACACACCGGCTAATACAACAATAGCTGTCAAAATAAGAGCCACAATAATTAATATTTTTCCGAGTTGCTCTAATTTTCTTTGTAACGGTGTTTCCATTTGCTCTGCATTTTGTAACATATTTGCAATTTGGCCCATCGCTGTATTCATACCAGTCGCTACAACGACTCCTGTTCCAGATCCTCTCGTAATCATCGTACCCATAAAAGCCATATTTTTTTGATCACCAATTGAAACATCTTGCCCTTGCAATACTTCTACCTTTTTTTGCACAGGTACGGACTCTCCTGTCAAAGCAGACTCTTCGATATACAAACTCGATGCCTCAACGAGACGTACATCAGCCCCAATACGATCACCACTGGAAAATTTAATAACGTCGCCTAAAACAAGCGCTTTAGATGGTGCCTTTGCCCACTTTCCATTCCGCAGTACAGTAACTTGTGGGGCGGCTAGTTCCTTTAAAGCTTCTAATGATTTTTCAGCCTTTCTTTCTTGAAAAAATCCAAGAATACCATTGATAATAACAATGGCAACAATAGCAATAGAATCAATATATTCACCTAAAAATGCAGAAACAATTGTCGCTCCAAACAAAACAAGTACCATGAAATCTTTAAATTGCGCTAAAAATACCATTAGTGCAGAAGGCCTTTTTGCTTCTTCTAATTCATTTGTACCAAATTTCTGTATTCGCCCTTCTGCTTCTTTCTCTGTAAGTCCAACCTTCACATTTGTATTCGTTCTTTCTTCCACTTCATGTGCTCGCATTCCATACCAGTTCATCCTGCTATCGACCTCCTGATTCCAGACATACTCTATTGAAAGCTTATTCAGCCTCGTCCAAAAAAATGCTATAATTAACTTTTAGTTAGAAAGGAGTGTTCATTTATGGCATTCGATGGATTATTTACAAGAGCAATTACACACGAAATTTCAAATTCTCTTCAAACAGGAAGGATTTCTAAAATATACCAGCCTTCAAAATATGAAATTTTATTACATATTCGAGCAAACGGAAAGAACCAAAAACTCATTCTTTCATCACACCCTACATATGCGCGTATGCACTTAACGAATCAAAACTACGATTCACCAGCAATACCGCCAATGTTTTGTATGCTTCTCCGCAAACATTTAGAAGGTGGATTTATTGAAAAAGTTGAACAAATTGACTTAGAACGTATGATTCAAATTACAGTTCGCAGTCGGAATGAAATCGGAGACGAATCATTAAAAACATTAGTAATTGAAATAATGGGACGACACAGTAACATTATCTTAGTAGATACGAAAACGAACGTTATTTTAGATAGCTTAAAGCACGTTTCGTTAGCCGTAAACCGTCACCGTACTGTATATGCTGGTGCTGAATACGTTGCACCACCAGCCCAACATAAAATTAATCCTCTGCAAATTGAAACCGCGGATGATTTTATTAGACCGCTAGACTTTTTATCTGGAAATATGGATAAGCAACTTGTCGAAGCTTTCATGGGAATTTCCCCATTATTTGCAAAAGAAGTAATAAAAAAAGCTGGTATGGTAAATGAGAAAGCATTATCAGAAGCATTTTTCTCTATACAAATGCCATTACTATCTCATACATATACACCAACAATGATTACTGCAAATGGGAAAGAATTCTTTTACCTTTTCCCTCTCACACACTTGCAAGGAGAAGAAAAAACATTCTCATCAGTGAGCGAATTGTTAGATCGCTTCTTCTTTGGTAAAGCAGAGCGTGATCGTGTAAAACAACAAGCTCACGATTTAGAACGCTTTATGCAAAACGAAAAAAACAAAAACGAGAAAAAACTTATTAAACTTGAAAAAACATTACAAGATGCTGGAAAAGCAAATACATATCAACTATTCGGAGAGTTACTTACAGCCAATATGTACGCTTTAAAAAAAGGAGATAAACATATTGAGGTCATTAATTATTACGATGAAAATAGCGGAACTGTAAAAATCACATTAGATCCTTTAAAAACACCATCTGAAAATGCACAACGTTACTTCCAAAAGTACCAAAAAGCAAAAAATTCAGTTGTTGTTGTAGAGGAACAAATTGAAAAAACAAATGAAGAAATTCTTTATTTTGATAGCTTACTGCAACAAATGGAAGCTGCTTCTTCAAAAGATATTGAAGAAATTCGTGAGGAGCTAGCTGAAGAAGGATATATGCGCAATCGTAAGACGAAAAACGCAAAGAAAAAGCCTACAAAACCAGTATTGGATAAATATTTTGCTAGTGATGGTACAGAGATTTTCGTCGGTAAAAACAATAAGCAAAATGATTATTTAACAACGAAATTCGCCCGTCGTGATGAAATTTGGTTACATACGAAAGACATACCCGGCTCTCATGTTGTCATTCGTTCTTTAAAACCTACCGAAGAAACTTTGCTAGAAGCTGCAAAAATTGCCGCTTATTACAGTAAAGCAAAAGACTCTAGCTCTGTACCTGTTGATTTCACAAAAATACGTCACGTTAAAAAGCCAAGTGGTGCAAAACTTGGATTCGTTACATATGATAACCAACAAACAGTATATGTAACACCAGATGCTGACATCGTAATGAAATTAAAAGCGTAAATATGAAAAAATACGTTGCTAGCAAGCAACGTATTTTTTCATAT
>NUMR01000054.1 GCA_002578045.1 Bacillus cereus
ACTTTTAGGGGTCACTTCAATGCGATAGCTTTTTTTATGAAGCGGCTAGAATGGTCGGTGGCTTCGCTTCTTCTGCCGAGGTAAAAAGCACCTCTTTGTCAGAAGCTCCATCCTCCTCCCATTCTGAACAAGTCGCTTCCGCTTTTAAATATTAACGATTTGTAAAAATTTTATCGATTAAACCGTATTCTAGAGCTCTTTCTGCTGTCATGAAGTTGTCACGGTCTGTGTCGCGTTGAAGTACTTCAAGTGGTTGACCTGTGCGGTCAGCAAGAATTTGGTTTAATTTTTCACGTAGGAATAGAATACGTTTTGCAGCGATTTCGATTTCAGTCGCTTGACCTTGTGCCCCACCAAGTGGTTGGTGAATCATGACTTCACTGTTTGGAAGCGCGTAACGTTTTCCTTTTTCACCTGCTGCAAGTAAGAATGCACCCATAGATGCAGCCATACCGATACAGATTGTTGATACTTGTGGTTTAATAAACTGCATTGTATCATAGATTGCCATACCTGCTGTGATAGAACCACCAGGGCTGTTGATGTATAGGTGAATATCTTTGTCTGGATCTTGAGATTCCAAGAATAAAAGCTGGGAAACGATTGAGTTAGCTACGTTGTCATCAATTGCACTACCAAGCATAATGATGCGGTCTTTTAATAGTCGAGAGTAAATATCGTAAGCGCGTTCTCCACGATTTGTTTGTTCAATTACTGTAGGAATTAAATTCATCTGTTATTTCCTCCTTCTAAAGCTTTCTTAGTCTTATAATACAATTATGGTCAATAAAGGTCAAACAAAACCACTTTAACATCAAAAAAATATGTAGTTGTACCTTGAATTATTCGCTATGTTTTTGAAATTCCCTGCTTATGTATCTTCAACATCATAACCGAATTACATAAACTTAAAACGTCATGAAAGTTATAGCAAAAAGAAAAGAACGCCTTTTGACTGAAGCGTTCTTTCGATATCTATTCTTTTAAAAGATAGGTTACATTATTTAAAATATTTTCGATTTGTTTCGCGTTTTTTCTATACATTTCGCTCGCTGATTTCGACTTTGTTTCTAAAGAAAATAGCTCAAGATCAGCATGACATTTTTTTAAAGATGCTAATAATAAAGGTTTGTTTTGAGGAGAAGGCATTTGAATTTTGTCATTATAAATGTCGATAGTTAGTTGTCCATATGAATCAACTTGACCAAGAAAGACATTTTCAATAACAACACCGAGTTTTTCTAGCTCAGCATGTAGCCAAGCTCGGTTATGGCCACTAGAGGAAAGGGGTTCATCTAGTATATTTCCATCCATAATGACAGTTTGTGGTTCTTTTTCATTCGGTACTTTTAAGCCGATGTCTTTTGCTGTAAGTGGTTGGCGATCTTTCTTCAATAATACATTCAATTCTCCGCTTGGCTCTAAGACAGCGAATTCAACATCGGCTATACTGAACGCATCTTTCCCTCTGAGAAGCTCAAGTAATTCATCGCTTGTATATTTTTCTTTCTTTAAGTTATCTTCGAGTATTTTTCCGTCTTTTATTAATACGGTAGATTTCCCTTCAAAAAAATCTCGAGCTGTTTTGTTCTTTAAAGAGAGGATTCCAGTGAAAAAAGGTACTGCAGCGAAAATGAGTATTGCAAAGACGCCATGGAAAAACTTTTGATCCAGCCCTGTAGATACTTGGGCAGCAATATCACCAATTGTCATTCCAGCTATGTATTCAAAAAAGGAGAGCTGGGAAATTTGTCTTTTCCCTAACCATTTCGTAATAGCGAATAAAATAACTAATATGAATACAGAGCGGAGAATAACGAGTGTCCATTCGGGTAGATGAGACATAGTCATTTCCTCCAGTCTACTTAAAACCCTTTATATTGAGGTTCTTCGCGTTCTAATACTGAAACTCTATTCTGTAAATCAGCGATGACGCTGTCCATTTCTAACATACATTCATGAAATACGCGTTTTGATTCTGCATCTTGCGAATTTAATGAAAGAGAGCTTAAACTTGCTTGAGCTCCCCTTAAACTAGCAAGGCAAGTTTTTACGCTAGCGATAACAGTCATACAAACACCTCTTATCCTTTCGGTTTGAATAGCAATGCGCCAATGAAGCCGAAAATAATTGCTGCTGATACACCGGCGCTCGTTACTTTAAACATTCCTGTAATGACGCCAACGATGCCATGTTTTGCAGCTTCTTCCATTGCACCATGAACGAGAGAATTACCGAAACTTGTAATAGGTACAGTTGCACCGGCTCCAGCGAAATCAATTAATGGTTCATAAAGATTAAGTCCGTCTAATATTGCGCCGATAACAACGAGAGTTGCCATCGTATGAGCGGGTGTTAACTTGCCGACATCAAACATGAGTTGTCCAATTACACATATGAGTCCACCAATGACGAAAGCCCAGAAAAAAATCATTGCGTTGCACCTCCAAATTCAATTGAAACGGCGTGAGCGATACACGGAATCGTTTCTTCTTGTTGGAATGTAAGTGGAGATAGTAAAGCGCCTGTCGCAACGACAAGTATTTTTTTGAATTCTCCTCTTTTCATTCGGTTTAATAAGTGACCGTACACGACGGTTGCAGAACATCCGGGGCCACTAGCACCAGCTATGACAGGTTGCCCTTCTCTATAAATGATAATCCCGCAATCTTGAAACTGTTCGCTCGTTACTTTTGTTCCATGCTTATGTAGTAGATCGTAAGTAATTTCGCGTCCTACATGTCCAAGGTCACCGGTTACGATTAAGTCGTAGTAAGAGGCATCGATTTGTCGTTCGCGTAAATGGGCTTCAATTGTATCGACAGCAGCTGGGGCCATTGCACCTCCCATGTTAAAAGGATCTGTTAGTCCCATATCAACGACTCGCCCGATTGTGGCCGATGTTACTTGTGGACCATATCCAGCGTCACTTAAAATGGCTACGCCTGCACCGGTCACTGTCCACTGGGCAGTAGGGGGTTTTTGACCACCATATTCAGTTGGATAGCGGAATTGCTTTTCTATAGCAGCGTTATGACTTGATGCACCGGTTAATAAATATTTTGCACCTTTTGCATTTATAATGCTTGCACCGAGTGCCAAGCCTTCCATAGAAGTAGAGCAAGCTCCGAATAATCCGAGATAAGGTGTTCCAAGTGTACGACATGCAAAGCTCGTTGGAGTTATTTGATTAACTAAATCTCCTGCGAGTACGAATTGAATATCGTCTTTACGAAGTTTTGCCTTTTCGGTAGCGCGGCTACAAGCTTCTTCAAATAAAATTTTATGTGCCTTTTCGTAAGAATCTTGTCCGAGCCATAAATCTTCATGGAGGGTGTCGAAGTCTTCAGGGATATTGCCATTTGCTTCAAATGGTCCACCGACCACCCCGGTTGAGATAATGACTGGCTTGTTTTCGAATACCCATGTTCGGTGTCCTTGTAACATTTATAGCCCTCCCCATTGAAAGAGAATCGTTTTAATAAGTGCGATGACGAAAGCGGAAAATACACCAAACAAAATAACGGAGCCAGCTAGTTTAAACATGTTACTGCCAACACCAAGAACGAACCCTTCCGTTCGGTGTTCGATACATGCGGCAATAACAGAGTTCCCAAATCCAGTAACTGGTACAGCTGTGCCTGCTCCAGCAAATTGTCCGAGGCGATCATATACACCGAATCCGGTTAGTAACATGGAGAGGAAAATAAGAGTTGCGACTGTTGGATTTCCTGCTGAACGTTCGGTGAAATCGAAATACGTAATATAAAAAGTAGAAATAAGCTGTCCGATTAAACAAATACAACCACCGACGAAAAATGCTTTTATACAATTTTTTAAGACCGGTCGCTTCGGTTCACGTTCTTGCTCCAATTTTTTATATTCCTGTTGTACAGGGGTTAAGTTTTTATCTTTGCTAGACATTTCAATCCTTCCTTTTCTATTCGAAAGCGTTAAGTGTTAGATTCCATTTCTGATCCGATAATCTTTAACTGTTTTTTGATTTCATCTTTATTTACATTTTTTTTCTTGATTCTTTTTTCAAGCTTATCGAGTAGCATAAAGATTTTTTTATCTGTACTAACACGAACATCGAAAGTAGGATATTCATCACTTAATTGCTTTTGAAGTTTTTTGCGCAGAGGTTTTAGCCTGAATCTTTCATGATGCTCAGGTTTAATAGCTATGTAGAGGTCTAAATTGGAATTCACTGCTGTGCTTTTTATAAATTCATCCATAGCGAGAGCTCTTTTCTTTGCTTCTTGTGATATAGATTGATTAAAGGATTCTGTGCTCATCTTCGTTAATTTAGGGCCTTTTTCTTTCTCGGTTCGCTTTGCTTCTTCTTTCTTTACTTTTTTATCTAATGGGCTATGATCACAGCCGGTAAAAGAGCTGAATAGAAGTACAAATAACGCGGTTATAAATCCGATCTTTCGCATAATCATCATTCCATTTCTATTGCATTATGTAATGTGAGAGAAAAAGGATGACTGCATATCATCCTTTTTCTGTTTCACAGCATAAATGGTTTGTTATTGCTGTGAGTATTGTGGTTCTTCTTGTTGGACTTCTTCAACACGTGGGTTTAAAGAATCGATAATAGTTTGTGTTTGCTGCGCAGCTGTTTGGAAAAGTTGCTTTGCTTGTTGGTTATCCGTATCAAGGGCGAATCCCTCTAAACTAGCTTGTGCACTTTTTAATCCAGAAACAGTTTGCTTTAGTTTTGTAATTACAGTCATTGAATAAAGCCCCCTTTGGAATATTAATTCAAAGATTATAATTTGTGAGTTGGGGTGAATTTATGTTTGGAAAATTTAGGGGGAGGATATGTTTTATATGCTCTTAGCTAAGGCGTATAAAGGATGAAGGGGATATTTTTATTGATTTAGATGGATTTTATTGCTATTATTATGAGAAGAAAATGATGTGTATTTTATCCCGCTATTTGCGGGCAGTAAGACCCCTACCTCAAAATTCAGCGAAAGCAAAGAAGTTAGGTGGGGGATGAAGAAAACCCCCACTAATTAAAGTTTCACTTTATTATCATGCGCCCATAGCTCAGTCGGATAGAGCGGTGGTTTCCGGTACCACGTCTGTCGGGGGTTCGAATCCCTCTGGGCGCGTCAAAAAGTCTTAACCTACGTTTTGTAGGTTAAGACTTTTTTTATTTTTCTCTTGTTATATCTGATTGTAGGAATTACTATTAGTACGTGGTAATAATTTCGAGTGTTATCATTTCTTTCAATATTATTTATCCCGCTATTTGCGGGCAGTAAGACCCCCCACCTCAAAATTCGGCGAAAGCAAAGAAGTTAGGTGGGGGATCAACTGCCCGTAANNATAATCAGTGGGGGATGAAGAAAACCCCCACTGATTAAAGTTTCACTTTATTTTTCGGTTGTAAGATGTAAATCTCATTAATAAATATAAATTAATAATATTTTGGAATGGATGTCTGTGATAGCATTCTCCTTTTACCAAACTTATTGTACAATAGAAACAAGGGGGAGATTAGTTTGAAGGCAAGTCTTTTACAAGAACAAAGCTTACGTTTGGCGATGACACAAGAGTTAAGGCAAGCGATTACAATGCTCCAGTATAATGTACAAGAATTATCGGAGTTTTTGTATGAGCAATCGTTAGAGAATCCCCTTATTGAATTAGGTGGTTTTGAGAGGGAGAAGAAAAGGAGCTCTAACAAAAGTAAAAGTACTAGCAAACAAGTCGAGAATCAGATGGAAATCTATAGTGTGGATTCTACAACAATTCAGCAACATTTATTAGATCAAATACAATATTATAAAATAGATGAAAAAGAGCGAAAAGTAGCTTCTTTCATTATTATGAACATGGATGGAAATGGGTATTTACAAGAAACGAATGAAGAGTTGGCAGAGCTCCTTTCTGTATCGCTTCCTATAGTCGACCGCTCTGTAGAGCTTGTTCAATCATTGGAACCAGCAGGGGTAGGAGCACGTAATATTCAGGAATGTCTAACTTTGCAATTGAAGCGCTTACAAAATCGTAATGGATTAGCGGAAGAGGTTGTAGAGGAACACTTTGCTTATTTCGTGAAGAAAGATTGGCGAAAGCTTGTTCAAGTGCTGAAGTGTAGTAATGAAGAATTACAGCATGCGGTAAATTGTATTACGTCATTACAACCAAAACCAGGTCTTGCGTTTTCTTCTGATAAACCACTTTATATTGTGCCTGATATGGCAGTGAAAAAAGAAGGTGATCGTCTCATTTTACAGATGAATGAGAGAAATATGCCGAGAATTGAAATCCATTCTGAGTATAGTGCGCTTCTTAATAATAGTGAAAGCGAAGTAGCATCTTACGTATCAGAAAAGTATCAACATGTGCAGTGGATTATGCGCAGTTTGAAACAGAGAAAGCAGACACTCCTGCAAGTGATGACCATTATTATGGAAAAACAACGTGATTTCTTCTGGAAAGGTCCAGAGTATTTAAAGCCGCTTTCTTTAAAAGAGGTAGCGGAAGAGTTAAGTGTGCATGAATCTACAATAAGTCGTGCGACGCGAAATAAATATGTGCAAACACCGCATGGCTTATTTGAGATGAAATCGTTCTTTAGTAATGCTGTTTCGACGACAGAAGATGAAGCAATTTCTACAAAGCGTGTAAAACAACTTATTCAAACGCTTGTTGAGGCGGAGAATAAGAAAAAGCCACTTTCAGATCAAAAGATTTCAAAATTGTTAGAAGAAGAGCATGAAATTGTTATTTCTCGAAGAACAGTGGCTAAATATAGAGAACAAATGCATATTCCAGCTTCGTCATTACGAAAAACGATCGGATAGGTGAAGAAGATGAAAGTTGTGCTGTATACAAAAAAAGATTGTGGCCTTTGTGAGAAGGCGAAACAAGTTTTACAAGAAGTACAATGTGAATATTCTTTTCAAATCGAGGAAATAGATATATATGAAGATAATGACCTTTTAGAAAAATATCACCTAATGATTCCGGTTGTAGACATAGATGGAAAACAAGTAGAATATGGTAACATTCACAAATGTGTCATAATAAAATATATAAACAATGCAGTTAAGAGTTGAATAAGTTTCTATCTCCTGTTACAATAATACATGTAGCAGGGATTATTTTTTTAACCTACGTGGGACGCAAAATGTCACTGCGGGACGTAAAGTGACCACAAAGGGAAATGAACCGATGCAGTGAGGAGAAAAGATATGCGCTCATGGATTCAGAATACAAAAAAATTATTACCTGATTTGCTACCTGTTATGCAAACGAGAATGCAAATTCTTCAGTACATTAGGCTTATGCAGCCGATTGGAAGAAGAAACTTATCTGCAAGTCTTGGTATGACAGAACGAGTATTGCGAAGTGAAGTTCAAGTTTTGAAAGAACAAAACTTAGTTCACGTCGCTTCTTCTGGAATGACTTTGACAGAAGAAGGAACAGCTTTAGTTCTTGCTTTGGAAGACTTTATGAAAGAAATTTCTGGGTTAAAGGTTTTAGAAAAGCAACTTAAGGAAACATTAGACTTGGATGAAGTTTTCGTTGTCCCTGGTGATAGTGATGAATCACCTTGGGTCAAACTGGAGATGGGCCGTGCTTGTGTGACTTGTATAAAAGACTGTCTGACAGCGAATAATATCGTTGCTGTGGCTGGAGGAACTACGCTAGCTGCTGTTGCGGACATGATGCAGATTGATTGCAAAGATTTACATATGCTATTTGTCCCGGCACGCGGTGGAATTGGAGAAGGTGTTGAATTAGAAGCCAATACCATTTGTGCCAAGATGGCGCAAAATACGATGAGTAATTATCGCTTATTGTATGTTCCAGACCATGTTAGCAGCGAAGCATATGTGTCTATTGTGACAGAGCCTTCCGTGAAAGAAGTTCTTGAGTTGATTCGATCTTCCAATATCGTCATTCATGGAATAGGTGATGCGTTAACAATGGCACGTCGCAGAAATACTTCGGAAGCAGATTGGTTAAAGATTCAGGTAAGCGAAGCAGTTGGCGAAGCTTTCGGGTACTACTTTAATGAACAAGGGAATGTTGTTCATAAAGTAAGAACAGTTGGTATGCAACTAGAAGATTTACAACATGTATCTCACGTTGTTGCAGTCGCTGGAGGTTCTTCAAAGGCAAAGGCAATACAAGCTGTAATTAAACAAGGACACACTTCTATTCTAATTACAGATGAAGGTGCAGCAAAACAGTTAACAAAGGGTATTACCCTTTAATATAATCCCCCAAGGAGGAATTTCAAATGACTAAAATTGGTATTAATGGATTTGGACGTATCGGACGTAACGTATTCCGCGCAGCTCTTAACAACCCAGAGGTAGAAGTAGTAGCAATCAACGATTTAACAGACGCTAAAACTTTAGCTCACCTTTTAAAATATGACACAGTTCACGGAACTTTAAATGCAGAAGTATCTGCTAACGAAAGCAGCATCGTTGTTAACGGTAAAGAAATCAAAGTTATCGCTGAGCGTGACCCAGCACAATTACCATGGAGTGACTACGGAGTAGAAATCGTAGTAGAATCTACTGGTCGTTTCACTAAAAAAGCAGATGCTGAAAAACACTTAGGTGGATCAGTTAAAAAAGTTATCATCTCAGCTCCAGCTTCTGACGAAGATATCACTGTAGTTATGGGTGTTAACCACGAACAATACGATGCAGCTAGCCACAACGTAGTATCTAACGCTTCTTGTACTACAAACTGCTTAGCTCCATTCGCTAAAGTATTAAACGAAAAATTTGGCGTAAAACGCGGAATGATGACAACAATTCACTCTTACACGAACGACCAACAAATCTTAGACTTACCACACAAAGATTTACGTCGTGCTCGTGCAGCAGCTGAAAACATGATTCCAACATCTACTGGTGCAGCTAAAGCTGTAGCATTAGTATTACCAGAACTTAAAGGTAAATTAAACGGTGGCGCTGTACGTGTTCCAACTGCTAACGTTTCTCTAGTTGACCTAGTTGTTGAACTTGATAAAGAAGTAACAGTTGAAGAAGTAAATGCAGCATTCAAAGCAGCAGCTGAAGGCGAATTAAAAGGTATCCTTGGATACAGCGAAGAGCCATTAGTATCTATCGACTATAACGGATGCACAGCTTCTTCTACAATCGATGCATTATCTACAATGGTAATGGAAGGTAACATGGTTAAAGTACTTTCTTGGTACGATAACGAAACTGGTTACTCTAACCGTGTAGTAGACCTAGCTGCATACATGACTTCTAAAGGTCTTTAATTCTTAATTATATAAGTTATCAATGACAAAACGAGGGAGAGGGTTTGTTCCCTCTCTCTTCTTTCGTTTTAAAAGCAAATGTGTTAAGCTTTTGAGTGGGTTTTGTCAATCCTAACTAGTAGTCGGAGGGAAAACCAATGAACAAAAAATCAATTCGTGACGTAGATTTAAAAGGTAAGCGTGTATTTTGCCGCGTTGACTTCAACGTACCTATGAAAGAAGGCAAAATTACAGATGAAACTCGTATCCGTGCAGCTCTTCCTACAATTCAATATTTAGTAGAGCAAGGTGCGAAAGTTATTTTAGCAAGCCACTTAGGTCGTCCAAAAGGTCAAGTAGTAGAAGAAATGCGTTTAACTCCAGTAGCGGCACGTTTAGGTGAGCTTCTTGGTAAAGACGTTAAAAAAGCAGACGAAGCATTCGGACCAGCTGTACAAGAAATGGTTGCAGCAATGAACGAAGGAGATGTATTAGTTCTTGAAAACGTACGTTTCTATGCGGGCGAAGAAAAGAACGATGCAGAATTAGCGAAAGAATTCGCAGCTCTTGCTGACATCTTCGTAAACGATGCATTCGGTGCAGCTCACCGTGCTCACGCTTCTACTGCAGGTATCGCGGACTACCTACCAGCAGTATCTGGTTTACTAATGGAAAAAGAGTTAGATGTTCTTGGAAAAGCACTTTCTAACCCAGATCGCCCATTCACAGCTATTATCGGTGGTGCGAAAGTAAAAGATAAAATTGGTGTAATTCGTCATCTATTAGACAAAGTAGATAACTTAATCATCGGTGGCGGACTTGCTTACACATTCGTTAAAGCTTTAGGTCATGAAATTGGTCTATCTCTATGTGAAGATGACAAGATTGAACTAGCTAAAGAATTTATGCAACTTGCAAAAGAAAAAGGCGTAAACTTCTACATGCCAGTTGATGTTGTCATCACTGAGGAATTCTCTGAAACTGCAACGACTAAAATCGTTGGTATCGACTCTATCCCTTCTAACTGGGAAGGTGTGGACATCGGTCCTAAAACACGTGAAATGTATGCAGATGTAATTAAAAACTCTAAGCTTGTTGTATGGAATGGACCAATGGGTGTATTCGAAATGACTCCATTCGCAGAAGGTACAAAAGCAGTAGGACAGGCATTAGCAGATGCAGAAGGTACATACTCTGTTATCGGCGGTGGTGACTCTGCAGCAGCTGTTGAAAAATTCGGTATGGCTGACAAAATGAGCCACATTTCTACTGGCGGCGGTGCGTCATTAGAATTTATGGAAGGTAAAGAGCTTCCAGGTGTAGTTTGTCTTAACGATAAATAAGTAGCAGCCAAAGAAAAAGGACGGTGCAAAGCATGCGTAAACCAATTATCGCAGGTAACTGGAAAATGAATAAAACTCTATCTGAAGCAGTTAGCTTCGTAGAGGAAGTTAAAAGTCAAATCCCAGCAGCTTCAGCTGTTGATGCAGTAGTTTGCTCTCCAGCTCTATTCTTAGAGCGCTTAGTAGCGAAGGCTGAAGGAACTGACTTACAAATAGGTGCACAAAACATGCACTTCGAAAAAAATGGTGCATTCACTGGCGAAATTAGCCCAGTAGCACTTAGCGACTTAAAAGTAGGCTACGTAGTGATTGGCCACTCTGAGCGTCGTGAAATGTTTGCTGAAACAGACGAAACAGTAAACAAAAAGACTATCGCGGCATTTGAACATGGTTTAACACCAATCGTTTGCTGTGGTGAGACTTTAGAAGAGCGCGAAAGCGGAAAAACATTTGATCTAGTAGCAGGTCAAGTGACAAAAGCACTTGCAGGTTTAACAGAAGAGCAAGTTAAAGCAACTGTTATCGCTTATGAGCCAATCTGGGCTATCGGTACAGGTAAATCTTCTTCTTCTGCAGATGCAAACGAAGTATGTGCGCACATCCGTAAAGTTGTTGCAGAAGCTGTTTCTCCAGCAGCTGCAGAAGCTGTTCGTATTCAATACGGCGGTAGCGTAAAACCAGAAAACATTAAAGAGTACATGGCACAATCTGACATCGACGGCGCTTTAGTTGGCGGTGCTAGCTTAGAGCCTGCTTCGTTCTTAGGTCTTCTGGAGGCGGTAAAATGAGAAAGCCAACAGCTCTAATTATTCTTGACGGTTTCGGACTTCGTGAAGAAACTTACGGGAATGCTGTAGCACAAGCTAAGAAACCTAACTTTGATGGTTACTGGAACAAATTCCCTCACACAACGCTTACAGCTTGTGGTGAAGCGGTAGGTCTTCCAGAAGGTCAAATGGGTAACTCTGAGGTTGGTCATTTAAATATCGGTGCTGGCCGCATAGTATATCAAAGCTTAACACGCGTAAACGTTGCAATTCGTGAAGGTGAGTTTGATAAGAACGAAACTTTCAAAAATGCAATTAAAAGCGTAAAAGAAAAAGGTACTGCACTTCATTTATTCGGTTTACTTTCTGACGGTGGTGTGCACAGTCACATGAACCACATGTTTGCTCTTCTTCGCTTAGCAGCAAAAGAAGGCGTTGAGAAAGTATACATTCATGCATTCTTAGATGGCCGCGATGTTGGACCAAAAACAGCACAAAGGTATATCGATGCAACAAATGAAGTAATTAAAGAAACAGGAGTAGGACAATTCGCGACTATCTCTGGTCGTTATTACTCCATGGACCGTGACAAGCGTTGGGATCGCGTAGAAAAATGTTACCGTGCTATGGTGAATGGTGAAGGCCCTACTTATCAATCAGCAGAAGAGTGTATAGAAGACTCTTATGCGAACGGTATCTATGATGAATTCGTATTGCCGTCTGTAATTGTTAATGAAGATGAAACGCCAGTTGCAACAATCAATGATGATGATGCAGTTATCTTCTATAACTTCCGTCCAGACCGTGCAATTCAAATTGCTCGTGTATTTACAAACGAAGACTTCCGTGAGTTCGATCGTGGTGAAAAAGTACCTCACATTCCTGAATTCGTTTGTATGACACACTTCAGTGAAACTGTAGATGGTTACGTGGCATTCAAGCCAGTGAACCTTGATAACACTTTAGGTGAAGTTGTTTCGCAAGCGGGATTAAAGCAACTTCGCATTGCGGAAACTGAAAAGTATCCGCACGTTACATTCTTCTTTAGCGGTGGTCGTGAGGCTGAATTCCCAGGAGAAGAGCGTATCTTAATTAACTCACCAAAGGTCGCAACGTATGACTTGAAGCCTGAAATGAGCATTTACGAAGTAACGGACGCTTTAGTAAATGAAATCGAAAATGATAAACATGACGTTATCATTCTTAACTTTGCGAACTGTGATATGGTTGGCCATTCTGGGATGATGGAACCAACAATTAAAGCAGTAGAAGCAACTGACGAATGTTTAGGAAAAGTTGTAGAAGCGATTCTTGCAAAAGATGGTGTAGCACTTATTACTGCTGACCATGGTAATGCGGATGAAGAATTAACTTCTGACGGAGAGCCAATGACAGCTCATACAACTAACCCGGTTCCTTTCATCGTTACTAAGAATGACGTAGAATTACGTGAAGGTGGTATCTTAGGTGATATCGCTCCAACAATGCTTACACTTCTTGGTGTTGAGCAGCCGAAAGAAATGACAGGTAAAACAATTATTAAGTAATTTGCTTATATAAAAAGGAGAGAACGTATTATGTCAACAATTATTGATGTTTATGCTCGCGAAGTCCTTGACTCTCGTGGTAACCCAACTGTAGAAGTAGAAGTTTATACAGAAAGCGGCGCATTCGGACGTGCTATCGTACCAAGTGGTGCATCTACTGGTGAGCATGAAGCAGTAGAATTACGTGACGGTGACAAATCTCGTTACCTAGGTAAAGGTGTTGTTAACGCAGTAAACAACGTTAACGAAATTATCGCTCCAGAAATCGCTGGTTTCGACGTAACTGACCAAGCTGGTATCGACCGTGCTATGATCGAATTAGATGGCACTCCAAACAAAGGTAAACTAGGTGCTAACGCTATCCTTGGTGTATCTATGGCAGTAGCTCACGCAGCAGCTGATTTCGTAGGTCTTCCATTATACCGTTACCTTGGTGGATTTAATGCAAAACAATTACCAACTCCAATGATGAACATCATCAACGGTGGCTCTCACGCTGATAACAACGTAGACTTCCAAGAGTTCATGATCTTACCAGTTGGTGCTCCAACATTCAAAGAATCAATCCGTATGGGTGCTGAAGTATTCCATGCATTAAAAGCTGTATTACATGACAAAGGTCTTAACACTGCAGTAGGTGACGAAGGTGGATTCGCTCCAAACCTTGGTTCTAACCGTGAAGCATTAGAAGTAATCATCGAAGCTATCGAAAAAGCTGGTTACAAAGCTGGCGAGAACGTATTCTTAGGAATGGACGTTGCTTCTTCTGAGTTCTACAACAAAGAAACTGGTAAATATGACCTTGCAGGCGAAGGCCGTACGGGTTTAACTTCTGCAGAAATGGTTGATTTCTACGAAGAGCTTTGCAAAGACTTCCCAATCATCTCTATCGAAGATGGTTTAGACGAAAACGACTGGGACGGCCACAAGTTATTAACTGAGCGTCTTGGAAGCAAAGTACAATTAGTTGGTGACGACTTATTCGTAACGAACACTCAAAAACTTGCTGAAGGTATCGAAAAAGGTATCTCTAACTCAATCTTAATTAAAGTGAACCAAATCGGTACTTTAACTGAAACTTTCGAAGCTATCGAAATGGCTAAACGTGCTGGTTACACAGCAGTTGTATCTCACCGTTCTGGTGAAACTGAAGATGCTACAATCGCTGACATCGCAGTTGCAACTAACGCTGGCCAAATCAAAACGGGTTCTATGAGCCGTACGGATCGTATTGCGAAGTACAACCAATTATTACGCATCGAAGACGAACTAGGCGAAATCGCTGTTTACGATGGTTTAAAATCTTTCTACAATCTTAAGAAGTAATTGTAGAAAATAACGACAGACTGTGAGAAATCACGGTCTGTTTTTTTTATGTTAAAATTGTTCATTCGTCATAAGTGACATGAAATGTTAAAAGAAACGGTTAGAATCAAAATCAATTGCTATTCGATGACTTGGCCAATCCATAAACGGATTGGGCTCCACTAAAGATCGGAATTCTCCAATGCTTGCAGCGACAGAGCTAATGGCTTTCTTATTTATCGCGCTTGATATATCATATTAAAATTATATGGAAAGCGGTGGGGGCTGGATTGCGAAGTTACTCGGACCAGGTGTTGTAGCATTTGCAATCCCGCTTTATAAGCAGCCCCACGTTCTGCGAAAATATGTTGTACCAATTGCTGGTGGGGTGTTAGTAGGTACAACAGTTGCTATTGCAAGTGATTTCGCTATTGCCTCACTTATGGGAATAGATAAAGGTTTAATTTTATCTTCATTACCAAAATCAGTGACAATGCCAGTTGCGATGAGCGTTTCTGAACAAGTGGGTGGAGTTCCATCCTTAACAGCAGCTTTCGTTGTTATTGCAGGTATTACTGGAACGATTACGGGACCAATATTGTTAAAATGGAGCCGCGTTACAAACTTGGCTGGTAAAGGGATTGGATTTGGATGCGCCTCTCACATTATGGGTGTTATGAGAGCGATGAAAAATAACGAGTATGAAGGTGTTATTGGATCGGTAACAATGACATTAACAGCAATTTTAACATGTATGCTCGGACCGTTATTTGCAATGATGTTCATATAATAGAAGAAAAGCGAGAGCGACTTTATAGCTCTCGCTTTTCTATAGAATTTATGCTACCATTTAAACTAACTGAATCTTTGTAGGAGGTACGCCAAGTGCATACGTTATTATCAGTTTTACTTATTATTGTATCGATTTTAATGATTGTTATGGTACTTATGCAGTCTAGTAATAGCTCAGGCCTTTCAGGCGCTATTTCAGGTGGTGCAGAGCAATTGTTTGGTAAACAAAAAGCACGTGGAATTGAGGCGGTATTAAACCGTATTACAGTTGTTTTAGCTGTATTATTCTTCGTACTAACAATTGGTGTTACGTACTTAAACTTATAGAATGGAAAGAAGAAGCATTAGTAAAGTGTACTAATGCTTCTTCTTTTTTTGTTTTGCTATTTGAAAGAAGTTTCTAATTAGATTATAGAAATATAAATATGGTACACTAAGATATAGAAAGAATACGACTAGATTACAGAAGAGAAAGAGGAGAAATACATGATGAAATTAGCATCTCCAAAACCATTTACATTTGAAGGTGGAGACCGCGCTGTTTTATTACTACATGGATTCACAGGAAACTCAGCTGATGTACGTATGTTAGGGCGTTTCTTAGAAAAGAAAGGTTATACTTGTCATGCACCAATTTATAAAGGGCATGGTGTACCACCGGAAGAGCTTGTTCATACAGGTCCTACAGATTGGTGGCAAGACGTAACGGAGGCATATCAGCTTTTAAAAGATAAAGGCTTTGAGAAAATCGCTGTCGTTGGTTTGTCCTTAGGCGGCGTATTTTCTTTAAAATTAGCTTATACAATGCCGGTTTTAGGTGTGGTACCAATGTGTGCACCGATGTATATTAAGAGCGAAGAAACGATGTATCAAGGTATATTGGCATATGCCCGGGAATATAAAAAGCGTGAGCAAAAATCACCAGAACAAATCGAACAAGAAATGTTGGAATTCCAAAAGACACCAATGAATACATTAAAAGCATTACAACAATTAATTGCTGACGTACGTAACAATGTGGATATGATTTATGCACCAACATTTGTTGTACAAGCGCGTCATGATGAAATGATTAATACAGATAGTGCTAACATTATTTATAACGGTGTAGAATCTACGTTAAAGGACATGAAATGGTATGAAGACTCTACGCATGTCATTACACTTGATAAACAGCGTGAAGAGCTACATGAGGATGTATATAACTTCTTGGAGCAACTAGATTGGTAAGATCTAGTTGCCTCTTTTTTTCATAAGGAATTTTTTGTGAAAAATGTAAAAAACATTAAGGGAGTATTAAAGTTTCGCTTTATACATCCCCTATCTTTCGGATACACTAAATAATATAAGGTTTTAAAGGAGGTATTTTTGCTTGGAAGAAATCATACAAGAACATATTGATAAGTTGTTATTATTTATGAGAGAAGAAGTGTATAAGCCGTTAACGATACAAGAGTTAGAAGAGGCATTTGGAATGGAAGGTTCTGCAGGCTTTAAAGATTTTGTAAAGGCACTTGTAATGATGGAAGAGAAGGGACTTGTTGTTCGTACACGTAGCAATCGCTATGGTCTTCCAGAAAAAATGAACTTAGTGCGCGGGAAGTTAATTGGTCATGCGCGTGGATTTGCTTTCGTTGTGCCAGAAGAGAAGAAAACGGGAGACGATGATCTTTTTATCCCACCTACAGAATTAAACGGTGCACTTCATGGCGATACAGTATTAGCGCGTGTTAGTTCACAATCAAGCGGTTCGCGTCAAGAAGGTACAATTGTGCGTATTTTAGAACGCGGGACGAAAGAATTAGTTGGTACATATACAGAATCAAAAAACTTCGGATTTGTTATACCTGACAATAAGCGCTGGACAAGTGACATTTTCGTATTGAAAAGTGCATCAATGGGCGCTGTAGAAGGTCATAAAGTAGTTGTGAAAATTACAAGCTACCCAGAGAACCGTTTAAGTGCAGAAGGTGAAGTTATTCAAATTTTAGGTCATAAAAATGATCCTGGGGTAGATATTTTATCTGTTATTCATAAACATCACTTACCTTTAGCATTCCCTGAAGAAGTGATGGGGCATGCAAACAGTGTACCAGAAACGATTTCGGAAGAAGACTTAAAAGATCGCCGCGACCTGCGAGATCAAATGATTGTAACGATTGACGGTGCAGACGCGAAAGACTTAGATGACGCAGTTACAGTAACAAAGCTTGAGAACGGTAATTACAAGCTTGGTGTTCACATTGCGGATGTAAGTCATTACGTTCATGAAGGCTCTCCAATTGATGTGGAAGCAGCGGAAAGAGCGACGAGTGTATACCTTGTTGACCGTGTAATTCCGATGATTCCACACCGTCTATCTAACGGTATTTGTTCATTAAATCCGAAAGTAGACCGTCTAACACTATCTTGTGAAATGGAAATCAACAATTTAGGTGATGTTGTCAAACACGAGATTTTCCAAAGTGTGATTAAAACGACAGAACGTATGACATATGCTGACGTAAGAAGCATTTTAGAAGATGAGGACGAAGCGTTAATCGAGCGCTATGAGCCGTTAGTACCAATGTTTAAAGAGATGGCGCAGTTAGCACAAATTTTACGTGAAAAACGTATGCGCCGCGGTGCAATCGACTTTGATTTTAAAGAAGCAAAAGTATTAGTAGATGAAGAAGGAAAACCGACTGATGTTGTCATGCGTGATCGTTCTGTATCAGAGAAGTTAATTGAAGAATTTATGCTTGTTGCGAACGAAACAGTAGCAGAGCACTTCCACTGGATGAACGTACCGTTTATGTACCGTATCCATGAAGATCCGAAAGAAGATAAGCTAGAGCGTTTCTTCGAATTTGTAACGAACTTCGGATATGCAGTAAAAGGACGTGCGAATGAAATACATCCACGTGCGCTACAACAAATTCTTGAAATGGTTCAAGGACAGCCGGAAGAAGTAGTCATTTCAACAGTTATGCTTCGTTCTATGAAGCAAGCACGTTACGATGCGGATAGCTTAGGACATTTCGGTTTATCAACGGAGTTCTACACACATTTTACATCTCCAATTCGTCGTTATCCAGATACGATTGTTCATAGATTAATTCGTGAATATATCATTAACGGTAAAATCGATAATGAGACACAAGCGAAATGGCGTGAAAAACTGCCTGATATTGCGGAGCACTCTTCTAATATGGAACGCCGTGCTGTTGAAGCAGAGCGTGAAACAGACGAGCTGAAGAAAGCAGAATATATGCTTGATAAGATCGGTGAAGAGTATGACGGTATGATTAGCTCTGTAACAAACTTCGGTTTATTCGTAGAACTACCAAATACAATTGAAGGTCTTGTTCATGTTAGCTACTTAACGGACGATTACTACCGTTACGACGAGCAGCATTTCGCCATGATAGGAGAACGTACAGGTAACGTATTCCGCATCGGTGACGAAATTACAATTCGCGTTATTAACGTAAACAAAGACGAGCGCGCAATCGACTTTGAAATCGTTGGTATGAAAGGCACACCTCGTCGTAAGTTCAAAGATCGTCCAGTCGTTATTGAACAGCCAAGAACAGGCAGAAAGAAACGCGGTGGCGAACACGGCACAGGAAGAAATTTCGATCGTGGGGGCCAAGGAAAAGGTCCATCTGGACGTACTAGTAAAAAGGATGGAAACGGAAAAAAGAAAAAGCCATTTTTTGAAAATGTACCAGGATTCAAGAAGAAAAAGAAAAAGCGTAAGTAAGAAAAGAGCGGCTTCGCTTTGAGGAAAAGCGGAGCCGTTTTTCTTTTTTTGGTGGATTGAGAGCGAGCTACTACCGCTTTTTATTAACATTTGTTACAATAGTAAAAATAGAGGGGGGGACGTTATATGCCAAAAGGTACAGGTAAGGTTATTGCACAAAATAAAAAAGCATTTCATGATTATTTCATCGAAGAAACATACGAAGCAGGGCTTGTCCTTCAAGGAACAGAAATTAAGTCGATTCGCGCTGGACGCGTGAACTTGAAAGATGCGTTTGCACGTATACATAATGGTGAAGTATGGGTTCATAATATGCATATTAGTACGTATGAGCAAGGGAATCGTTTCAACCACGATCCACTTCGCACGAGAAAATTACTTCTTCATAAAAAAGAAATTGAGAAGTTAGCGGGAGCTGCAAAAGAAACTGGTTACGCATTAGTTCCAGTTAGAATTTATTTGAAAAATGGTTTTGCGAAAATGGCACTTGCTTTAGCAAAAGGTAAGAAACAATATGACAAGCGTCACGATTTAAAAGAGAAAGAAGCAAAACGTGAAATGGCACGTGCGTTCCGTGATCGTCAAAAAATGTAATACAGATATTTACATTTGTAAAACGGCGTGCGTATGTTATAATAACTTATGTAAGATTGTTGCACATTGAAAAATAGCTCTTAGTAGCTATCACGAAATTTCTTCGTATGCTCCATTTTTATCATGGGGACGTTACGGATTCGACAGGGATAGTTCGAGCTTAGGTTGCGAGTCGAGGGGATCGGCCTCGTTAAAACGTCAAAGCCTATAATTGGCAAACAAAACAATCTTTCTTTAGCTGCTTAATTGCACTAAAGGTTCCTCCCTCCATCGTCCATGTGGTAGGGTAAGGGACTCAAACTAAGTGGACTACGCCGGAGTTCGCCGTCTGAGGACAAAGGAAGAGAACAATCAGACTAGCAACTTGGAAGCCTGTCGATAGGCCGAAGAGTTCGCAAAATGCTAATATATCGACTACACTCGTAGAAGCTTAAGTGCCGATATTTTTGGACGTGGGTTCGACTCCCACCGTCTCCATTAATTTGTCTGAAACATTGATATAACAACGTTTTTAAAAACGTGGTAACATTTGTGGTAACATATATGCTTATTTCGTTATTTGAAGTCGTCTTCCATCTTGAGGACGGCTTCTTTTTCAGTTGTAGGATAAAGGTGACTATAGGTGTTTAATGTGGTGGCAACATCACTATGACCAAGTCTTTGAGCAACAACAGATACAATTGTATTTTTGTTAATTAAATAACTTGCATGAGAGTGTCTAAAATCATGTATGCGGATTTTTTTCATACTAGATTGTTTTACGTATTTATCATATTTACGATCTAATGTTGTTGTAGAAAGATGAGAGTGAAATTCTCCAAAAACAACATAGGATAATTTGTTTCCTTTTTTTAATTCCTCGAGTAGTTTCATCACATGAGTAGGCATGATTATATTTCTTATAGATGATTGTGTTTTAGGAGATGTCACATTACGATTATATACGGTTTTATTAACAATGATTGTATTAGTCTCAAAGTTAATATCACTCCATGTAAGAGCTAGTAGTTCTCCTTTACGCATACCACTATAATAAAGTGTCATAAATAGGGCATAATAGAAAGGTTCGTCAACGTGCTGAATGAACACTTTAAATTCTTCTAATGTCCAATAATCTATATGCTTTTCTTCTACTAATTCAATATTCCCCACTTTTCTAGCTGGATTTTCTTTTGTGTATTCATGCTTGATAGCAAAATTAAAAATTGCTGAAAGTACTGTGTGTATCTTTTTCACATGACTAACAGAGTATTCGCCTATAATATCATTTTGATATTTCGTAATATCTTTGGTTCGTATAGAATTGATGTTTTTGGATGAAAATTTTGGGAGTAAATGAACATTTATAATGCTGCTTATTTTTAAATACGACGATGCTTTTCTTCTTTTTTTGTACCAGTTAAGATACTCTTTTGTCACAAATTCAAAAGAGTAATTTTCATCAAATAATTCTTCGTTTAATAGTATTTCTGCTTCTGCTCTTTTTGCTTCTGATTTCGTTTTAAATCCACGTCGTTTAATTTGTTTTGTTTTCCCAGTCTTCATTTTTACTCGTGTTACGAAATAGTAAGTACCGCGCTCAGTATCCTTATAGATTACTATAGTAATCACACCTTTCGAATATATGTATGTAGTATGTTTAAAAAGCGTAGTGTTTTAATTCTAGAGTTAAATTCTCGATATAATCTTGAAATGCTATAGCAACTTCAGGATAGACAGAGTCAATAGAAAGACCTCTATGTTGAATTCTGTTCAAATAACTAATAGTATGTTCAGCAGCTTCATGTGAAATGTCACAGATTTCCGCTATGTCGAATAAATTAATTGTTGAAATAGATGTTAAAATTTTCGCGATTACAGGAATAGGAACAAGAATGTTCTTAGCAAAATAATTTGCCTCTTTTTCAAAAATTTCATAATCTGCCTCGTTTAGTGGTCCTCTAGACATTACTTTTTCATTTGAACGTAAATTATGTTTAAGTACAAAATGACCAAGTTCATGAGCGATTGTCCATCTGATTCTTTGCGGAGTACCGATTTTTTCGTTGTAAAGAATAATATAGGTATCGTCGCTCTTTCGATACCAACAACACCCTTCGTTACTTCGAGCCCACTTGCAAACATCATCAAAAGACATATTATGAGTCCTAGCCATCCATGAAAAAGAGTGTATTTTTAAGTTTTGAAAAAACTTTTCTATTTTCTTAAAGTTGATAGGCAGTGTTGTTATTCCTGCTTCAAATATTGTTTTATAGGCATATTGTTGTGCTAAATAATAGTTTGGTTCCTCATAAGTAGTCATTGTCATCTTCGTCATCACTCTCCGAAAAAGCTTTTTCAAAAGTTAGTTCCATAATTTTTCTAAGTTTTTTCCTATCTACAGGATCTAATTTTTTAGCAGCTCTTTCGATAGCGAAGAAATCTTCATCATATAAATCTTCTTCAGGAATTGTTTCTCTTCCTAGCAGATAATCTGTTGAGACATTGAAATAATCAGCCACTTTAGATAATCTTTCACTAGAAGGGCTACGATCATCCCATTTTCTAATAGTGCTATTCCCAAAGTTTAATCGTCGTTCTAATTCAGCGACAGTCATCTTGTTTTTATCGCACAGTTCTTTGATTTTTTTTACTATACTCATAGTGATTCTCCTTCGTTACAAAACACAAAAAGGTCAAAAAACTATTTTATTGTTGACTAACGGTAAATATACCTTTATACTGTGTTTGTAAGCTAATAGTTTAGCTACGAAACAAACGAATATAAAACATATAATTTACAAACGCAATTTGGTAGTTGTGTAATTATAAGCTGCAATGATGTTTTATCATTTGGTTTATTCCGTATGCTTACATGTTAGCATATTGACTCTTTTTAGTCAATATTATGAGTAAATAAGTGAGGTGGTAAAGTATGACTGATTTTGGTATGAAAGTGAGAATTAAATTACTTGAATCGGATATTTCGATGAGATCTTTCGCTAAAGAGTTAGGTATATCAGTTGCGTATTTATCTGATATTTTGCGTGGTAAACGTATGGCGAAGGAACAAAAGAAGAGAATTGCTAAGACTTTAGGGATTCCGTATCAAGAAGAGAGGGAGGCTTCATAATGCATCATTCACTTTATGTAGCTAGGCGTGAACGTAAACTTCTTCAAAAGGAAGTAGCTGAGAAAATAGGTGTGCATCCTCAGACGTATCATGAAAAAGAATGTGGAAAAGTTGATTTTAAGTTAAAGGAAGCGCAAATGCTAGCGAAGCTATTTGGATGCACTTTAAACGATCTTTTTCAAGTGTAGTTATCAATTAAAAATAAGGAGGACGCAAAATGAACGATCAATTAACAGCGACAAACGAACTACATATTTTAGGAAAGCAAAACATTGCAGGTTATCAATTCATTGGAATCGAGGGAGGTTTTGGCGAAGGGAAAAAAGCTATGTTAGTTAAAGAAGTAGCTGAAATTCATAACCAACCATTAAAAGAAATCAACCGTCGCATTAATGAGAATCGAAATAGATTTAAAGATGGAGTGGATATTATTGACTTTAAAGCGGGTGGGTTTAAGCCACCGAGTTTTAATGAGTTAGGATACAGTAATCAATCGGTTGCTAACTCGAAAAACATCTACCTCTTATCCGAACGAGGATACGCAAAACTGTTAAAAATCCTCGAAGACGATACAGCATGGGAATTATACGATCAATTTGTAGATGGCTATTTCAATATGAGAGAACAGCAACAAATCCCTACAGATCCAATGAGTGTTTTAAAACTAACATTTGATGCGTTAGAAGGACAAAAGCAAGAACTCCAGCACATCAAATCAGATGTCAAAGACTTACGAGAAAACGCTCCATTATTCGCAGTAGAATGTGATGAAATTTCTAATGCTGTCAAACGTCATGGTGTTGCTCTATTAGGTGGCAAACAATCGAATGCCTATCGAGATCGTGGGTTAAGAGGAAAGGTTTATCGTGATATTTACAACCAACTATACCGTGAGTTTGGAGTAACAAGCCATAAAGCAATTAAACGTAGTCATTTAGAATTAGCGACAAAGATTGTTGAAGAATATACGTTACCGATTGTATTAAGGGAAGAAATTACTTTTGTAAGCTCACAAATAAACATGGCGGAAGTCCAGTAGGAGGGATAGGTATGCAAGAACAAAAATATGTAGTCATTCATCACAGCGGATTTGGTTCTGCTAATGTTTATGAGTTCGAAACAGCAGATAGGGTAAAAGAAAAGGTAACACAGCTAATTGAGAATGGAGAAAGCCCTGGTTCTATTCGTATAACTAAAGAAATTCCAGTAAATATTCAAGTCAAAGTAGCTGTGGAATTTTAATCAATCCACAACTCACTAACGTTTTATCCACAATATTCACATTGGAAATAAGGAGGTAATTTAGTGGAAGATACAACATCGTTAGTTGTATTCGCAATGTTAATCGCATGTGGTTCATGGTTATTTTACATAACTTATAAGCCAATAAAAGAATGGGCTTGGAGTGATGTAAGACAAAATAAAAAGACCCATGACAGTGGGTCCTTAAGAAAAAACAAGTTGCTATAAGTATATCACGGAAAGTAGGGAAATAGTACATGGATTTAGTTGAATATCAAGTGCTATTACCTAATAAGTTCTGGGACTTAGCGAAAAGCAAAGATGAATTGAAACAAATGATTGAACAGTATTTCAAAGTTGGTTATCCACATTATGAAATTCAACAGATTATCAAAAGTGGACAAGCATATGTGGCAGTTTGTACGAGGAGGTAGTTGTAGTGTCAGAAGTTAAATGGATAAAGCTTTCAACTAGTATGTTTGAGGATGAAAAAATACGTTTAATCGAAAGCATGCCTGAAGCTGATACCTTACTAATTATATGGATTAGATTATTAGCGCAAGCTGGAAAAACAAATGCGAGTGGGTATATTTTTCTTAGTAAAAACATTCCTTACTCAGATGAAATGCTTGCAACTCTATTCAATAGACCAATTGCAACAGTGAGATTAGCACTTCAAACATTTCAACAATTTGGAATGATTGAGATAACAGATGATCAATACATTTGTATTTCGAATTGGGAGAAACATCAAAACGTTGATGGATTAGAACGTGTAAAACAATTAAATGCGGAACGGAATAAAAAATACCGTGAACGTAAGAAACAGCAGCAATTAACACTAGAAAACAAGGGGAATGAAAGTGACGTTCACGTGACGTCACGTGACGGTACAGATATAGAAGAAGATAAAGAATTAGATAAAGATAAAGAATTAGAAATAATTAATACATCTTCTTCTGACGAATCAGATTCCAAAGTATCAATCCCTTATAAGGAAATTCTCGATTACTTAAACGAAAAAGCAAAGAAAAAGTATAACCATAAATCAGAAGGTCATAGAAAGTTCATTCGTGCTAGATGGAATGAAGATTATACAGTTGATGATTTTAAGGTAGTCATTGATAACAAAGTACCGCAGTGGTTAGGGAAATTTGATAAAGATGGAAAGCCACTTGAACAGTATTTAAGACCAAGTACATTATTCGCGCAGAAACACTTTGATAATTATTTAAATGAAACTGTAAAAGGAGAGAATTCAAATGCAAGCTCTAAAAAGCACAAAGACAATGAATTCATTCAAAAATACGACTTCTCAAAACACTAGTCAAAGATATGTACTTTCACCTAATAGATGCACGAATATCTTTTTAGTAGGGAAAGACAAAATTAA